>JAAVYR010000002.1 GCA_022791255.1 Peptococcaceae bacterium | reverse complement strand
TACTGTGGATAAGCAGGTTGTAATTGCTGCTGTTAATGTCGTCTTACCATGGTCTACGTGTCCAATGGTCCCAATGTTAATATGTGGCTTTGTCCGTTCAAACTTTTGCTTTGCCATTTTTCTTCCTCCTTGGTTTTGATTAAAAATTTATCATTACTTTTATTGCTATCCGCTTTCTGTCGCTGTTACCAAATATTGTAAAACAAAAACCTATCTGCTGTCAATAAACTTACAGCCTTTTGAGACTATTCTGCATCAATGCTTTCATGTGCCAAATATAATACATCTGTGCCACTACCGTCATCTAAAGGACGCCACTTGATAATCACTTTTTTCGTAACAGGCGGCAAGTTTTCCGGCATATCACTATTGAAATAATTGAATACATCGTCTTCATTCTCAAAGCCCATATCTTCCGGTACCGACATCATAGAGTAGGCATAAAAGCAACCAATATAATCCCCATCATTGGTTTGGAGCAATTTTTCCATACGTAGGTAATAGCTATCTGCCCCAAATACTTCCAGATAATATCGGCCTGCAGCTTCATCATAAATCAATAAATCAGTGGTCTGGGGCTTTTCTACAGTTTGGCCCATATGACGGGCTACACCGTCTTCCAGTGCCTTTTTCTCTAGATAAAAGCTATAATACATACCTTCGGTTTGTTCTTCCTCTGTTAGTTCTATCCAAGGCGCAAAGATGATACCACTGTTTAATAACAGCTGTTCATCAATGGTTTCCCCTTCTGTGAAAACAGGAAGCAAAGTATAATTCATTTTATCTAAATAATAGGTCATCCATTTTCCCCGCTCTTCCGGATAAATGGGTAACTCTTTAGCATAGCCTTTCGCTTGCTCCAGGGTATAGCTGCCTTCCCAACCCGTCATATCCGTCCAGGTAGCGCCGGTGTTTTCCGGTAGTTGTTCTTCTTGTCCCGGTTTATTTTCTTGCTCAGGCGGATTAGGTTTTTCCTCATCCTTGCCACAGCCGGCAAATAATATGGCCCCGCATAAACATAAAGCGCATACAGATAATATCTTCTTCTTTTCCATCGTCTCCTACTTCCTTTTTCTTATTCTGTCTCTATTTTATGATTTTATTTATCCAATACGCAGTCCGCCGATAATCTCATGAATATCGGCTACCCCTTCTTTATCCAGCCATTCCTCGATACCGTCTATCACTTCTATGGCAGTCATAGGGTTAATGAAATTACCACAGCCAATGGCAACGCCAGTAGCCCCGGCCAGCATAAATTCAATGGCGTCAGTGGCCGTCACAATGCCGCCCATGCCAATAATGGGGATTTGTACTGCTTGATGGACCTGCCATACCATGCGCAGCGCTACTGGTTTAATAGCTGGGCCAGATAAGCCCCCTACTATATTGCCTAAGATTGGCCGACGAGTTTTTACATCGATGGCCATCCCCAGCAAAGTATTAATGAGAGATACGCAGTCTGCCCCTGCCGCTTCCACGGCTTTCGCAATTTCCGCAATATTAGTTACATTCGGCGATAGCTTCATAATTACCGGTAGCTTAGTCCGTTTCCGTACTTCTGTTGTTACTTCTGCCGCCATCTTTGGGTCTGTACCATAAGCCAGCCCGCCAGCTTTTAAGTTAGGGCAAGAGATGTTTACTTCGAGCCCTGCAATGCCCGCGTGTCCATCCAGTTTTTCCACAGCAGCTACATACTCTTCTACCGAGTGCCCCACCATGTTGACAATGACAGCCAGGTCCTTCTTCCGCAGCTCTGGTAAATAATGTTCCAGAAAATAATCAACGCCAGGATTTTGCAAGCCCACACTATTGAGCATACCAGAAGCAGTTTCAGCGATACGCACCCCTTGATTGCCTAGCCAAGGTTCTGCTGATACCCCTTTGACCATGATGCCGCCCAAGCGGCTGATATCATAAAACTTGCCAAACTCTTCCCCATAACCAAAGGTACCAGATGCAGTGCACACTGGATTTTTCATAGCAATGCCGGCAATATTCACAGCTGTCTTAGTCATCAAAAACCACCTCTTCCCCACGGAACACTGGTCCGTCATAACAAACCCGGTATTGCTTTACCGAGCCATCGGCTTGTTTCAGCTTGCAAATGCACCCCATGCAGACGCCGATGCCACACCCCATCCGCTTTTCCAACGACACTTCGATAGGTACGCCATATTTCCCAGCGATTTCTACTGTCCGCGCCATCATAGGAGTAGGACCGCAGCAATAGATGTAGTCTATTGTTTCCTCCTTTAATAAATCCTCCAGCAAAGCAGTCACAAAGCCTTTTGCACCTACCGAGCCATCGTCGGTAGCGATTTGCACCTGCACACCAGCTTCTCGCCAACTATCCATCCCCACTAATGCAGTAGCCTTACTTGCCCCCATGAGTCCATAAGTGATAACGCCCTTGTCCTGTAATGTTTTTGCCAGAGGCAATAACGGTGCAATCCCCATGCCACCAGCCACAAGAGCCACTTTTTTCCCTTCCGGCGCAACAGTAAACCCATTGCCCACCGGTCCAATAAGAAACACATCATCGCCGACCTGCATTTCGCTCATCAGATCGGTACCTTTCCCCACTACAATATAGAGAATATTGATAGTACCTCTAATAGTATCAATATCACTAATGCCAAAGGGACGATTTAAGAACGGTTCAAAACTGCGATAAATAGGACGCACCATAACAAACTGTCCTGGCGCTGCCTGCTCTGCTATTTGCGGTGCAGCAATGGTCATTTCATAAATGCCAGGTTGGACAGGCTCGTTTTTTAGGACTTGTCCTTTTACAGATAACACCATCCGTTTCACTCCTTACGATTATCATCTATACACGCGCTCATATTGTTATTATCATATCAAAATTTTCTCTTTTTGGCTACTACCCTTCCAAGCTAATTTTTACTATCTTCTTTATTCGATATCTAGTGTAAAAATCCTTTACCAACCCACCAGACATAAAAAAAGAGACCAGATTAAATCTAGTCTCTTTTCATCGGTATTATTTGCCCCGCGTTTCTTCAATCATCATATCTTTAATCTTCATCAAGCGAATGGTGTTACTCCGTTCGTTTTCATCCAATTTCATTTTGATATATTTGATTGTTTCGTTAAGCTGCGGGATCATTACATATTCCAGCGCATTTACCCGACGGCGAGTTTTTTCGATTTCCTGCGCCAACAATTGCACGCTTTTTTCGATTTCAGCCAGCTTCAACATATCTGTTAAAATCTGGGATAACTCCGATACAGCGTCATCCAATTCCCCAGAAGTTTGAGCAAACCCATAAGGAAAGATTTCCGAAGGGTCATCATTTTCTGTTTTGTAATCGTAACGAGGTACATCTACAGACATGATGTTTTTATAAGAGATCCCCAAGGAAACAGATTGTTTCGGATAAATCAAAGATTGTTCCAACATTTCTGGGCTCATTACCGCAGAAGCAACAGTAAAGCTACCATGGGCACGCATCAAAGCTTCTTCCACTTTAATACGTAAATCCCTGTTCTGCCGTACGATTTCCAAAAATTGTTTCATCAATTCGTCTCGTTTATCTTTGAGCAATTTATGGTTTCTGCGCGCGGATTTAATTCTACCTTTTAACTTACTTAACTCCATCCGAGTTGGGTTTACATTTAGTCGGGCCATTTTCTGTCCCTCCCTTATTTAACCGGCAAATATTTTTCAATGAATTCCGGTTTAATACGCTTTAATTCGGATTTCGGTAAAATGGAAAGCAATTCCCAACCCAAAGAAAGTGTTTCTTCAATGGTTCTGTTGGTTTCATAACCTTGGTCTACATATTGCTTTTCAAATTCTTCAGCGAATTTTGCATAAAGTTTATCTACTTCGGATAAAGCTGCTTCACCCATAATAGCCATTAATTCTTTTGCGTCTTTCCCACGAGCATAGGATGCAAAAATCTGGCTGGCAAGGTTTGCATGGTCTTCACGAGTTTTGCCTTTCCCAATCCCTTTATCTTTCAAACGGGAAAGAGATGGCAATACATCTACCGGAGGCGCATAGCCTTTACGATAGAGCTCACGAGCAAGTACAATCTGACCTTCGGTAATGTACCCAGTTAAGTCAGGAATTGGGTGAGTTTTATCATCTTCCGGCATGGTCAAAATCGGGATCATGGTAATAGAACCATCTTTATCTAACTGACGACCTGCCCGTTCATAAAGGGTTGCAAGGTCAGTATATAAGTAACCAGGATAACCACGACGGCCCGGTACTTCTTTTCTAGCTGCAGATACTTCACGCAATGCTTCTGCATAGTTGGTAATATCAGTGAGGATTACCAATACCTGCATGCCTTTTTCAAATGCCAAGTATTCAGCAGCAGTCAAAGCCATACGAGGGGTAGCGATACGTTCTACAGCAGGGTCATCAGCTAAGTTCATAAAGAGAACTGTTCTGTCAATAGCCCCTGTTTTCTTAAAGTCGCTGATAAAGAAGTCAGCTTCATCGAAGGTAATCCCAATAGCAGCAAATACTACTGCGAATTTGGAGTCAGCCTTTAATACTTTTGCTTGACGAGCAATCTGACAAGCAAGGTCAGCGTGAGGCAAACCAGAGCCGGAGAAAATCGGCAATTTCTGACCACGAACCAAAGTATTCAAACCGTCAATAGAGGAAACCCCTGTTTGAATAAATTCGGAAGGATAGTCACGAGCTGCTGGGTTCATTGGTTGGCCATTGATGTCTAAGCGTTTGTCAGCCAAGATATCAGAGCCACCGTCAATGGGACGACCCAAACCGTCGAATACACGGCCCAACATATCTTCAGATACGCCTAATTCCAAGCTGTGTCCCAAGAACCGAACTTTGGAGTCTTCCAAGTTAATCCCAGCAGAGTTTTCGAATAATTGTACTACTGCACGGTCGCCGTTTACTTCCAATACCCGGCAACGACGGAGTTCACCGCTTTGTAATTCGATTTCACCTAATTCGTCGTAAGTAACGCCTTCAACGCCGTCAACCATCATCAAAGGACCGGTTACTTCGCGGATTGTGCGGTATTCTTTAATCATAACAGTTCCCCTCCTTCAGCAATAGCAGCTTCGATTTCATCAACCATTTCTTTTTCGATAGCAGCAACAGCATCGCTAAAGTTTTCTACGATGTTCTTCGCACGGCCGATTTTTTCACATACAGGTAAATTGAATAATTTTTCAATGGAAACATTGTTAGCAATGGCTTTGCGGCACAAATCTCCATAAGCCAAAATCATTTTTACCAATAAGAATTGTTTTTCTACAGAAGAATAAGAGTCAGTATCAGAGAAAGCATCCTGTTGTAAGAAGTCTTCTCTGAACATCCGAGCTACTTCCATGGTTACACGGTCTTTTGGAGACAATGCATCGATACCTACCAAACGAACGATTTCGTTTAATTGGTCTTCTTCTTGTAAAATATCCATCATTTGGTGGCGTTGTGCAGTGAAGTTTGGATTTACATGTTCACTGAACCAACCAGATAACCGGTCTAAATACAAGGAATAACTTGTTAACCAGTTAATAGATGGGAAGTGACGACGAGAAGCAAGGGAAGCATCCAAGCCCCAGAATACTTTTACGATACGCAGTGTTGCCTGGGATACCGGTTCAGAAATATCACCGCCCGGAGGGGATACTGCACCGATTGCAGACAGAGAACCTTGACGGTCTCCATTAGAAGATTTACATACAACTCGCCCTGCCCGTTCATAGAACTGAGCCATACGAGAAGTTAAGTATGCAGGATAACCTTCTTCACCAGGCATTTCTTCCAAACGACCGGACATTTCACGGAGTGCTTCTGCCCAACGGGAAGTAGAGTCAGCGATTACCGCTACATCATAACCCATATCGCGGAAATATTCAGCCAGCGTAATCCCAGTGTATACAGATGCTTCACGAGCCGCTACCGGCATGTCGGAAGTATTTGCAATGAGGACAGTACGTTTCATCAAGCTTTCGCCAGTACGAGGGTCCTTCAATTCTGGGAATTCTCTCAATACGTCGGTCATTTCGTTACCGCGTTCACCACAGCCAATGTAGATAACAATATCCACATCAGACCATTTTGCTAATTGGTGCTGTACAACTGTTTTCCCGCTACCGAAAGGACCAGGAACAGCAGCAGTACCACCTTTTGCTACAGGGAATACGGTATCAATAATTCTTTGACCGGTAATCATCGGAATAGTCGGAGCCAATTTTTCTTGATAAGGACGACCACGACGAACCGGCCATCTTTGCATCATGGTCAATTCATGTTTTTCGCCTTTATCATCCTTAACGATAGCTACCACATCTTCGATGGTAAAGCTGCCGGATTTAATATCTTCAATGGTACCGGAAACGCCGTTTGGAACCATGATTTTATGGCTTACAACAACTGTTTCTTGTACAGCACCGATAATATCCCCAGCAGATACTTTATCGCCAACTTTTGCAGATGGAACAAAGTCCCATTTTGCTTTGCGGTCCAAAGAAGCTACTTCGATACCGCGTGTAATGTTATTCCCCACCAAGGAGCGGATTGCTTCCAATGGCCGTTGAATACCATCATAAATCGTACCAATCAAACCAGGTCCTAATTCAACAGAAAGAGGAACCCCGGTCGTTTCTACTTCAGCACCAGGTCCGATGCCGGCAGTTTCTTCATAAACTTGGATGGATGCGCGGTCGCCACGCATTTCAATGATTTCACCAATCAAGCGCTGATCCCCTACACGAACTACATCAGCCATGTTTGCTTCGTTCATGCCTTCAGCTACGATCAGAGGACCGGCAACCTTGATAATTTTACCTTTACCCATTCCAGTCTCGACCTTCTTTCATCTTCAGAATAGCGTATTTTATCTATCTAAAATACAACAACAATTACAGAATATTTGCACCAACGGCTCTTTCTACGGAA
Organism: Peptococcaceae bacterium; assembly: GCA_022791255.1. GTDB lineage: Bacteria > Bacillota > Dehalobacteriia > UBA4068 > JAAVYR01 > JAAVYR01. Next base: position 58,190 of record JAAVYR010000002.1, on the reverse strand, counting down.
TTGTTTACTTGTTCAAGACCAATTCCTAAGCTGCCGGTTTTCCCGGGTATCAAGATGATAGCCGGTGTTACGGCGTCTTTATAATGATCAATATCAGCGCTCATATTTACAGCCAAGTCCTCTGTAATATAAATGACTGCATAGTCTTCTTTTGCCAGTTCATGAAGGGCGCGTCTTGCTTCCAACAATTCCTCAGCAAAAACTACATGAAGACCTAAGGCTTTAAAACCTAAAACGCTATCGCGATCTCCAATAACAGCTATTTTATACATAGGCTTCTCTCAACCTTCCCATAATCATTTCCGGTTTCAGCCCGGCAAGTCTACCCGCCATAATGGTTCTTACGGCAGTCAACTCACTTTCCTTTGCTGCAATAAAAGCAACGACTGGTTGTTCGCCAAAGGATACATATTTTGCTTTTTTTAAGTATGCCATCACAGCATCATCACACAAAAGATCCATCCGGCTTAAACCTTCTTCTCCTTTTAATGCTTTCGCACCAGCTTCAGCAGCAGCTTTTAAAAGGCTGCTGTCATAAATCCGTTCGATTACATCCGGAGTTAAGTCTACCATAAATTTATCAATAGAAATGTTGCCGCCGTCAATGACAAATTCTTTGATGCTGGAGATTTCTCTCCCCATTCTAGTCAATCGAATTGCTGCTCTCAGGTTCGCACTGTCTATCAATAATTTCACATAATCAGTTAAGAAGCTACTGCCTGTATTTTGGGCAAATTCTAGCATTTCTGCATAACAAGCTTTGTCAAGCACTGCATCCATTTTTTGAGGGTCGCGAGTATCCGCCAAAATCTGCTTTGCTGCGATAATGCTTTTTGCCATTACAGGGCTAAACTGACTATAGTCTTCTTCCTGCAATGCACTTACCAATTTTTGAATTGGAATGAGGCCTGTTTTAATCATCAGGTCAAGATAATCTTCACCCATAGCTACCGCTTTTAAGTAGGATTTAATGTTGTGATAGTCATATTTCACCATAAAAATTTCAATTAAATTTTTATCCGGCGTCATATCTACCAACGCATCTACCACTCTAGTCCGTTCTGTAGCCAGTGCCCGTTCCAAATCTTCCAGACTATTAGGGTTAAAATCAACATAACCACATTCCACTAAGATTTTTTCCGCTTCGTCAATGGTCTTTGCATCACACATGCGAGTCATCATATCACGAGTAAGCAAGCCTTTTTCTAAAACTCTTATCCGTGAGCTCGCATATAAATAATCGGTATCTTTAATTTTCTTCAAAGCCCACACTCCTTTTGCCAGTTAGGACAAAATGATGAGGTGTGAAAATAAAACCCGCAACTAGTTCAAAAGAGCTGCAGCTACTTCTGAAGATAAATCATCTTTTAATAAGCTGATAACAGTATCCAAAGCGCAATTGATTTCTAAATCACGGCCTTTTAATACCAAACCGCCAACAATAGGACGATTTTCACCAGAGAGAGTTAATTCTCCGACTTTTCCAGCTTGTTGCAAAATTTTATTAGCACCATCAACTACTTTTTGACCAAATTTCTGGCTGTCTTCAGCAGAAAGCACTACTTCTTCTTTACCGTCAAGGACGGATTGTGCAGCAAGTGTGCATAAAAAATCAATATAGGATGGTTCATCCATTGTAGTTATTTTTTTCTTAGTAGCATCAAAAGCCTTAGCAATTAATGCTTGTTTTCTGGCAAGGATGGCTTTCCGAGCATCTAATTCAGCAGAAGAAATAATTCTTCTTTCCTGTTCAGCAGCTTGGATTTCTGCCATTTCTGCCATCTTTTGTTTTTTCTCAGCAGCTTCTGCTTGATAAGAAGCAACAATACCGTCAGCTTCTTTTTTAGCGTCAGCGAGAATGCTAGCAGCTTCAGCCTGTGCATCACCGAGAATTTTTTCTGTAATTTTTTCAATACCGTTCATATTACGATACCTCTTTTAATTAAGCTACAGGAATGCCGAGCCAGATCAAGAAGGAAATCAACAAACCTAATACAGCATATGTTTCTACCATTGCAGGATACATCATAGCTTTACCGAGTTCTTCAGGGCGTTTTGCAATGATGCCGATACAAGAAGCAGCTACGCGACCTTGTTGGATACCAGATTGATAACCAGTAATAGCAATAGGAAGAGCAGCCATGAAGAATGCAAAACCTTGTGCAGTGGTGAGTTCTACAGGAGCGCCACCAATCAAACCAATTTTCAAAACGATCAAGAACGCAATAATCATACCATAAATCCCTTGGGTACCAGGAAGAGCTTGTAAGAGCAAGGTTTGACCAAATTTGCTTGGGTCTTCAGTTAATACGCCAGCAGCGGCTTCCCCTGCCATACCTACGCCTTTTGCAGAACCAGTGCCTGCCATACCGATTGCAAGGCCTGCGCCTAAAAGAGCCAAAGTTGTTCCGTTAAAAAGAGAATTAATCCATTCCATTGTTATTTGTCCTCCTTCAATAATTCAACATATTTGGTTTTGTCATACAGGGGAGCAAATTTCTTGCCGCCTGTTTCATAGAATTTACCGAAAAATTCGATGTATTGTAAACGGCTTGTGTGAACAAATGTCCCGATAAGGTTTACCGCAACATTAAATGTGTGCCCAACCACAAACACAATTACAAACAAAATCCAACCGGAAACAGTGTTTCCACCTAAACTACCCATGGTATTCATAACTTGAGCAATTACCGCCGTTGCCAAACTCAAAGCCAGCAAACGAGAGTAAGAAAGAATATCCGCAAAGTAGTTTGCAATGCCATATAAAGCACCAAAACCACCGGTAATCTTACCAAAGAAGTTTGGTTTTTTCCGGCCGCCAGTTACGAGTACACCAAGAGCACCAGCAAGGGCTACATATCCACCAGCAGATACCCCTAAAATCATGGCAACCAAACCACCCAAAATCATGTACCAAAAGCCCACATCACAGATAGCGCCAATAAAGTCGCCGTTTTTCACCATCTGCCAAGCATTGAGGCCCATGCCGGTGAAAATCTGTACAAAACCAAATGCCAATGCTAAGTAGAATAAAGACATTGGGTCTTTCATTGGGTCCATAAGGATTGGCGGGATGACAACTTCCGTCCCTGTTAACATACCTGTTACTCTTGGGATTAAGTCGCCAAAGTAACTACCAAAGAGAATACCCCAAATAGAGGTAGAAATCCCACATAAGAAACCAAGTTGGAAAATACTTTTTACCGCACCGCTAGGACGCATTTTCTTTAACATAATGAGAGAAACTAAGCTGATAATAACACCATAGGCAAAGTCCCCCATCATCAACCCAAAGAAGGTGAAGAAAAATGCAGCCATGAATGGGTTCGGGTCTAAGCCGCTCCGATAAGTAGGCAATGCATAAAGCTCTGTTACCATACCAAAAGGCGCAACTAGCTTAGAGTTTTTCAGACTTACTGGCGGTTCTTCATCATCTGACGGGTCAGAGAATTCGTAAGCGCAACCAGCAGCCGCTACTACCTTTTCTACTTCTGCTACTGCGTCAGCCGGTACCCAGCCTTCCAGCAAAGCAGTTTCCTTAGTGCAGCCAAGAGAAGCAACAACTTCTTCTTGATGTGTTTCGATGTTCACCAAATCGTAAGCTCTTTCCAGAGCGCCACGATGTTGGGCGCAATCCTTAATAGCTGAAATGACTGTAGCTATTTCTTGTTCGATGTCACTAAGGTTTTTAGATACATTCGCAATATTTTCCCTTGCCGTCCCGGAAACACCACTAAAGTTCACGCGGGAAAACCCTCTGGTCTTTAAGATGGCCAGAGCATTTTCTTCTACGCCGGCATGGCAAACCAGGACAACATAATGCTGTTCCTTATCACTGCTTACAAGAGAGATAGCAGCTTCCGGAACTTGTTCTGCGAGTTCCGCTTCCAGCGCCTTAAAATCAGCAGTTGCCTGACAGACACCGAATACAACAGAAAAACGATTACCAGCTGCATAGTCAAAAGGAACATCCAAAGACTCCCAAGGCATAAAGGAAGCTTTTTTACCCAGCAAACGAGTTTGTTCAGAATACAAACCGTTCAAACGGTCTTGCAAATCATTGATTTGCCCGGCTACTTCCAATGCACTAGCAACAGTTTCCTTGTTGTAAAACTCTCCTTCTTTCATCTGAGTCCGAGGAGTAAGTAACCCCCGTTCGCTCTTTACAAACTTATTTAAGATAACAAGGGCAGACTCTACCAAGGCTCTTTCCCCAGCAGCTTCTTGCTTATTGTCTTCTTTGTAAAGAACTCCTTGGAATTCTTCTTCTTCCAAGCGAGCAAGAGAACTTTCTACTTCCACGCAACCCAAGCGAGTAAGGTCGTCAATCAAGCTACTCCGGATATCTTTTGGCGCGATGAGACGCATACGCTTCATCTTTACTATTGCCATTATCCGTTCACTATCCTTCCGAGAATTATTGCGACAGCCTGATCCATTTTACCTTGCGCTGTCTTTTCCATAGCTTCACATTCATTCATCGCACGCCCTGCAATTTCTTGCGCCGCGGCACTGCCTTTTTCTTCAGCTTTCCCCATCAAGTCTTTCGCCAAAAGGTTTGCTTCAGAAACGGCATTTTCTACCAGCTTTTTCCCTTGTTGTTCGGCTTCAGCCAGGATTTTCTTGGCTTCCGCAGCTGCATTTGCGATTTGTTGTTCCGCATTTGCTTCCGCTGCAGCAACCTGTTTTACCGCATCAAGCGACATATTTTCACCGCCTTTTATATTAAAATAAATAACTCCATTTCAATGAAAAATCTTATCATAAAAAGCGCCTTCCGTCAACCAATTATTCTCAAATAAAAGCCCTGGTGGACCCAAGTTTTTCTTAGGTTTCTCTTTCTTTCGTTATTATCCCGCTATTATAATCAGTAGATTTTCTTAAAACTGCTGTTCGGCGTGTTATATAAACTGACAAATACGCCTCTTTTCTCTCCCGAAACGACAAAAAAGAAAGGGTAGCCTCCGCTACCCCAGAAAAATTTTCCACCCTTCTTGGACTAGAAACATGTAAAAGGCCGTGCCGCCAAATACACTAATCAGACTGTTCTTAAATTTCCCATGGAGTACCACCACAAGAAGCCCTGCTGCAATCTCATTAACCCCAAAAGGAGCCGAGAGAAAATCAACATCTTTAAAAGAATATACCACCAACATAGCAATGACCGCCGGCGGTAGCACCTTACCAATATACAAAACAGCTCGCGGCGGGTTACCTTTTCTATCAAACAACACAAAAGGAAATGCCCGAGAAAGAAGGGTAATACCCCCCATCACAACAATCATTAAAACCAATTGTTGTATAGGTAATACAGTCGTCCCCATTATTTTTCCACCGTCCTTTCCTCTTGGATTGCATCCAGCATTCCTTCATCCATAAATACATCTGCAGCGGTTGCCGCCGTGAGGTTACTGCCCATCCCCATTTCCTCTTCTATCATAGAACGACAGCTAAATAAGGAAATCAAAATCAAAACCATGGAAACAATTAAAATCTGTTCTGGTGCAAAAAATATAGTAGCAATCAGCGTGCAACCAAAGCCGATAAGCGCCGGTTTTTTCGTAGGAAAGGTCTGCCATTGTTCTACTGCAATAGCGATAAATAAAGCCGTCATAGCAAATTCCATTCCCGTTACATCAAAGGTAATAGCCGACCCTAAAAAGGCTCCAATCATAGAGAAAATAATCCAATAAGAATGGTTCAACGCCCCAATAAAGAAATAGTACAGCTTTTCATTAACGCCAACGGGTGCCTGAGTAGAGCTTAAAAGAGCATAGGTCTCGTCAGTCAGAGAAAACATCATATAGGGTTTCAGAGGTCCCATACCTCGTAATTTGTCAAATAATGTCAACCCGTATAAAATATGACGAATATTGATAATGATAGAAACAGTCACCACTTGAGCAATGGCTGCACCATGAATAAACCAGTCCACGGCTAAATATTGCAGTGCACCCCCATAAATGCAGAGACTCATAATCCCCGCCCAAAAACCGCTGTAACCACCGGCCCCTATCAATACCCCAAAGGCAAAACCGATAGCCGCATAGCCCATGAGTACCGGTGTCGTCGTCAGAAATGCCGCCTTCAATGTCTTTGTAAACAACACAAAACCCTACTTTCTTTAAGCACCATTTTCATATAAAAAAACTTGTCCCTGATAAATAACTTATTTATTATAGCAAAGAATGGTAAAAAAACATAGAAATTTTAAAAATATTTCCGCTTTTACTTGCCAATAAGCTTTTAGGTTATTATAATAAAAGCTGTTTTATTTTTTCTATTTATTTAAATGATATAAAATCAGATTGAAATACGCTAGGAGGAAGAACTTTGAAAAGAGAAGAAATCAGAAATATCGCTATTATCGCCCACGTAGACCATGGTAAAACCACCCTGGTAGACGGTATGTTAAAGCAAAGCGGTATCTTCCGTGAAAACCAACAAGTACAAGAAAGAGTCATGGACTCTAACGATATCGAACGGGAACGCGGCATTACCATCCTAGCCAAAAACGCATCTGCAGAATATAACGGTGTAAAAATCAACATCGTAGACACCCCAGGTCACGCTGACTTTGGCGGCGAAGTAGAACGGGTATTAAAGATGGTAGACGGCGTATTGCTTTTGGTAGACTCTGCCGAAGGCCCTATGCCACAGACCCGCTTTGTGCTGCAAAAAGCATTAGAATTAAATCACAAAGTTGTCATCTTAATCAATAAAATCGACCGTCCCGACGCTCGTATTGATGAAGTCATTGACGAAGTATTAGAGTTGTTGTTAGACTTAGGCGCCACCGACGAACAGTTGGACAGCCCTATCCTCTACTGCTCCGGCAGAGCCGGTACCGCTTCCCTCAGTCAGGATGTAGCCGGCACCGACTTAAAGCCATTATTTGAAACCATCATCGACTATATCCCAGCACCAGAAGTAGAAGTAGACGCACCTCTCGCCGTTCTCATCTCTTCTATTGACTATAACGAATATGTAGGTAGAATTGCCGTTGGGAAAATCGAACGGGGCCGCATGAAGGTCAACCAAGAAGTCGCCATTTGCGATTATCATAAAGAAGACCTGTCTGGTAAAGCCAAAATCACCGCTATCTATCAATTTAGCGGGGTAAATAAAGAAGCGGTACAGGAAGCCATGGCCGGGGACATCGTTTCCTTCTCTGGTATCGAAAACATCAATATCGGCAACACTGTTTGCAGCCCAGAAGCCATCGAACCAATTCCTTTTGTAAAGATTTCCGAACCTACCGTAGAGATGACCTTCTCTGTCAACGATAGTCCTTTCGCCGGCAAAGAAGGAAAATTCGTTACCTCCCGTCAATTACGGGACCGTCTCTATAAAGAATTGTTAAAAGACGTTTCTTTAGTGGTTCAGGATACAGAAAGCGCCGAGTCTTTCCGCGTGTTGGGCAGAGGGGAAATGCACTTATCTATTTTAATCGAAAATATGCGTCGGGAAGGCTATGAATTCCAAGTAAGCACCCCTCGCGTATTATATAAGGAAATCGACGGTAAAAAGAGCGAACCACTGGAATACTTGGTTATTGATGTGCCATTAGACTATCAAGGCAGCGTTATGGAAGCCATGGGCACCCGGAAAGCAGAGCTCCAAGCTATGAACCCTCAAGGCTCCCGCATGCGTCTAGAGTATATCATTCCAGCTCGCGGTCTTTTTGGTTACCGCAGTGAGTTCCTTACCAGCACCAAAGGGGAAGGGATTTTGAACTCTATCTTCCATGGTTACGGACCATATAAAGGCGAAATGGTCACCAGAAACGTAGGCTCTCTTGTAGCTTTTGAAACAGGGGAAGCTGTCGGCTATGGCCTCTTTAATGCTCAGGACAGAGGCACCCTTTTCGTAGAACCAGGTGACGCCGTGTACATGGGCATGGTAGTTGGCTCCAACCCAAAGAATGAAGATTTGGTCATTAACGTTTGCAAGAAAAAGCAAGCCACCAATATGCGGGCTTCCGGCAGCGACGAAGCATTACGCCTCGTTCCCGCCCGGAAAATGAGCTTAGAAGAAGCATTGGAGTTTTTAGGTGAAGACGAGCTCTTAGAAGTCACCCCAGAAAACTTCCGTATCCGCAAGAAAATCCTCGACCACAACCAAAGAGCAAAATCCAATAAGAGATAAGCAAAAAGGACTTGCAAATAAAAATGCAGGTCCTTTTTAATTAAATCTTTCCGAATAATAATAAAATTCATCGGGGACTCGCCGCCTGTTTGACGCGGGGAACGGCAAGTAGTGGCGAGGCTGTTACTTGGTCAACCAGGCGGCAGTTTTGCTTCTTTTTCAAAAAGAAGTTAAAGACTTACCCAAAGAAACTCATAGCACTTGCCCTTCTGTAAGAGATAGAATTTATTTTATCAAAAAGTCACTATCCATCTCTGACAGCCGGGCAGGTGCAAATTATTTACCTTAGGCTCGCTTTGCTTGTTCTTTTAAGAAAAGAACCAAAATCGCAATCTAAATTGTGCCACTATCAGAAAGGCACTTTTTTGTACTTCTTTACTGGGAAAAATAGAAAATAAAACGAACCATCCCCAGTGGCATATATAGATTGCCTTCCCCGACCAAATGGGGAAAAGATCCTTCGCTTTCGCTCAGGATGACATATAGAGGCAGTAAGTGCTTCTAATTGTCATCCTGAGGAACATAGTGACGAAGGATCCTTTCCCAATCTAAAAAAGCCAAAGAACAAAAATAAATGTTCTTTGACTTTTATTTTTCATCTTCATCTGGCAGAAACTCAATAATATCATTGGGCGTGCAATCTAATATCTTACACAGTCGTTCCATCGTATAAGCAGTAATAGACTGATTATGTTTCAGGTTGTGAATAGTATGTGAGTTAAAACCCTCTTTAAAAATAAGCGTATATGTTGTAATATTTTTTTGCTTCATTGTTCGCCACAATGGGGCATAACTTATCATATAAATCCTCTTTAACCATTCCCTGCTTCATCTTCATCTGGTAAAATTTCTACGATATCGTTAGGCGTACAATCTAAAATTTTGCATAGCCTCTCTACCGTATATAAAGTAATAGATTTATTTCTTCGCAAACTGGTAATCGTATTTGCACTAAAACCCAATTTATAAATGAGGGTATATGTAGTAATTTTTCTATTTTTCATTGTTTTCCACAATGGGCCATAGCTAAGCACTCCACATACCCCCTTTTTTAATCCATGCTTACATTATCAAATGAAAGATAAGGATTGCATATTAGCATAAATATGCTTATAATAAAAAAGAGTGTTGCTATTCTTCCTTTTTTCTGCCACGGTGTTGCAACTTCCGGGAAGTAGGAATACCCTCGAAAAACTCATCAAAATCCACATCAAATATTTGCTTCAATGCCACCAAGTCACTATCAAAAATATTGGCGCTGCCTGTTTCAATATTTGCATAGCCATCACAGCTAAGCGGCGAACCCAACAACATAAGAAAAGCCCCTCAGTTTTTACCTAATCGGTCTATGGCTCTTTTGAATTGAAGAAGCCAAAAAGTTATATAGTCCTCTTTCTCTAACGCCATTTGAGAAAACTTGTCTATCTTCTCTTCTATCATCTTTGATCCTTTACATAATTCTTTTGCAACTTCAATATTCATTACCAATGTAAGAAATCCCTCTTGTGCTTTAGGAGACAACTTCTCAAATTCTTCTAACAAGATTTGTTCATATTTTTTGCTCATCAATTTTTCACCGCCTAAAACTTATCCTCTGCCCGCAACAGGTTTTCGTCCACAAATTGGCTGGGCGTGACTCCGAAAACATGGCTCAACTTGATAACCACAGCAATACCCACATTACAATGTCTGCCTTGAGATATTTTTCTAACAGTAGAAAGAGAAACGCCCGACCTGCGAGACAAATCTTGCAAACTAATATGCTGATTATGGCAAAGCTGATTGAGTCTTCCTGTCAAAATTCTCTGCATTTTTTCTATCACTTGGTTCTGGTCTACTTCTTGCATACGACTACCTCCTCATTCCTTTTATCGGTAGTCATAGTTTAATACCTTTCTTCTTCATATTAATGATTATTTAATCAGGAAAGAAAATTTTTCAACCTGGGCTACGACTGCTGCCCCGCTTAAAAACAAAATAAAAAAGAGACTGCAAATCATTTGCAGTCTCTTTTTATACGCCCTAAAAAATTTGTAATTTTTTTACAAAAGACTCTTGCAAGAAAGCAGTCGGACAAGATATAATAATATGAAATATGCAAGAAGGAGTGATAATATGCCTAAATTAGAAGGAATTAACAAAATTTTGGTTATTGGCTCTGGTCCTATTATTATTGGTCAAGCCTGTGAGTTTGACTATTCCGGTACCCAGGCCTGCAAGGCATTGAAAAATCTCGGTTATGAAATTGTACTTGTCAATTCAAATCCCGCTACAATTATGACAGACCCCGGAATTGCAGACGCGACATATATTGAACCTTTAAATTTAAATCGTTTAAAAGAAATTATTCGTATTGAAAAGCCCGATGCCTTACTACCAAATTTAGGAGGTCAGTCTGGGCTTAATCTTTGTTCAGAATTAGCCGAAGCCGGCGTCTTAGACAAATACGGTGTGAAAATCATCGGTGTGCAGCTAGACGCCATTAAAAAAGGCGAAGACCGCATTATCTTCAAAGAAACCATGAATAGACTGGGCATCGAAATGGCAAAGTCTAAGCCTGCCTATTCCGTAGAAGAAGCGGAAGCCATCGCCAATGAATTGGGCTATCCGGTGGTCGTTCGTCCCGCTTATACCATGGGCGGCGCCGGCGGCGGCTTCGTTCATAATCCCGAAGAATTACGCATCATCGTGCAAAACGGTATTAGCGCCAGCATGATTGGACAAGTCCTCATCGAGGAGTCTGTTCTCGGTTGGGAAGAACTAGAATTAGAAGTTGTTCGCGACGCCAAAAACCAGATGATTACCGTTTGCTTCATTGAAAATATCGACCCTACCGGCGTGCACACCGGGGACTCCTTCTGCTCCGCGCCAATGCTGACCATCAGCGAAGAAACTCAGAAGAAATTGCAAGAGGCAGCCTACAAAATCGTCGAAGAAATCGAAGTTATTGGCGGCACCAATGTACAGTTCGCCCATAATCCAGACACCGGCAGATTTGTGGTTATCGAAATTAACCCGCGGACTTCCCGCTCCTCTGCCCTTGCCTCTAAAGCCACAGGCTTCCCTATCGCTCTGGTTTCCGCTCTCCTTGCAGCTGGTCTTACCTTAGACGAAATCCCTTGCGGCAAATACGGCACTCTGGACAAATACGTACCAGGCGGCGACTACATCGTTATCAAATTCGCTCGCTGGGCATTTGAAAAATTCCCTGCTGCCCAAGATATCTTAGGCACCCAGATGAAAGCTGTCGGCGAAGTTATGAGCATCGGCAAAACCTATAAAGAAGCCTTGCAAAAAGCCATTCGCAGCTTAGAAATTGGCGCATATGGTCTCGGTCAAGTAAAAGACTTGATGATGAATACCAAAGAAGAGCTTTTGGGCATGCTCCGTGTTGCTTCCAGCAGACGGCAATTCATCATGTATGAAGCACTGAAAAAAGGCGCGACCATCGAAGAGCTCCATAACCTCACCAAAATTAAAGCCTACTTCATCGAACAAATGAAGGAATTGGTAGATAGAGAAAATGAAATCATCGCTGCAGGCAAAGGCATCAGCAATGATTTGTTAATCACCGCCAAGAAGGAAGGCTTCTCCGACCGCTACATCTCTATGCTTACCGGTCTTACCGAAACAGAAGTACGAGAAAAACGGATTGCAGCAGGCCTCACCCAAAGCTGGGAAGGTATCCATGTCAGCGGTACCAAAGAAAACGCTTATTACTACTCCACCTATAATGCGCCCGACACCGCACCTGCCAGCGCTAACAGTAAGAAAGTAATGATTTTAGGCGGCGGCCCAAACCGTATCGGTCAAGGCATCGAGTTTGACTATTGCTGTGTTCACGCAGCCTTATCCTTAAAGAAACTGGGCGTGGAAACCATCATGGTCAACTGTAACCCAGAAACTGTATCTACCGACTATGATACGTCCGATAAATTGTACTTTGAACCCTTAACCACCGAAGATGTGCTGAGCATTTACCACAAAGAAAAACCGGCAGGTATCATCAGCCAGTTCGGCGGACAAACCCCGTTGAACTTAGCTTCTGAATTAGAAAAAGCAGGGGTTCGGGTTCTTGGCACTTCCCCAGACTCTATCGACTTAGCAGAAGACAGAGACCGCTTCCGGGAAATCATGGAAGAACTGAATATCCCTATGCCAGAGTCTGAAATGGTATCTACCGTAGAAGAAGCCATTACTGCAGCCAATAAATTAGGTTATCCATTAATGGTGCGTCCTTCTTATGTATTGGGCGGCAGAGGCATGGAAGTAGTATACGAAGAAGAAAGCCTAAAGAAATATATGGCGGCTGCTACCGATGTTACCCCAGAACGGCCTATCCTCATCGACCGTTTCCTCAATAACGCTATCGAATGCGAAGCGGACGCCATCAGCGACGGCGAACATGTATTTGTTCCTGCTGTTATGGAACACATTGAGCTTGCCGGCATCCACAGCGGCGACTCCGCTTGTGTATTGCCAGCAGTGAATATTACCCCAGAACAAATCAAAACTATCGAAACCTATACCAAACAAATCGCTTCCGCTCTCAAGGTAAAAGGCCTCATGAATATGCAATATGCTATCGAAGACGGCAAAGTATTCGTGCTGGAAGCAAACCCCAGAGCTTCTCGGACAGTACCGCTGGTTTCTAAAGTTTGCGGCATCCAGATGGTACCTATCGCTACAGAAATCATTACCAAAGATTTAACTGGTGTGACTTCTCCCGTGCCGACCTTAAAACAAAAAGATATTCCTTATTATGGCGTGAAGGAAGCAGTATTCCCCTTCAATATGTTCCCAGAAGTAGACCCAGTCTTAGGGCCGGAAATGCGCTCCACCGGGGAAGTATTAGGCTTATCTCCAACCTTCGGCGAGTCCTTCTATAAGGCAGAAGAAGCCGCCAAGAATAATCTACCTCTCTCAGGTACTGTACTCATGAGTGTGAAGTCCAGAGATAACGACGCGGCTGTAGAAGTAGCCCGCGGCTTTGTGGATTTAGGCTTTACTATTCTTGCTACAGAAAAGACCCATAATCTGTTCCAAGAACATGGCATCCCCAGCACTTATATTAATAAGATTTATCAAGGTGCGCCCCATATCTTAGACGCTATGAACGGCGGTACCGTAGATATCCTCATTAATACAGCAGACTGGAAAGAAAACGCTGCCGACCATGCTTTGGTAAGAAAAGCAGCTATCCGTAATAAGATTGCCTATGTTACCACCATGGCAGCAGCCAAAGCTGCCATCATCGGCATTAAAGCAGCCCACGATAACCCAACCTGCCAGGTAAAATCTTTACAGGATTATCATAAATCCATCAAAGACAAACAATAAATACAAAATCTTATCGTTTATCCCCCATTGTCATTCTGAGGAGTGAAACGACGAAGAATCTTTTTAATTTCTTCGCTAACGCGCAGAATGACAAGAGAGATAAGAACAATAAAACAGAAAAAGACCAAAGGCGTTTCGCCCTGGTCTTTTTTTACTTGCAAACCAATTATTTTTGCAGTATGATAAGAAAAACTTTTTTAGTTGAAACTTTATTTTTTGAAAGAAGCGATACCATGATTAGAGATGTCCGCATCGAGGATAGTGCCGCCATTGCAGAGATTTATGCCCATTATGTAACAAATGCCAATGTAACCTTTGAAGTGACGCCACCAACACCGGAGGAAATGGCTAGGAGAATTGCTGCTTATACCCCTAAATATCCTTATCTGGTATTAGAGGAAAAGGGCAAAGTGGTAGGCTATGCTTATGCCAGTCCCTTCAAATCCCGCGCCGCCTATGATAAAACAACAGAGCTTGCTATCTACCTGGATAGAGACCATTGCGGCAAAGGCCGGGGCACCGCTCTCCTTACTGCCCTCATAGAGAGATTAAAAGAAATGGGCTTTTACACTGCCATTGCCTGCATCACCCACCCCAATCCCCCCAGTGAAAAAATGGTTACAGCCTTTGGCTTCCAGCTGGTAGGCGTTTACCCAAATGTAGGCTATAAAAATAACACCTGGCTGAGCATTGCCGACTATATCTACCCTTTAAGAACATATGCCTCACAGGATTAACTAAAAAAACTTTCTACTGCCCTTATATCAAATAAGGCGTAGAAAGTTTTATTTTTTTATATCTTTACTGTTCCAAATTTCCGCCTGCTCGTCATCCTGAACAAATGTAAAGGACTTTTTCGTTATAATGCACTGCAATAGGCCGCATACTCTTCCGCATCCATAAGCGCCTCCAAGTCACCTTCATCAGAGATGGACATAGCTATTAGCCAGTTTTCATAGGGAGCACTATTGACTGCCTCTGGCGCCTCCGCCAGCTCATCATTGACCTCCAAGATTTCTCCGGAAATAGGCGCGCAGAAATCCGCCGTAGTTTTTTCAGACTCTAGCGCTCCTACCACATCGCCAACAAAAACAATGGTCCCCGTCTCCGGCATGTCCAGAAATACCATTTCTCCTAAATCTTTTTGCGCATAATCTGTAATTCCGACAAAAACTTTATCCCCATCTATCTGTACCCAGTGATGGTCTCCCGTATATTTCAAATTACCAGGAATTTCCATATCGTCTCTCCTTAAATACTTTTCCATCGCTTTTCCGAAAAGGATATTTTCCGTTTATAATTAGCGATAGATGAGATAAATCCTTCTTTTTCCTGTTTTTTTCTCTCTTTAAGTTTCCTTTCAGTCCCCTCATGTTATACTGAAGACGGTATCAAAAATAATTTTTATTTTTGATACTCTCCCTAAAAAATCAAAGGTGGGTATCCCCCCGCCTTTGATTTCCCTGCATAGAAAAAACAGGATATTGTTTTTTAATATAGAATGTTTGAAAAAAGAATACCAAAGATAAAGGAGGCAGCACATGAGAGTCCTGTTAGTAGAAGACGAACAAATGCTGGCAGAAGCAGTTCGTCATATGTTAAAGAAACAAAATATTGAAACAGATATTGCTCTGGATGGCGACGAAGGTATGCTTCTTGCCTTAAAAGACATTTATGATGTGGTCGTCTTAGATATTATGCTGCCCGGTAAAAGCGGCATGGATATCTTAAAAGCCATGCGCAAAGAACGGATGGTTACCCCCGTGCTTTTACTCACTGCCAAAGACTCTATCCAACATCGGGTAGAAGGACTAGATGCCGGCGCTGACGATTATCTAGTAAAGCCTTTTGCCATGGAAGAGTTAATTTCTCGGGTAAAAGCATTAGGTAGACGGCTGCCTGCTATTGCAGGAGAATTTTTAACAGTTGGCGATATCACTCTGGATATGCAAAAGGTAAGCCTGCTGATTGGCGAAAAAGAAGTGCGCCTTTCCGCCAGAGAGTTCCAACTCATGGAAATGTTTATGCGCCGTCCTGGACAGACCTTTAGCCGGGAATATATTTTAGACAGAGTCTGGGGATATGAAGCAGATATTAGTGAAAATAGTATCGAAGCCTATATCCATATGCTCCGCAAAAAGCTAGCGGAAAGCTCTGTTGAAATCGTCACCATGCGTGGCATCGGTTATATTCTCCAAGAAAGAGAGAAAAAATAATTATGTTAAAAAATGTACGGCTGCGTTTGACTCTTGCCACCGCAGCCTCTATTCTTATTTTCATCATTTTTCTCACGGTAATGACCTTCTCTTTTGCCAATTATTCCACCATGGAAAATATCGACACCCGTCTCACCTTCACCCAGAAAAACATCGCAAGCACCTTGCAGAATACCCCACCTATCTATCGCACAGAGGCACTGATGAAGGAAGATATCCAAAAGCTAGCAGAGCAAAATATTTATGTAGCCATTTGGCATGGGGATGGCTCTATTTATTATTTAAATTTTTATGATGATGATTTACTCTCTCTCTTACAAGGTGTGGTGGGAAAAAATGCTGACAAATCCGGTATTGTCAAAAACAATACCCAATTTTTTGAAAGCTTCCTGCGCATCCATACGGTGAAGCTCTCCCTTACCGACCAAGATGTTTATCTCCAGGTATTTGTAAATATCTCTTGGGAAAAAGCACTGCTTACCAGCTTACTCAGCGCTCTCTTGATTATCGCTATCACTGGCGGTATTATTGCCATCTTTATGGGTTGTGTGTTAGTAGCAAAGGTGATGATACCAGTGGATAATGCTTGGCGGCAACAGCAAGAATTTGTGGCCAACGCTTCCCACGAACTGCGTACCCCCATCGCCATCATCCAGGCAACCCTAGAAACACTGCAGGATGATTTGAATGATTATTGGAAAGCGCAAGAGCAACAAGAACACAACGCTCCGGATAAAACCGCCACAGAAACAACAGAAGCAACAGCAGAAAGCACAGACACGGAACCTCCAGAAGATTTCGGCGCCAAAGAAACCAATTACTGGCTCAATAGTGCCTTAAAAGAATGTAAACGCATGTCTCAATTAGTAAATGATATGCTGTTCCTGGCAAAAGCAGATGCCGGACAGGATATTAACCTAAAGACAGCCATCAATCTTTCCACTGTAGTAGAGGATACCGTTTTACAAATGGAGCCCCTATTCAAAGACGCCAATATTAATCTCACCTGGGACATTGCGGAAAATGTTCATTGTCTTGGTGATAGTTCTCGCCTCAAACAAGTACTGATTATCCTCTTAGATAATGCCATTAAATATACCCCTGGCAAAGGTGATGCATTCGTCTCCTTACAAACAAAAGGAGATAAAATCATTCTCCAAGTTAAAGACAGCGGCATTGGCATTGCCAAAGAAGACCAAAAGCATTTATTCCAACGGTTCTATCGGGTAGATAAGGCTCGCTCCCGGAGCCAAGGCGGTACAGGATTAGGTCTCTCCATCGCCCAGTGGATTGCCAGAACCCACAACGGCAAAATCACAGTAGAGAGCGAACCAGGCAAAGGTACTTCCTTTTTCGTAGAGCTGACTGCTGTCAAACAAAAATAGATATCACACTCTCTGCCCAGAAATAAGTTACTACCACTCCCAACGCATCTTCTCCACAAATTCTTCATCCAAAAGAAATACCTACTATCTCTTACCGCTTATTTGCGTCAAGAACAGTAGGTATTTTCACATCTATCATCACGATGTTTGAACAAGGACAAAACCTCCCGCATAAATTATAGATACCAAACCAATTCTTTGGAGGTATCCTATGGTTTATCCGCTGAAATTGCGTCCTACTTATAAACAATATTTATGGGGCGGTGAAAACCTAAGCGCATTAGGCAAGCACTCCCCTCTTTCTCATACGGGAGAAAGCTGGGAACTATCAGAACATCCCCAGGCTGTTTCTCTCATCGACAATGGTCCTTTCCAGAATAAAACACTAACAGAGGTAAGAAATCTTTGGCAGGAAAAATTATTCGGCCATTATTATGCAAAGGCTCCTTGTCCACTGTTAGTAAAATTCCTAGACGCCGAAAAACAACTGTCTATCCAAGTCCACCCGCAGCCCAGAGAAGGCGGTAAAGGCGAAGTCTGGTATATTGTTTCCGCCCAACCTGGTGCAAAAATCATTTATGGAGTGCAGCAAGGCGTAACTGCCGCCGATATGATTACACGACTAAATACCCCGCAACTTACTAATTTATGCCAGAGCGTGCCCGTTGCTGCCGGTGAGGTTTACTATATTCCCCCTGGGGTTATCCATAGCTTAGGTGCCGGCATTGTTGCAGCAGAGGTCCAGCAGTGCTCTGATATTACTTACCGCCTGTATGATTTCAACCGCAAAGACGCTAACGGCAATTTTCGTCCTTTGCATATCAAGGAAGCTCTTGCTGCCCTCGACTGGAGAAAAAATCAGTCGCCCCAAACCCCTATTCTTTGGCAGCAAGAAACGACTGCATATACCCAAGAAATTTACGATACCAGACCCAGTTTTTATTTTTCCACATTGACCATCCATAAAACACTTACTCAAAGAACAGAAAAGGAGCGCTTTACCACCTTGCTTTGCGTAGCTGGTAGCGGCACTCTCCATTGGCAAGAAGGCAATCTCCCCCTAGAGAAGGGAGATACCTTACTGCTGCCAGCCTATCTAGGTGAGTACACCCTAGAAAATAAGCAGCAAAATACCCCTTTGATTTTATTAACAGCCTCCCCCATTTAATAAAAAAAATACCTACTACCTAGCCAGAAAATCAGTTTGGCAAGAGATAGTAGGTATTTACTTTTTCAGAAAAGTTATCTTATTTCCCAGCGTCTACAGTCTCGTCTTTTAGTTTCCGCATTTGCAAGAGAAAATAAATCAGTACGATAATACAGCCTGCACTGACCCCAAAGGTAATATATACACTAGTAGTCGGATCACCGCCTAATGCTAATTCAATGGCAGAAAAGACCACATTGGCAAATAAAATCATGATAAGTAGCTTAATCCATGCCATCATCATACTGCCTAATTGATATAAGCTCTTGGCATTTTTCTTGGTAACAGCCACCGGGTAATTAAAGCCGTATGGATGCCGACTAAAAAAGCTGAGAAACATGAACAAAAAGATAGAAATCCCCAGCACAATCAGAAGCGTGCCCTTGCTAGAAGTATTCATAGCCTGCCCCGAAAGCGCAAAAGCTGTATCTATCTTTGCTGGTAACGACTTCCAAGTAGTGCTGATGCGCAGCGTCATCATAACTAAAAACAACATACAGCACATATCGATGCGCTTTTCCCAGGCAGACCGCTCTATGACCATCACCGGGCGGTTATCACTTTTTTGTACAAAGATATTTTTCCGTGCAGCACCTTTTGATGCTTTTACTTCTTCTTTTTTCTTGTTATTTTGCTTCATTTTTTGCCCCCATTAATCTTGCCCATGAAATAAGGGCAAGGATAAATATCGTTCTCCCCCATCAGGGAAAATCACTACAATCCGCTTTCCATGGTTTTCTTCTCTAGCCGCTAACCGCAAAGCACCGGCTAAAGCTGCACCAGAGCTAATACCAACCAATATCCCTTCTTCTGCGGCCAACTGTCTGCAGCAGTCATAAGCTTCTTCCGTGGATACAGTAAGCACACCGTCTAATATTTCTTGATTTAACACCTTAGGTACGAACCCTGCACCAATGCCTTGCAAACCATGAGGCCCCGCGCTGCCGCCACTTAATACAGGGGAGTCCACAGGCTCTACGCCAAATACTTGTACTGCCTGTTTATGTGCCTTAAGGCATTCTCCTATCCCTGTAATAGTGCCGCCAGTACCGATACCAGCCACTAAAATATCCACCTGTCCATCTGTATCCCGCCAAATTTCTTCACCAGTGGTTTGCCTATGGATACGAGGATTAGCCGGGTTCTCGAATTGCTTCAAACTAATACTACCAGGAATTTCGCTCAAAAGCCGGTCCGCCTCAGCAATAGCACCAGACATCCCCAGTTTCCCCGGTGTCAATATTACCTTTGCCCCTAAACTTTCTAATAAGGCAATCCGTTCTTTGGTCATAGAGTCCGGCATAACGATTACCACAGAAAAGCCCAGCACCCGACCAACAAAAGCAATACCGATACCGGTATTCCCGCTGGTGGCTTCCACGATAGTCGCCCCGGGCTTTAGGCTACCAGTATCTACAGCATCTACTATCATAGCATAAGCTGCCCGGTCCTTAATGCTACCCATGGGGTTAAAACCTTCTAACTTCCCCCAGATAGAACAAGTAAGCTGACGCTTTTCTACAATGCCGTTTAAGGCCAATAATGGCGTATTCCCGATTAGTTCTGTAATACTATTTGCTATTTTCATCATAGCGCCTCTTTCCCTTGCTGCAAAGGCTGTTTATGCCCCAATCACTGCAATGGCTTCGATTTCTACCAGCGCGTCTTTAGGAAGTCTTGCTACTTCCACACAGCAACGGGCAGGAAACGCCTGGTCAAAGAAACCTGCATAGATTTGATTTACTGCAGCAAAATCATTCATATCTTTCAAATATATGTTCACCTTTGCCACACTAGACCAGCAGCTGCCAGCTTCTGTAAGAATAGCATCTAAATTTTTCATTACTTGTTCTGCCTGGGCTTCCACACCACCGGAAACAAATGCACCCGTTTTCGGGTCGATGCCCATTTGTCCGGAAATAAATAATAAATTACCCACACTAAGGGCTTGACAATAAGGACCAACTGGTGCCGGTGCATTTTCTGTTACATATCTTTGCATCAAAAACCCCTCCTAAACTCTACAAAATCCGATTAAACCTATGGTCATATTTCATTTGACATATGCAATCTTAGATAATATTAAGTTTATATGATTACCAGAAAAAAGTCAAACAAAGTAATCGCTGTCCCACAGATAGGTATTTGCTTTTTTCCTGGATTTATATTAGAATTGAAAGACTAAGAATAAAAGAGCGTGGTTTTTATGTTACCCTTAAAAAGAGTGGCGGCCCTTCATGATATATCAGGCTTCGGCAAATGTTCCCTTACAGTGGCCTTGCCAGTGCTTTCTGCTGCCGGCATCGAGACTTGTCCCGTGCCCACAGCAGTTCTCTCTACCCACACTGGAGAGTTTACCGGCTTTACCTATCGAGATTTGACCACAGATTTACCGGCCTATATTCACCATTGGCAGACGTTGGGCTTACACTTTGACGCCATTTATAGCGGCTTCTTGGGCTCCAAGCAACAGATAGCTATTTTAAAAGATTTCTGCAAGAAGTTTCGAGAGGAAAACACTTTGGTCTTTGTAGACCCCGTCATGGGGGATAATGGTAAACTGTATTCCGTCTATACACCAGAGATTTGTGCCGAGATGAAACAGCTGGCAGCTGAAGCAGATATCCTGGTACCCAATATGACCGAAGCTGCCTTTTTACTAGATATCCCCTACCAGCCAGGCCCCTACAGCAAAGATTATATTCAATATATATTGACAAGACTCCTTGACCTGGGCGCAAAAACCGCCGTTCTTACTGGTGTTTGGCTGGAAGAAAAACACCTAGGCGCCGCCGCCATGAGCAGGGAAGAAGACAAAACCTCCTATGCCTTCTCGCCAAAAGTTTCCGGCATGTTCCATGGCACAGGAGATGTATTTTCCAGCCTTCTTTTAGCAGCTATCTTAAATGATTGCACCCTAGAAGAAAGCATCCATATCGCTGTAGACCTAACCTATGACGCTATCGTCATTACCAAAGAAATCGGCACTGCCCCCAGAGAAGGCGTTGCTTTTGAAAGAATATTACCCTGTCTCATCAATCGCCTGCATTTAAAATAAAAAGCCGCGCTAAAAAGCGCAGCTTTTTTGTTTTATTTAATATAGGCAAGCGGGTCGGTAACAACTCCGTCTACCCACACTTCAAAGTGTAGATGTGGGATTTGTTCTGTTTCAAATAAAGGACTGGCAGCAATCTGACCTACTACCTCCCCAGCTTTTAAGGTATCACCAACTGCTAAATCTGTTTCGATACCATAGTACTTGGTAACAATCTGGTCTGCATGTTCTATCGTTACAGATTGTCCTTCATAGTCGTCTTCTGTTACAGCAGTTACTTTACCATCTAAGGCACAATAAACCAGCTCTCCCAGAGAGAGAGGCATGTCCGCCCCATTATGAAAACGAAAATCTTCTAAGGTATCATCATAGCCATAGCCAAAGGTCCGCTCCCATTTGCCACTAGCTGGGATTAAGAGATTGGGTACAGTAGCTGCTACATTGGTAGCAGCCGGCTCCCCTTCCATGATACCGCCTAAATCCTCTTCTGCTGTCTGCTTTTCCGGATTATCTGTTGTTACAGTTGTTTTTTCCGGTGCCTGCTTTTTGGGCAGCTCTGATAATTGTCCAACCATTTGTCGCATGCCGTTTTCTGTGATTGGCGTAAAGCTACTATTTTCTGCACCAATCAATTGGGGGGAAGATGGATTAACATTCTCTTCTGCCGGTGTTTTCTCTGCTACACCCTGCCACACACCTACAGAAAGACCTAACGCAATGACCAATCCATATACCCACCAACGGTTTTTATTGGGTTTATTTTCCCAAAAATCATTCATCTTCTCACTCATAAACATTCCACCTCCATATGGCTAATATTGCCCCAAAGGAGAAAAAATATACCTAAATACCTACTCTTTGCCACTTGCTACAAAAGTAAAGAAACTTTAGAAAATAAGCATCATTAAGAAAATCTTAATTTTTTATCGATAAAAAAGTAAAAAATCTGATACAATAAATTTGCTAAGATAGAAGAGGATAGGAGGAGTCTGCCGCGAGTGAGAAAATCTTAATCGTTGACGATGAACGAGAAATCGCCGACCTGGTCTCTTTATACTTAGAAAATGAAAACTTCACTGTTTTTAAATTTTATAATGCTGCCGACGCTCTGGATTGTATCTCCAGGGAAAAGCTGGACTTAGCTATCTTAGATGTAATGCTTCCTGATAAAAATGGTTTTGAAATTTGCAAAATCATTCGAGAACACCATAATTATCCCGTCATCATGCTGACAGCCAAAGGAGAAGAAATAGACAAAATCACCGGCCTTACCTTAGGCGCCGACGACTACATGACCAAACCCTTTCTTCCCCTGGAGCTAGTCGCCAGAGTGAAAGCCCAACTGAGACGGTATAAACGCTATAATGTAGGTGCAGATACAGAAGAGGATTTTATCATCCATAGAGGATTGGTGCTGAATATCAAAACCCATGAATGTACCGTCAATGAAAAACCCCTTAATCTCACACCTACAGAGTTTTCTATTTTACGCATTCTCCTGCAAAACAAAGGAAAAGTAGTCAGCGCCGAAGAGCTGTTCCACGGCATTTGGGGAGAAGAATATTTCTCTAAGCAGAACAACACTATCACCGTCCATATCCGCCATTTGCGGGAAAAAATGGGCGACTCTTTTGATCAACCAAAATATATCAAAACTGTTTGGGGGGTAGGCTATAAAATTGAAGGCTAAAATCAATATTCGATTACAACCCATTCTGCGCATTCTTCTTATTTTCCTAACAGCCTATTTCCTCTGTCTCATTCTCTATGCCCTGGTAGATAATACCTTTAATGGTGTTTTCTTAGATTGGTTTAACAAGCATTATATCCTTGAATACAACTCCACCAATCCCACCTCCGGCAGGGAAATGTGGGTACAGCGCCCCAACTGGCCCGCCATTAAGACGCTGTTTTTACAGCTGTTCATTGGCGTTGTCTTTGTTAGTCTCGCCATCATCCTCTATGTGACAGCAACCCACAGTCGCCGCCATACGCAAAATGCCATCAGTGAAATCAGCACCATGATGCGAAACTATATGGCAGAAAACAAAGAAGCTACCGATATTTTCCCTCCAGAATACAGCGAAATCTCTACCCAAATGGTAGAAATCAAATCTCAAATGCTGCGTAATGAACAAATCTTAAAAGAAGAAGCCGCCCGGAAAAACGACCTGATTACTTATCTGGCCCATGACCTGAAAACGCCGCTTACCTCTATCATTGGCTATCTCAGCTTGTTAGATGAGGCATCTGATATGCCCGACGCCCAGAAACAAAAATATACCAAAATCACTTTAGAAAAATCTTTGCGGCTGGAAAAATTAATTAATGAATTTTTCGACATTACGCGATATAATTTACAACAGATTTATCTGGAGAAAGAGTCCATCGACCTTTCTTATATGCTGATGCAAATGACCGATGAATTTTATCCTATTCTTCAAGCCCACGGCAATACAGCCCAATTAGACACCGCAGAAAATATTATGATAACTGGGGACTCCATTAAGCTGGCTCGGGTTTTCCAGAATTTATTTAAAAATGCTATTTCCTATAGCTATCCCGATACGGTCATCCATATTACCGCTGTATGCGATGAGGCAAGTGTAACCGTCACTTTCTCCAATCAAGGGAAAACCATCCCTGAACACAAGCTAGACATGATTTTTGAAAAGTTCTTCCGCTTAGACGAAGCAAGAACAACCAATACAGGCGGCGCAGGCTTAGGCCTTGCTATTGCCAAAGAAATCGTCACTCTCCATGGCGGCGAGATTACCGCCACCAGTGCAGATGAAAAAACTACCTTCACCGTGACGCTCCCTTTATAACAAAACAGAAAGGCAGGTACCCCCCTAGATGACACCACAAAGAAGAAGACCAAGAAGACAATTACGCATATTCCCCGTCATGGTGCTTTTTTGCCTCATAGCAGCAGCATTTTTCTATGGCAAGCCATTGGTTACCCATCTTTTTAGCGGAGAATTTTCCTTTTCCTGGCCATCTCTCATTCATATTAAAAATGGGGACGATGTGGTAACCACCGCCAAACCTTCTTTCAGTAGCAAACCCAATCTCTCCATTAGCTTAGAGGGGGTCCATAGCCCTTATGCTATTTTGATAGATATGGATAAACATACGGTCTTAGCAGAGAAAAATAGCACCCAGCAGATTTATCCCGCTTCCCTTACCAAGATGATGACCGCAATCGTTGCCATTGAAGAGACGAAAAATTTCAAAGAAACCATTTCCCTTACCGAAGAAATGTTTACCCCTCTTTATATTAACCATGCCTCTATTGCCGGCTTCTCCCCTGGTGAAAAAGTCCGCAAAGACGATTTGCTGTATGGCATCCTGCTGCCCTCCGGCGCAGAATGCTGCCTGGCTTTTGCCACAGATATTAGCAGCAGCGAAAAAGACTTCGTTGAGCTGATGAATAAAAAAGCAAAGAAAATCGGCATGAAAAATACCCATTTTACCAATACCATTGGTCTTCATGACACTGCCCATTATTCCACCACAGAGGATATGGCGATTTTATTAAGTTATGCCTTAGAAAACAAGACTTTCTACAAAGCCTTTACCACAAAGAATTATACCAGCCACGCCACTACCGAACATCCAGATGGCGTTGCTATCAGCAGCACCATGTTTACCTATCTAGATGGCATCGTCATCCCTGGCGGCGATATCATCGGCGGGAAGACTGGTTATACCACAGAGGCCGGCCAGTGCCTAGCGAGCCTTGCCAAGATTAATGGCAAAGAATATATCCTGGTCACAGCCGGTGCGGCAGGAGACCCAAAAACAGAAAACCTACATATCTCAGATGCCATTACTATCTATAGCCAGCTCAGCGGCACCCCAAATTAATTATTTTTCCTGGGTATAAATATTTTGGATATCCACCCCTGTATAATACCGTTTCACGATTTCCTCTCCAGTAAAGCCTGCTTTTGCCATGCCATTGGCGCCATATTGACACAACCCTACCCCATGTCCATAGCCCTGCACCTGGAAGGCAATACCGCCTTCCTTTTTTTCGATAGAAAAGTTAGTAGACGCCAACTGTAATTGCTCCCGCAAATCCACACCACTCATATGCTGCGCCCCCAAAGCAACCTCTTTTACCCGGCCACTATCACTGTAAGCAATAGGCGCCATCGCCGCCACTGCTTCCTCTTTTACGCCCAACCGCTGAGCTAAGTCCTCATAGGAGAAAAAAGCCTCTGTATGAAGCTTTGGCGCGTCGCCGTCATACCCACAAGCCACGCTTTTTAAGTACGGCACATCGCTCTGCCAATAATCCCCAGCATTTTCTGTCTTATCCCCACAAGTAGAATGATAGACCGCGCTAATAGGTTCCCCTTCATAGGTGATAATCTGCCCTTCTGTATCTGCCACAGCCCGACGGATTTTGGCTAAGTTTACTTCATAAGCACCACCCCACTTCTCTCGAAGCGCTGCATCACTCTGCCAAGCCTGACAACAGTGGTAATCGGTGCAGACAGCAGCTTTGCCGTCGTGCTTGCCCATAGCCAGATATTGCCGCACCGTAAAAGTACGAGCTGCCATAGCCTGGGCTTTTAATGCCTCCGGTTCAAAGCTTGCCGGCATTTCCCCCGCCAGAACTCCCACACAATACTCTTCTAAAGACATGTTTACCACTTTATTTTCTGCAGTA
Organism: Peptococcaceae bacterium; assembly: GCA_022791255.1. Taxonomy (GTDB): domain Bacteria; phylum Bacillota; class Dehalobacteriia; order UBA4068; family JAAVYR01; genus JAAVYR01. The sequence goes on along the minus strand of JAAVYR010000002.1, from coordinate 32,158 downwards.
ATCAGCACAGGTATTTCCAGATTTTCGGTGAAGACAATCGGCTCAGGTAGCGTCGCTCCTCTGGTCAAAACTAGATAAAGGGGTAAAGCAAAAACAAAAAGCAGTAGCAAAACCCCTCCCTTCAAAAAGGAAAAATATTTTCCTCTCTTGTCATTACGGTCATAGCAATGGGAAGAATATAAACCTTTGATAGACATAAAAAAATCCCCCTGATATAGATACTCCATCTATATGCAGTAGGGATTGGTTTCATGTATACTTTGCTGTCATTCTGAGGAAAGCTATGACAAAGAAGCTCACTGTTATGTTTATGGCTCATCCACCATTTTTACTTTGGCACCTAGGGCCATCAGTTTTTCACAGAAGTTTTCATACCCCCGTAGAATATGATGAATATGGCTGACCCTAGTAATACCTTCTGCAGCAAGGCCTGCAATAACAAGGGCAGCCCCAGCGCGAAGGTCTGTAGAGCGCACATCAGCACCCTGAAGTTTGTCCACACCGGAGATGACAGCACTTCTATCCTCGATGCGAATATCAGCACCCATCTTCCTGAGTTCCGGCACATGCATAAAGCGATTTTCAAAGACTGTTTCTGTCACAATGCTGGTACCGCGAGCAAGAGTCAATAGCGCCATAAATTGTGCCTGCATATCTGTGGGAAAGCCAGGATAAGGCAAAGTCTTCAAGTCTACCGGATAGATTTCCCCGGTGCCCTGGATACGCACACCATCATAGCTAATATCTACATTGACACCGGCGTCCTGTAGTTTTGCAGCCACAGATTTCAAGTGTTCGTCAATGATATTGGTAATCAGCACATCGCTTTTGGTAATAGCAGCTGCGACCATAAAGCTGCCAGCTTCAATACGGTCAGGAATGACCGTATGCCGGATAGCAGCCAAATGCGCTACCCCTTCAATACGGATAACACTGGTACCAGCACCTTTGATTTTTGCGCCCATAGCATTTAAGAAATTAGACAAATCAACGATTTCCGGTTCCTCCGCTGCATTTTCAATAACTGTATGCCCCTCGGCAAGAGCCGCCGCCATCATAATATTTTCTGTAGCACCTACACTAGGAAAGTCTAAATAAATTTTATTACCTTTCAGCTTTGCCGCTTGGGCCACAATATAGCCATCACCAAATGTTACATTAGCACCCAACGCCTCAAAGCCTTTTAAATGCAAATCAATGGGACGGGAACCAATGGCACAGCCCCCAGGCAAAGAAATCTTTGCATGGCCATATTTCGCAAGCAGCGGCCCCATAACTAAAAAAGAGGCCCGCATTTTCCGCACACAGTCATAATGCGCTTCTGTCTTTTGTAAATTCGTCGTATCAATGCGTAAGATATTATCCTGAAAATCACTAGCAACCCCAAGAGAGTCTAATAATTCACACATGGTTTCCACATCTGCAAGCCAAGGTGTATCATAAATAGTAAACTCGCCCTCAGCTAAAAGAGATGCTGCAATAATGGGCAACACTGCATTTTTTGCACCGCTGGTGTGAACAATCCCCCGTAAAGGCGTACCGCCTTCTATGACAATTCGCTTCAAAATAGTTCCTCCCCAAGAAACATATCTGGAAATAATTCCACATTTTTTGGAAATCTCCTTTCCCAAAAACCAGGAAAAAGATACCACATGAGAGATATTTTGTCATACATGATGCCTATTATCACTATTATAACAAATTTTTTCTCTTTGTGCAGTATCTTCTTATAGTTTCTTACGGTTTCTTTTAAATATTATTTTATCAAAAGAGAAGAACTTTATTTATTTTTGTTATATTCCTGTAGCGTTTACTGCCATATCCTTTAATATTCTGCAAATATCAGCGGTGTGGCAAGCAGTACCAGCGTTTTTCCCTGGATTTCATCATAAGAAAGCGCACACTGCAAATTCACCTTCTGCACCCCCACCAAGACGCTCTTTTCTACTCGCTCCGTAAATCCCGTAAAGCTCATATAGCCGCTTTCGATAGTTCGCTCTACTACAATACCACTTGCCCCCTCTATCATTTTTGTGAGGATTTTCTTGCCTTTACGTTCTGTATATTTTCCTGGCAGATATCCTTTTATCATAGCGCTAATATCAGGTTCTGCCGTATAGGTTAGGAGAACTTCCCGCAACAGGTTTTCTTCTTTTCCCATTTCTCCTTCACCACTAGAGGAGTCGATATTTACGATTAGATAAGTTTCTGTAGGCAGCTGTTGCAAAAGAACTTCATATTGATTTGCTCCCTTTATTCCCGTATATAAGATTGTCGTGCTATTCCCCGTTTGCTGACTGGTATTCCCCGTAATCTCTATTCCCAGCCCTTTACAAACTTCTTTTCCCAACACAGCTAACTCATCTATTGTTAATTCAGCTTGCGAAAGATTACCCCAACCGGCTAAATACCATTTGGCAAACTCCCCACCGCCAGCAGCAAAAGCAGTTTCCAAAGGCCCTAAGGATTGGTCTGCAGAGACCTCATCACTTATGCCGCAACCAGCAACCCCCACCACCAAAAAACAGCATAATAAACTGATTAACATTAGATACAATAGGTTCCTTTTTTGTGCCATAGTAAATTCCTCGTTTTCTCTTGGCTTTTTTCTATTTTTTCCCAAAGGAACCGAGAAATATACGCGTACTGCCCTTTTAATTCAGAAAATCAATTTTACTTCCTACAGACCAGGCCTTACCGTCAAACCAAATCGCTTTTTTTCTGTCGCCTGTCCCACATTTCATCTATAAAAAAAACACCTACTACTTACTTACCGTCTTATCCCGGGTAAGGAGTAGTAGGTGTTACACTGCTGCTGTCAACAAATTATGAGATAGCCTGACTGCCTATTTTATAGGACCATTCATTGCCGTCAAATTGGGCAGAACAATCCACCAACCAATAAGCACCTAGACTGGTTCTATATTTCTGCACAGTAAATAGGAACGCCTCTCCCTTTGCAGCGTCCTCGAGCGTACCTTTTGCATCCAGAGATACCAAAATTCCTTTCTCAAAGCTAGCAAAGCCGTTCTCATCTACCTGGATATATTTATCCTTTTTTAATTGTTCATAGTCGCTTTCCATGTAGGGAACGCCCCATTCTCCTGCCAGATATTCCATTAGCATTGTTTTTTCTTCCGCAGTTAAGTTCTCACAGTGGCTAAAATCAAAAGCCACCATTTCGATGCCGTCATTTAACCCTTCGTCTTGATGATATAAAAAGTTCAACGCATTGGCATAAATACCAATAGGCTTGGTCCAATCATTCACTGTTTGACTCAGCACTTCTCGACTTTCACCCTGGTTATCAGGCTGCTTTATCACTTCTTCCCCATTCCCACAGCCCGCTGCAAACATTGCACCAGCTAGCGCCAGTGCCAGTAAAGGATATTTTTTCATAACTGCTCTCTCCTTTATCTCATATCTATCATTTTCTCCGGATAAATAATAGACCGCTAACCCAAGAAAAAAGTTCCCGCTTTAGCAGTCTATCCGTTCATTTTTATTGATTACCTCTATTCAAGAAAGCATATAGCGCCTCTAAGGTACGACGAGAAGCGGTACCATCCCCATAAGGATTTGCCGCATGAGCCATTTTCTCATAGGCAGTTTTATCTCGCAATAGCTGGTTTACCATGGTTCGTACTTCTTCTCTTTTCGTCCCGGCAAGCTTTGCTGTGCCAGCAGCGATAGCTTCCGGTCGCTCCGTCACATCCCGGAGCACCAATACTGGTTTTCCCAGAGCGGGTGCTTCTTCTTGGAGTCCGCCAGAGTCTGTCAGCACCAGATAACACTGGGACATGACTTTGGCAAAAGGCAGATAATCAAGAGGCTCCACTAAGTGCACCCCAGCTACCCCCTGTAAATGACGATAGGCGATTTCCCGTACCAAAGGATTTTTATGACAAGGCAGGATGACTTCCGTATCAGGATTTTCCTTTACCACCTGGGCCACAGCTGCAAAGATTTCTTCCATGGGAGCACCCCAGTTTTCCCGGCGATGACAAGTCATCAGGATAACTTTTTTCCCCCAATCCACATCACCTAATCCTAATGCCGCCAAATCCACCTCTTGATCCACTACACTGAGAAGCGCGTCTATAACCGTGTTTCCCGTTACCACGATGTTATCATTAGAAATATTTTCCCGCAGCAAGTGTTCTCTTGCCGTCATAGTAGGCGCAAAATGATAATCGGCCAATACCCCGGTCAGGCGACGGTTCATCTCCTCTGGAAAAGGCGCATATTTGCAGTCCGTCCGCAAGCCCGCTTCAATATGCCCACACTTTACCTGCTGATAAAAGGCAGCCAGAGACCCGACAAAAGTAGTAGTCGTATCCCCATGAACCAGTACGATATCAGGCCTGTCCACCTTCAGCACTTCTTCAATGCCTTTTAAGGCCTTGGCCGTCATGCCGGAGAGGGTCTGCCCCGGCTCCATCATATTCAAATCATAATCGGGCTGAATGTGAAAACAAGCTAAAATCTGGTCCAGCATTTCCCGATGCTGCGCCGTTACCAACACTTTGCTCTCAAACCGCGCATCTTCTTCCAGCGCCTTCACCAAAGGCGCCATTTTGATAGCTTCTGGCCGCGTACCAAAAATACTCAATACTTTATATGCCATAATTTTTCTTATTCCTCACTGTTTTCCTTCTCTTTTTCTGCCTGCACCATCATCTCACCGAAGCTAATCAGTTCCATCCCCGCTTCCTTTGCCAGCTGACAGGCTAGCTCATCAGGATATTCACTGTCAAAGATAACCCGACGGATACCTGTCGTCGCCATGGCCTTCACACAAGTGGTACAAGGCTGAGCCGTCACATACATGGTGGCGCCTTCTAGGGCTACCCCATGACGAGCAGCGAAGTTGCAGACATTAGCCTCTGCATGCTGGGCACGGCATATCTCTTGTCGCTGTCCCGAGGGCACCCCCAAAGCATCTCTCAAGCACCCAACTACATCACAATGAGGCGTCCCCGGTAAAGATCCATTATATCCAGTACCTAAAATGCGATTATCCCGACTGACAGCCACCGCCCCCACCTGCCGTCTGAGACAAGTAGACCGGGTCGCTACTTGGTGTGCAATATTCATAAAATATTCATCCCAGGTTTGCCGCATAACATATCACTTCCCTATCCCATATACAAGACTATCTCCACCTGCGGGTACGCAAGTAGAGATAGCTGTTCTCTTGGTTATATGATAATGAATTTTTCTTATTAATACAAGGGATATTTTTCGGTCAATTCTTTCACAATGGTTCTGGCCTGTTCCCATTTTGCTTCGTCATTCATGTTAGATAGAGTCAAGTCGATGGCTTCGACGATTTTAGCCACAGCGTCTTCCTTCATACCGCGGGTAGTGATAGCAGGCGTTCCTAGGCGAATGCCGCTGGTGATAAACGGACTTTGCGGGTCAAAAGGAATGGTATTTTTGTTGCAAGTAATTCTTACTTCATCCAAAGCCTTTTCTGCTTCTTTCCCGGTAATATTTTTGCTTCTCAAGTCCACCAACATTTTGTGGGTATCAGTACCACCGGAGACGATACGGAAGCCTTTTTCCTGCAAGCCTTTAGCCATAGCTTTAGCATTGGCAATCACTTGTTTTTGATAATCCACAAAACTTGGGTCCATAGCTTCTTTTAAAGCCACAGCTTTTGCTGCAATAACATGCATCAGCGGTCCCCCCTGGATGCCAGGGAATACAGCCTTGTCGATGGCTTTAGCATATTCTTCTTTACAGAGGATTAAACCGCCCCGCGGCCCTCTCAATGTCTTGTGGGTAGTGGTGGTAACGATATCAGCATATTCTACAGGATTTGGGTGAAGACCTGCTGCCACAATGCCAGCAATGTGAGCCATATCTACCATGAGGTATGCCCCTACTTCATCAGCGATTTCCCGCAAAGCCTTAAAATCAAGGGTTCTAGGATAAGCGCTGCCACCAGCTACAATCATTTTTGGTTTGCATTCTTTTGCGATTTCCCGTACATGATTATAGTCTAATACTTCTGTATCTGCTTCTACCCCATAGGATACGAAGTTAAAATATTTCCCAGAAAGATTTACCGGGCTACCATGGGTCAAGTGACCGCCGTGGTCCAAACTCATACCCATGACAGTGTCCCCTGGTTCTAAGAGGGCAAAGTATACAGCGGTATTTGCCTGAGCACCAGAGTGAGGCTGCACATTGGCATGGTCTGCGCCGAATAATTTCTTTGCCCGGTCAATAGCTAAATTTTCTACCATATCGATAAATTCACAGCCACCATAATATTTCTTACCTGGGTACCCTTCTGCATATTTATTGGTCAAAATAGAACCTTGCGCTTCCATGACAGCAAGGCTAGTGAAGTTTTCCGAAGCAATCAGCTCGATATTTCCTTGTTGTCTGCCATCTTCTTTGCGGATGATTTCCGCTACTTCTGGGTCAACAGTACCTAAATATTTCCATTCTAACATAATTAATCAACCTTTCCCTTTATGAGATTTTTCACTTTTCTTATTTCTATTTTTCTAATGCAGAGATTTTATCTATGCGTCTTTGATGGCGGCCGCCTGAAAACGGTGTTGCAAGCCAAGTATCGACCATCTCCAGCGCTAGTGAAGGCGAGAGCACCCTTGCGCCCATTGCCAGAATATTCGCGTCGTTGTGTTCCCGTGAAGCCTGTGCCGTAAATACATCATGACACACCGCTGCACGGATGCCCGGCAATTTATTAGCAGCAATAGAGATACCAATGCCCGTGCCGCAAACAAGAATACCTTTTTCACAAATACCGTCACAAATGGTACGCCCTACTTTTTCAGCGAAATCTGGATAGTCCACACTTTCTTCGCTGTCAGTACCGCAGTCTATAACATCTAAGCCTTGTGATGATAAATGCTCCTTAATGGTTTCTTTTAATGAGAAACCGGCATGGTCAGAACCTAATACGATTTTCACAGCAGCCCCTCCTTATATCAGTTTCATATTTTTTCTATTTTACCATAATCTGAGAAAAAAACATAGTCCCTCCTCAGAAAATACTGGAAAAATACAAAATTTTTTAACGCACATACTGTTATTCTTTTCTTGCCCCTTTGAAAAAATCCCAAATCATGGTCAGGTTTTCCTGTAGTTGATAAGCACACTGCCGATAAGTCTCGATATCATAGCCATAGGGGTCAAAGATTTCCGGAGCAGGAGTAGACGCTTCTTGCCTTTCCGCTGCTGCCGCCGTCTTATCTTCCCCATCTGCTGTTTTTTGCAATTGTTTATCAAAAGCACCATTTTTAATCGCTTCTGCATATTCCGTAATCAACCAGATTTTCCCACTAGACTCAGGGTACTGATAGCTAAGCATTTCCTTATGAGCCCGCGTCATGGTAAAAATCAACTGTGCGTCACGAACCATATAGCTATTTAGCTGTCTTGCCCGGTGCCAGCTTAGGTCCAGTCCCATCTCAGACATGGTCTGCCAAGCAAGAGAGGAGGCTTCCGCGCCCGCTTGAGCCATGAGCCCTGCAGAAAGCACTTCGAAATCTTGCTCTCTGCCGTCTTTTTGGATCATATGTTTCATGATCGCCTCTGCCATGGGACTACGACAGGTATTCCCAGTGCAGACAAACAAGATGCGGATAGCGTCCTCTGCATAGTTTACTAGGAGATTGACTTTTCCCACTTCTTTTTGATAAGTCTTTTCTGGTGTTTCCTGGCAATTTACTTCTTCTGTATGTTCTGTTATCTGTTCTGGTACTGGTTGATTATTCTGTTTTTCCACGGTTCCAGTCCTCCTTCTGCGCTGCTTTGCCCAGCCTATTCATGATAGCCGCGCCAATCCCTTCTAAGCCAAAGGAAGCAGCCAAGACGATTTCCGCGCCTATATCATCACAATAGCGCAACCCCTTAAATATCGCCGCTGCAATTTCTCTTAAATCCTCTTGACTCCCCAATAAAAACACTTGTTCTTCAGGAATAGCAGGAAGAATACCCTGCCACTGCTTAGGGATTAACAAAACAACCTTTTTCCCTTGTCCCTGCCAATGAGCATAGGCTTCTTGTAATTCTTGTTTATTCTTCACTAAGTAAACTTTTCCCTCTGGCGCATAATGGGTATACTTCATGCCAGGCGCCTGGGGAATTTCCATTTGCTGTTTATTGGGTAAGAGGACTTTCCCACAATACGCCTCCAGCTGCTCTTGGGTGATAGCCCCTGGCCGCAATAGCACACAAGGCTGTTGGGCCACTTGTACCACCGTAGACTCCACGCCTACTTTGGTATCTTCCGCTCCTAGGATACAGGGTACTCTCCCCTTTAGGTCATGATACACATGGTCTGCCGTTGTCGGGCTAGGCTTCCCAGAGAGATTAGCACTAGGAGCCGCGATAGGCACTCCTGCCGCTTTAATCAACGCCAACGCCACTGGATGGTTAGGCATCCGCACTGCAACGGTAGCTTGTCCTGCCGTCACACTAGGAGCTACCCCTGCTTTTTTCGGTAAGACGAGAGATAGCGGACCCGGCCAAAAAGCCGCCATCAGCTTACGAGCAAGAGGCGTTACCTCTGCCACTGCTTCTGCCTGTGCAATACTTGCCACATGAACGATAAGTGGATTATCACTAGGCCTGCCTTTGGCAGCAAAGATTTTTTTTACAGCTTGGTCATCTAAGGCATTAGCCCCTAAGCCATAGACGGTCTCCGTGGGAAAAGCAACCGTTTCTCCACTCCGGATAAAATCTGCCGCTGCTTTTATCTTTTCTTGGTCCGGGTGCTCCCGGTCCAATCTCCAAAATTTTGTTTCCATTTTATTTTATTCCCTGCCTATTACTTCCTATTTTTTGCCCGATAACCATACGATCTTTACCTGCATAATCCCGACAAATTTCTACACTTTGCAAACCACCCAACTGCCACAACTTTTTGATGGCCTCTCCCTGGGTATAACCACACTCGACGCAAAGCCAGCCTTCATCCTTGAGCAGAGCAGGCCCCTCCGATGCCAAACGCCGATAAAAATACAACCCATCTTCACCGCCATATAAAGCAAGCGAAGGTTCATAGCGCACATTTTCCGGCAGATTTGCCATTTCCGCAGCTGTTACATAAGGCGGGTTAGAGAGTATCATGTCCAAAGCAAAGCCGCTATTCTGCTGCTGCAGCACTTGTAGCGGCGCCAGTAAATCTCCTTGTAAGAAAGTCATTCTCTCCCCGACCTGGCTTCTCCTGCTGTTTTTGCCAGCATAGGCAAGGGCAGCCTCGCTAATATCCACAGCAAAACAATGACACAACGGCAAGTAGTGGCATAGACTCACCCCGATGGCACCGCTTCCAGTACAAATATCAGCAATAGTTACTGGTGATTTCTTGGGCAAGAGCGTCAAGGCTTTTTCCACTAGAAGTTCTGTCTCCCAGCGAGGGATTAGCACGCCCTCCCCGACGAAAAAAGAAAGACCCATAAACTCTTGTTCCCCTGTTAGATATTGCACCGGGTACCCAGCTGCAGCCCTTCCGCACAAGACAAGAAATTCTGTTTCTGCTGCTGCAGTTAATTCCTCTTCCTGCCGCAGCCGTAATTCTTTCGGTTCACAATGTAAGACGAAAGCCAAAAGCAACCGACAGATCTCCTCTGCTTCGGCTGCTTTGGCTTCTTGATTTTCTTCTATTAACGCAGCTGCTAAGGTGGAAGCCTGCTGCTGCCAGATTTCTTTTATTTTCATATACGATCTACCTGATAAGCTATTTCTTAGTTATCCATAGATTTTAATCGTTCTGCCTGGTCGGTGGTAATCAGCGCGTCAATAAGCTCATCTAAATCCCCTTGTAAGATCCATTCTAATTTATGGAGGGTAAGCCCGATACGATGGTCTGTTACCCGACCTTGTGGGAAATTGTAAGTGCGGATACGCTCCGAACGGTCACCGCTACCCACCATGCTTTTTCTGGTGCTGGCCTGTTCCCCTGCAGCTTCTGCCTGCATTTTTTCTAAGACGCGAGCCCGCAATACCCGCATAGCTTTGTCTTTGTTTTTGTGTTGAGATTTTTCATCCTGGCAAGACACAACAATACCCGTAGGCAGGTGTGTCACCCGCACCGCAGATTGGGTGGTGTTTACACATTGTCCCCCCGGCCCAGAAGCGCAAAAAACATCAATGCGCACATCATTAGGGTTGATTTCCACCTCTACTTCTTCTGCTTCTGGAAGCACTGCCACCGTTGCTGCAGAGGTATGGATACGGCCGCTGGACTCAGTAGCCGGTACCCGTTGTACCCGGTGTACGCCGCTTTCAAATTTCAGGCGACTATATACTCCCTGGCCTTCGATGAGGATAACAGCTTCTTTCACCCCGCCCAGGTCTGTAATATTAGACTCCATCATTTCTGTCCGCCAACCGTTTTTATCAGCATAGCGCATATACATTTTCATCAAGTCTCCGCCAAAAAGCCCGGCTTCATCACCACCGGTACCGGCACGGATTTCCAGGAGCACATTTTTATCATCGTTAGGGTCTTTCGGCAGCAACAAGATGTTAAGTTTCCGCTCCAATTCCTCTTTTAATGGCAGTAATTCGTCTAATTCTAACTGAGCCATTTCGGCCATTTCCGGGTCAGATTTATCTTCTATCATCAGCTTGGCATCAGCAATGCCCGCTACACATTTTTTATATTCACGATAAGTAGATACCACCTCTTCCAGTTCGGCATGGGCTTTCATATGCTTGGTCCAAGCTTCCTGGTCGGCAATGACATCAGGCTGGGCAATCAGGTCCGTCAGGGTATCATACTTTTCTTCTAAAGCAGCTAATTTTTCAATCATCTTTTTATCCTCGTTTCTTTTTTAATCTCAAATCATGCTGTCATTCTGAGGAACGTAAGAAACGGAAGCATCTTTTCAGATCCTTCACCAACGTCCAGGATGACAAACACCCATAAAAAATGAATTTCTAATGATAAAAAGACGCCGCTACAAATGCTGCAAGCTAGGATTTACAGTTGTTTGCACAGGTGTATTCTCCTTTTCTGAAATCGTCTCTGTCACAGCTGGCACCTCTTTTGCTTCTGGTACAAAAGAAGGCATAAAGCCCGGAACAGCAGTGAGCGCTGCAATAGCCACTTCCAGTTGGTCGGCAGTAGGTTCTTTGGTCGTCAGTCGCTGGGTCCATAGCCCAGGCGCCACTAGAGCTTTAACAAGGATGCTATTGGGGAATTTCAACGGCAAGCGGAACACTTCAAAAGAAATCCCCGCTACCAGCGGCATACAAAGGATTTTAATGAAAATCCGTTTCACCGGCGTGGTCTGCCCCACAAAAGAAAAAACGATAATCATCAATATCATTGTCATAAAAATAAAGCTAGTGCCGCACCGTGGGTGGATACGAGAATATTTCTTGGCGTTTTCTGGGGTTAGTTCCACACCTGCTTCATAGGCAGCGATGGTCTTATGCTCCGCGCCATGATAACCAAAGAGCCGCTTCATATCAGACATCTGTCCTACGATTACCACATAGCCGAGAAAAATAGCGATACGCAAAATTCCTTCTAAAAAGCTTCTGCCAAAAGAGCCTACTTTATCCACAGAAAAAGAAGCGGCAAAAACAGGAATGACGATAAAGAGCCCAATGGAAAACAGCGCTGCAAAAATAAGAGCAAAAGCAATATCTTTTTTCGTCAGCTTTTCATCTTCGCCTTCACCAGCTTGCGCTGCAGACCAGGTAAGGATAGAAATGCCATTGACCATAGAGTCAACCAGCGTCACACAGCCACGGATAATAGGCAAACTCAGAAACCGATTTTTCTCCCGCCATGGCTTTCTCCTAGTTACTTTGGTTTTTATATTCCCGTCAGCAGTCCGCACAGCGATGGCATTGCCTTCCGGTCCCTGCATCATCACACCTTCGATGACTGCCTGCCCGCCATAATTCATCATATCACCTCGCTAATATTTCTATTATACTCTCTTACGCTTCTTTCAGCAAGGAGCAGAATAAGAAATATCTTTTTCATCATATTATCAATCTCAGTTTACCCTGTTTTTCTGAGAATAGTCTGATAATCTGTCACCCAATAAAAAAACAGAGTAGAAAAACTACTCTGTTTTGATTGCTTATTGCATGCCATATTTCTTTTTGAATTTATCAATCTGACCACCTTGTTCTACCAACAAGCGTTTGCTGCCGGTATAGAAGGGGTGGCATTGAGAGCAAACTTCCACTTTAATATGGTCTTTTGTAGAAAAAGTTTTGAACTTATTCCCGCAAGAGCAGGTTACTTCTACTTCTTCATATTTTGGATGAATACCTTCTTTCATGGTGTCACCTCATTTCCCATTCTCGTTCTATCGTTAGCAGCGTGCTTGCTGCATAAACTACTGACTTGGAGTATTATACCACAGAGAAAAAGCCTTGTAAACCATATTTTCAAAATTTTCATCTATTTTTCTTTGGGCCGGGAAAAATTACCAATACCCACGCCGGGCAGCTCGTCCTTTAAAATTTCCAGCATGGGCAAGACGCCCAGTCCAGCATCGCCTGGAAATTTCTCACTGATAATGTCCGGGTCAATATTCAAATTCCGCATTTGGATAAGAGAAATACCAGTGGCTCTGACAAAATCAATAATTTTTTCGATTTCGCTTTCTCTATCTGTAAACCCCGGATAACACAGGAGGTTCATAGAGAGAGTCACTCCTTTTGCGTGAGCATACTCAGCATTTTCCCTTACCGTATCCAAGCCATACTCACAAGGCTGATGATAAGCAGCATAGTGGTCTTTATCTGCACTGAAAAGACTGATACGCATAGTATCAATGCCTGCATCTACAATCTGACGAATTGCATTGGTATAGCCGCAATTGGTGTTCATATTGATGGTACCCTGCCCCACCTTGCTGCGGATTTCCTTGATAGCAGCAGTAATTAACGGATAAGAAAGAGATGGTTCTCCTTCACAGCCCTGACCGAAGCTGACAATATTGTTTTGGTCCTTTTCCAGGTGCGCAATGGCCGGCAGCGCTACTTCACCTGTCTCTGGAATAAAATCAATACGGCTTTGCGGAGAGGGACAGCATTCTGACGGCTGCAAAGAGATGCAGCCTAGGCAGTTCGCATTGCAGCGAGGGGACACAGGCAGCCCCGCCTCCCACCGCTCATAAAACATGTTTTGCGCCGTAAAGCAGCCATATTCCAGCGCACACTTGCCCAACTGCTGAATTAAACGGTTCCCTGGAAATTGAGCGCATTTCTTTTCTACTAGCTGTGGCAGGTCCGGTGTGTTATAAAATTTAGGGTGCCACAAATCATAGCTGTCGGTCTGTTTCGCCCCAATCCAAAACTGGCCATTCTCATCTATACCCACCGCCGTATAGCCAAGAAGAGGCAGCCGTTTATCCCCATGACCAGAAGCAATGGCAGGCAAGAGCGTCCGCGTAAAGCCCTGCGGTAAAAGAGCTGCCACCGCATAAACAGGCTCTTGTTTTTCCAGATAAGGATGGTGTTTTAGAGGCATCAGATTGCCCTTTTTATCGATGCCGATGGGAAAACGCCCCGGCACCATGGTAAGAGTAGCTCCCTCGGGCAGCGGGATAAGCTCGTCCGCCTCTGGCACAACCAACTCGTCCCCCAGACGAGCCACCATTTGTAAATCCGGAAAGTCCAAAAGTTCTCCGTTTTCTTGAGCAAAAAGTAAAGATATCATATCACTGTCCCCTTTTCTGAGCAGCAAATTATTATCATTAGAAACAAAGAGAAGCTGCCTTGCAGCAGTTGCTTTATGTTCGATTATAATAAATATAGTATACTACAATTCTTCCTTAATTTTCAAATTTCCCCTCAAAAAAAACGGAAGTTGTCAAGAACAATCTTCCGCTTTTTTATAAATCTAAAACTTTAAATAATTTCTGGGGTTTACCGTCTTGCCGTCAATATAAATCTCAAAGTGCACATGTGGACCAGTAGAACGACCAGTGGAGCCTACTTTTGCGATAGCTTCCCCTGCTGCAACAGTGGTTCCTTCTTTGGCTGTTGTTTTGCTGCAGTGACCATAAAGGGTCTTCTCGCCATTACCGTGGTCGATAATTACTGCATTACCATAAATACTATTATACCAGCCGCTATGGAGCACTGTCCCGCCTTTTGCGGCCTTGATGGTGGTGCCCTTAGGCGCCGCTAAATCGATGCCATGATGACTACCGCTTTTTCGTTTGCCATATTCAGAAGTGACCGTACCTTTAATAGGCAGGGTCCAACCGCCCTTATTGGCAGAAACCACACTACTCGCATTCGATGTAGTTTTTTTTGCAGTAACAGGACGATAGTTTACAGTAGCAGCACTGCGGCTGGCGACAACTTGTGCAGAAGCTGTAATCACCGGTTCTCCCACACTGGCACTATCCGGCACATAAAGGACTTGTCCCACACTGAGGACATCACCAGCATAAAGACCATTATAGACCATCAATGTGCCTAAATCTACACCATATTTCCGAGAAAGGTCCCACAAGGTATCTCCTTTTGCCACGACGATTTCTGTTTGCGGGTCCCGGGGAATATAAATCTGTTGTCCCGGCTTTAAGTCATAGGGCGCAGAAATATTATTCATCGCCGCTACCAATTCCCAGGAAACACCATAACGACTGCCAATAGATTGGAAAGTGTCTCCCGTTCTTACCCGATAGGGAATTTTATATTCAGCATCAGAAGCAAAAGCAGGCTGTGCCAGCCCGAGATATACACTCAGCCATAAGGTAAGCCCGTAAAATACTATTTTTCTTTTTGATTGCCGCACAGTTTTATGCCTCCTTTTCCTAATTACGACAGAATTTTTTCATTTTTTTACAAACTTAGTATGCGGCAAAATTAATTTTTTATCCCCAGAAGATGAAAAAGAAACAACAACTACTACTACAAAAGTAAATATATTTTTTACTGAAACAAAAAAATCGATTGCCCTACACCAATTATTTTGGTTTTCGCACAATCGATTTCTCTTTTCATTTTCCTTTTATTTTATAAAAAAATTATTTTAGTTCCTGTTCTACACAAGGTGCTTGCAAAGCCGACAATAAATCAGCTGTAATCACATCTTTTAACAACACTTGGTCATAGTCCGTCTTTCCAGAAAAACCATTTTCCGGGTAGTCAGCCAGATTAATAGCACCAGCATCCCCACTATGAACAAAAAACGGCTTTTCTTGTTTTTCACATTCCAAGTAAAAGCGCCTTGCCAGGTCATCAATGCCAGCATTAACAATTTGCTGACGCAAAAGTTCCGCTCGCTCCGTCTGCGGAATGCAGATATAACTCTGACACACAAGAGAACGACATTTATGGGTATGACAACACTTTTTTTCTTTATTCAAAAATACACAGGCACCATCTGTTCCTCGTTTCAAGGAGATATCTAAAACGCCGCCAGCATTATGCACATGGGCATAGTTTCTCAGGAAAAAGCCATAAGGTGTTTTTTCTGCTTCTTCTGGCCACATAGCTTTTACATAGCGAAGAATATCAATCCCATTCAAAGGCGCCCGCTCCCAGCAGCAGCCATCACAGCCATAACATTGGTCAAAATAAGCCTCCTGCAAAGCGTTTAGCCCCGCTAAATACTGAGCAAGAGTTGCTTGTTCTTGCAATAATTCTACATCATAGCCGATTTGCTCGTCTAATCGTACCAAACGAAATAATACGGCTTCTTGCCAATCAACAGACATCTGATTTCTTCCTTTTCTCTCTTTTCTTGCTTAAAAGATAAAACCCAACAACAGTGTTTTTCTTTATTTTTATTGTAGCATAAAAGAGAGGAGCCGTCATCCTTTCCCCCTTTTATCTTTTTGCCCCCATCATAAAACATGCATACCAAAGCACGGCATGAAACAATAACACAACCAGCAAGGTATAACCAATAAAAAAAGCACTTCCTTCAGCAGCAAAGAGACACCACAAAGGCAAAGAAAACAGCGTAAAGCCCCCTATCAGACAAAAGCTGTATAAAAGAGGTTCCCCTAACGACACACCATCAAAGGATGCAAGACGCTGCAGGCAAAGACCATAAAACACCGGTAGCAGCGTAATAGCCCCCACACCTAAAAAGCCGCTAGCCAA
Organism: Peptococcaceae bacterium; assembly: GCA_022791255.1. Taxonomy (GTDB): domain Bacteria; phylum Bacillota; class Dehalobacteriia; order UBA4068; family JAAVYR01; genus JAAVYR01. The sequence goes on along the minus strand of JAAVYR010000002.1, from coordinate 16,075 downwards.
GCGCCCCCATAAAGACGCCCCTCTAGAAAACAAAAAAAGAAAGCTGATGCCATATAAAAAACAACCTAAAACAATCCCCCATAAATATCTATCTGCAATCTTTTGCTTCATCATGAAAGCCCACCTCCCTACCTGCTTCTTAAGTCAAACATTCCTACTTACAAATATCTTGCCTATGCGCCCGCTCCCCCTCGGAAGAAAAGCCTGCAAAAAAATTGAAAAAAATAAATAGAAAAATATGATTATTTTGAGAAACTTTTTTCTTCCTATTTTAGTCAAAACACCATATACTTATATACAGTTATCCTTTTCCCTAAATAAAAAAATCAATTCAGGCAAGATATTTGAAAACAATAGAGGTTGTCATGTTATTTAAACGATTAAGAAGAAGATTATTTTTTCATATATTTATCCTATGTGGTCTGTTGCTCGCGAGTGCTTATCTCTATGGCAGATATATAGAACCCAAGCTCCTTATTACCCAGGAAACGACTCTTTCACTACCGCCAACTGCACAAGATTTATCCGGACTAAAGGTTGGCGTCTTTTCCGATACCCATCTAGGCTTTTACTACACCCCAGAACAACTGGAAAAAGTAGCAGCAAAAATCAATGAGCAAAACTATGACATTCTTATTTTCTTAGGGGATTTAATCGACAATTATCAAGACTATATCAAAGATAACCCTGAAGGTGAAGCACACCGTGCTGCCATCGTCACAGCACTTAGCAAAACCCAAGCAACATATGGAAAATTCGCCGTATTTGGCAACCATGACTTAGGCGCCATGGGGCAGTGGGATTACCCAAAAATCATGACAGAGGCTGGCTTTACCGTGCTGCAAAATGACCACGCAACCCTAACTATTGCAGGACATAAGGTACATATGATTGGTCTGGACGACTGCATGCTAGGTTATCCCGACCCAGAACCTGCTTTTGCTGACCTTAACGCTGGAGATTTACAAATCCTCATCGCCCACGAACCAGATATGATTGATGAAATCCAAGCGCCCCTACCTGTCCATCTCTTCATTGCAGGGCACAGCCACGGCGGGCAAGTATGGCTGCCGTTCCAGCAACAGCTTATCACACCGCCCTATGCAAAACACTATATCCGTGGTTGGTATCACAAAGAGGACGCTACAGCAGAAGCGCCACCGATTTTCGTTACCACCGGCATTGGCAGCACCCAAGTACCCATTCGCTTCCTCAATGTGCCGGAGATTATTACCATTTATTTGCAATAAATCATCTGGTATTTGCACTTTTTCCCGTTTCATTGTATGATAGAGCTAACTATAAAACATAAATGGATATCGGCAGATACAGGGAGGAATGATTATGACCAATCACGAACAGGAATTTCAATTTGTCGTGGATAGCTGCTGCGACTTAAATGACGATATGAAAAACCCATACCCCACCTATGCCGTCCCCTTTTCCATTTCCTTTACCGATAAATCTTTCACAGATGATGGTACGATGGATTTAAACCAATTTATCCAAGAGATGAAGGACCACAGTGAACCACCTCAATCTGCATGTCCCGCACCAGGACTTTTTGCAGAACAATTTCGCCGGGCAAAGAACACCTTTGCCATCACCATTACCAGTCATCTTAGCGGCGCTTATAACAGTGCACTTCTCGCCAAAGAAATGGTAGAACAAGAAAGCCCTGAAAAGAAAATCCATATTTTTGACTCTTTAAGCGCCTCCACTGGGCAAGTTCTTATCTACTTAAAATTAAAAGAATTTTTGCAGCAAGGCATGGATTGGCACACAATCATCGAAAAAACAGAGCATTTTATCAGCAAAGAAATGAATACTTTCTTTGTGTTAGAGGATTTAAGCAATCTCATAAAAAATGGCAGAATGAGTAAACTAGCCGGACATTTTGCCTCTCTTCTTGCCATTAAACCGCTGATGTACGCCGAAGACGGACAAATCAGTCTCAAAGAAAAAATCCGTGGCAGCAAACGGGCCATTGACAGGATGATTACTGTCATTGGAGAAACCTGCAGCAATATCAGCGAACGAATTTTAGTAATTGCCCACTGCAACAATGAAGAACGGGCAAACTATATCAAAACAGAAGCAGAAAAACGCTATAATTTTCAACAAATTCATATTATCAAGACAGGGGGGCTTTCCACCCTTTACGCCAATGACGGTGGCATTATTATTTCCTATTAAGCACAGAACCTCTAGCAACAAGAAAAGCAACAGCATTAGCTGTTGCTTTTTCCTATTCACCATAAAATTAAAATATGAAACATCACTAAATACTGATTATTTTAGTCCTTCTTCTTCTACTTCTACCTTACGGAGCATCTCTTGTTCCTCTGGTGTAAAATCTTCAAAGCTATCTAGTACATAGATGTCTTCTTGGTATTCCTTTACTGCTAGCTCTGGGGCAGTAAAGTAGATGCGGCAGGTGCCGCTGGGACCGTCGACGATGGCGTAGCCTTGGAGAGCGGTAACATAATACTTGCCATTGTCACCTCTTTGAAAACCAGTTAAATCCTGCAATAAAAAGTTTCTAACTTCATAATCCCCATATAATCCATATACCATTAGATATGGATCATTGAAAAAAGATCCCTGAAATCGACCATCACCAATAGGCGTATCATGACCATCAGACCACACGCATATCTCATAAGCCAATAAGATATGACGCATTTCTGTTAAGCGCTTTTGATGTACAAAATTAAATACTTCAAGACTATCATGATAGCGAATGTTTCGAAAGTTCCGCTTGGAAATAGTATCTGAAAGCAAGACAATATCGGCTGTATTGTCTGTGATATCAATAATTCCATACCCCTCAGTAGCGGCAATATAGACATAATCATCTATTTCTTTATAGTTATAAACATGAGGAAGAATTTTTACCTGCTCTCCATTTAAATTACAGGAAAGATAATGCCCCCAAGTCGTAGCAACATCATGTTCATATTGCAAAGAATATGGACCACTCTGCCAAACAACTTCTGTCTCCGGTGGATGAGTCACCGCCCAATACCATCCATAAAAAAGAATTACTGGAAATGCTAAAAATGCAATGAAACATCCACTAAAACAACCAAAACAACCGACACAACTTCTTACTTCTGCTTTTGTAGCTTCTTCAGGTAAAATTTCATCCATGTTGACTATTTTAACCAATTTCTATTTCACCTATTTCATCTGTTATTATAACTTTCTTTCCTGAGAACCGAATTAATTTCTCTCTTAACTTAGACGAAGGAAGGGGCCACTTGTTCCCCTTCCTTCTCTTTCTTTATAAACCTTCTTCTTCTACTTTACGAAGCAGCTCCTGCTCCTCCGGTGTAAAATCTTCAAAACTGTCCAGCACATAGATATCCTTTTGGTAGTCTTGCTCTGCCAACTCAGGATCGGTGAAGTAGACACGGCAGGTGCCGCTAGGACCGTCGACGATGGCGTAGCCGTGAGGAGAGGTGGCGTACATTATTTGAGTTCTTTTCTCCATACGATAGCCATTAAGATGAGGGAGTAGCGTATCATACCAACTATTAATATACGGCTTATATGCCTCTAAGGAATAGCTGCCACTGCTATCTTCATCATAAAAATACATACATTGAAACCGACCATCACCAACAGTTTTATTGCTATCTTTATCAAAAAAGTATGCAGTTATCCTATGCGGCAAACTTGTTAATATCTTTTGTGTACTTTCATCCAACATCAGCAAACTCGTATGATAAGAAATAGTAGGATTTTTTATCTGCGGGATATCTTTAGCCCGTACAATAACATCAGAAGTTCCATCTTTTAGATTAATAACAGCATAACCTTGTACAGCTGCTATATAAACAAAGCTTCCGTCCTTCTTATATCCGTACACCTGAGGTAAAAGCAATTCTTTTTCACCATTAATTTGATAAAACAGATTGTGCTCCTTTTCCCATACACCACAAACCTGCTGTTGTAAATAATAATCTTTACCATACCATTCCACATTTGGATGATCCCAATAAAGAATAAGACCAAATATCCCCAAAAGAATGAACGATAAAAAGAAAATACCCAATAATACTACTGGTCCCCAGATAACTGTTGAGATAATCCGTCTAAGATATTTTCCCAATCTTCCCCAGTTAGCCATTCTCTTTTCACCTCGAAATTCTCCATGGTAAAACAAATCTTTAGCTCAAATGGATGAATTGCACCTGTTTCTTGGGAAAAATGAGCTGCATTATTAGCAGCCCAAGCGAACATATCGCCTTTGCTTCTGATATACCACTCCTTATGCTTTTTCCCTGACTGTTCATCTTCAACCCAACGAGAACCAATAAAAATATTTTCATGCTCCGTAAAATCATAGGTATCAGTCATTTCAATTTCTAGATTCCATGTACCATCTTCGTTTAAATCTCCTGCTACAAACAGACCACACTTATTAATAGCAGATTTTAAATCAAAATCTCCCGCATACCTAAAATTAAAATCCTTTACCTCCTCTTTAGGAAATGATACCCTCTTTCTAATTAATGCCTTATTTATTTTTTTCACAAAATAGTCATTATTTTTAATTTTTTCAATAATTTCATCAAAGAAATAATTTACATTTTCTTCAATAATTACATCATTTGGATTATCGGCTAAAGAATGGGTCAACAAATACCATGTCAAATCTGTTCCTAATCCATATCCAACTTCAGCCCCAGCCGCCCATATCGCTCGTTGAGTACCATCAGAAATTGTTTTTAAGAAAAATTTATTATTTTCAGACAAGCCTAATTCCGGGTCTGGAGAATTAATTATCTTTTCAAAAGCCTCAGGATTTGCGTATAACATCCTTTTTAGAGTTGCCTTAACGTCTCCTTGATACTCATCTTTTTCGGCTAATCTCTTATTTAAATCTAATACCTCTGGTATAATTTTATTCCAGATTTCATGTTCATTATCATGGAGATAGTTAATATCCATCTCAGCAAGCACCCATACCTCGCTGTTGACCACCGTCACATACTCCTTGTACCCCGCGTCAAAAAGGACCTCTGGGTTGTTGTCGGAGTAGAGATAGCCCCGGCCGGTCCGCCAGCGGTTACGGCCATACTGGTACAGCTTCTCTGCCGCTTCCATATCATAGCCGCCCTCAGGAGAAAGCCCAATTTTCTCCCGCAGCATGGCGATGGCCTTGCTCCAGCTGCCATCAGCCGGCTCCCCTACCGCAAATCTATAGTTTGTCGGTGGCGGCGCACCCTTTAGCCGTTTTAAGATTTCATCCGTGGTATGGTAGGTCCCAATCAACGCAGCCGGTGCTTCCAGCGCGCCGCTAGCCACTACATGGTCTACATAATAAGTAGGATTGCACTGATAAAACCGCATTACCAGCCCTAGCTGGTCATAGCGGTCATACCGCTCTACATTGGCAAAGACCTCGCCGGCCCACTGGGGCAGCAAGTGACTATGCCGCTGCAAATACCCTAAAAGCGCTGTCTGGTCGCAAATCGCTAGATTTGCTACCCCATATTGTCTGTCATTGGCGTCCAGCGCACGACACCAATCCGTTACATTGTTTACTCGCATATCGTTGCCTCTTTCTGTTTTCACATTGATAGCGGCTGCTGCTTGGTAAGATTAACAGACCGCTTTTCCTCGAAAAGAGCAGATATGCTTTTCATCAAAATTAGAAAATAACAAAACACGCAACCCTAAAAAGGAAGGGTTGGGAGGGAGGAGGATGTCCTGCAAATCATCTCCCCCCTACACCTACATGATAACAAGCAACTGACTGCAAAAAGTATAGCCAACCCGTGACGAAACAAGGGATAGATTGTCGAACAGTGTCGAGGTCTATTCCTTCCTTTTTATTACTCGATACTCCAGATGCTCCGGTTCCCAATCCACCTCGTTCTTCACCTTATCCAGGGAAGCCTTATCCACCGGCAGCAGATAGCAGCTGTCACAGACGCCCCTATCGGTTATAACGACTTTTGTACTCCGGCAGCGGCCCTCTATTTGAAAGATACAACGGATATTTTCACAAGTTACACGGTCATTCATATAAATCACTCCTTAAATGCCATACGCTGCTCCGTCGCTTCTTCAATTAATTGCGCCATAGCATAATCAATACATTGATTGATGAATTTATTACGACTCAGATTGAAGCGTGTAGCAATTTTATCTATCTCTCTAATAAGCTCTCTACTCACTCGAATGGTAACTTGCTCATTTTTATATTCTTTTGGAATAAATTCACTCACACGCTTCACCTCTTAAGAAGAGGATAACTCGTTTTTTCGCACCAAAAATAGAGTCAGAATGCGGCTATAAAAACAATACTAAAATTGATGTTTATTTTAATTGCAAAATATGATTTCTTTTTAAGCACCACTTTTTGTCATCCTGAGCGAAAGCGAAGGATCTTTTTAACCACAAAGAACCTCTGACAATTGGGCAAGTACGAATTATTTATCTTTGGCTCGCTTTGCCTGTTCTTTTAAGAAAAGAACCAAAATCGCAATCTAAATTGTGCCACTATCAGCAAAAGCACTCTGACCTACTTCTTCACTGGGAAAAGCAGAAAATAAAACTAACCTCCCCAGTGGCATATATAGATTGCCTTCCCCGACAAGTCGACTAGGCACTACTTAGAAATTCTTATTATTAAAAGTGAATAGCATTACAAAAAGGACTTGCAAATAAAAATGCAAGTCCTTTTTAGTGTTGGGATGTATTTAAGATATAATCTTCTTCAGCTTTTCCGCCATGGCCAAATATTCCTCGCGGGAGACAGCGTCGCCATCCAGGGCAACGATATCCTGCTCACAATCGGTGCAAAGAAATTGTCCCTGAACAAAAATACCATCCATAATACCACCCGCAGGAACCTCCCCGCAAATGATACAATGTGGCAAAAGGGAAGCTTCACCTTGCTTATGACAACAAGAACAAGCCCCTTTGTTAATGTTCCCCAATACCAAATCTGTACCCATATCCACCATTACCTGTTTCCGCTCCATAGAGACACCGCCTTTATTACTGATTTTTTCATAGCTCCAGCGAGCTAATACCGTTTTCTTTAGTTTTCCCATTTTACATCAAAAATAAACGGGGTAAATATATTCTGCTTTATCTTATGTGGCAGTTTCCCTATTGTGTCTGTCTAATTTTCCCGGACAATCAAATTTTTTGCATCTTCTTGGCCAGGTGTTTTACTACCCTTTTGCACCCCATCATAATCCACAAAATAATCCTGGGTGCGAACCATAGCGCCTAATGGCACCGGGCGTAGCCCTTGTTGCTGCCAAGTGTTGAAGATTTCTCTTAGGGCCGCTACCGTCTGCGGATTATTGTTTTGCAACATGACAATATCTCCGGCTTTTGCCTGTTCCAGCACATTCTTACAGATTTTCCCGGCAGAGATAGACTGCCAGTCGCCGCCGTCCACAGCCCAGCCAATAGTAACAAACCCCATCTCTCCTGCTGCTGCCAACACATTGTTATTATAGTCACCATAAGGCGGACGGAAAAATTTTCCCTGCTGGCCAGTAAGCTGCGCCACCATTTTCTGGTTCTCCTTTAGCTCCCTTGCCATCCCCTCTTTGGTCAGGGCAGAGAAATAAGGATGTGTAGCTGAGTGCAACCCTAGCTCATGGCCATGCTGGCTAATTTTAGTAGTTAGCTCCGGATATGCCGCCATCCAGGCATTGGTTACAAAGAAAGTAGCCTGCACGCCATAAATGTCCAATACCTCAAGGATTTCCTCTGTCTGGTCATCCCCCCAAGCTACATCAAAGGTTAACCCCACCTGCCCAGGGGTATCCACCACCCGAGAAATGGGCGCCGGCTGCACCACACCGCCCACTGTCCGCCAAAGACCATTTGCCATCACGCCATATACACTGCTCAATGCCCCCAGAAAGACGCCGCAAACCACCAACACACAAAAAGCCGTTAATGGCCGCGGCTTACGGGATACCGGCGGTCGTTTCGCCCAAAAGCCAAATAATCTTTTCATCCCTTCCACTCCTCCTTATATCATAGAAACCATAGAAAGCATTATCAAATACTGCCACAGCCTTATGATTTTCTGCTGCCGAGTTATATGCCTTTTAAATATATGACCGTCCCTTCCCCCTTAGCACGCAAACTCTTTTCCCTTTTATAATTCTTATTCCCTATTTTTCCCTTGCTTTCCACAAATTCACTGTACATTATAAAAAATTCTCAAAAATTCCCTGCTATTTTTCTATTTTTCTATTGACACCACCCCAAGAAATTATTTAAAATTATGAGGTTAAAGGTATCTTTTTGAAAGAAATTTAAGAGAGACGGTAAGGATGTGTAAGGCAATGAACACACGGATTATCTTTGTCACCGGCGGCGTTGCTTCCGCCCTGGGCAAAGGCATCGTAGCTTCCTCATTGGGAAGGCTATTAAAATCAAGAGGCTTAAAGGTCTCCATGCAAAAAATGGACCCATATTTAAATATGGACCCTGGCACCATGAACCCTTATCAGCATGGTGAAGTTTTCGTCACAGCAGACGGTGCAGAAACAGACCTGGATTTAGGCCACTATGAACGGTTTATCGATGAACCCCTGTCCCAGCTTTCTACTATCACCACAGGCCGTATCATGTGGGATTTATTTGAAAAACAACGCCAGGGGGATTTTAACGGCGAAACCATCCAAATCGTCCCTCACGTAACCAACCGTATCAAACAAGCAATTTTTGATAACATCCATGCCAATGGCGCCGACATCCATATTGTAGAAATCGGCGGTACTGTCGGCGATATAGAAGGACAACCTTATCTAGAAGCCTTGCGCCAATTTCAATGGGAAGTGGGCAGAGAAAATTGCTTTTTCGTTCACCTTACCTTAGTACCTTATCTGGAAGCTGCCGGCGAAGCCAAGACAAAGCCGACCCAGCACAGCGTAAATACCTTACAAGGCATGGGTATCCAGCCAGATATCGTCGTTTGCCGCACCTCTCACTCCTTAAGCCCAGAACAAAAACAAAAGATTGCCAACTTCTGCAATTTAAAACTCAGCCATGTGTTAGAAAGTCCGGACGCTGAAACCATCTATGAAGTGCCGCTCATCTTACACCAACAAGGCATTGACGACATTGTTACAGAGACATTCAGTATCCAGACGCCGCCTGCAGATTTAAGCAACTGGAAGCAAATCGTCCAGAATATCAAAGAACCGGTAAAAGAAGTAAACATTGCCCTTGTCGGCAAATACATTGAGCTCCATGACGCTTACTTAAGCATTGTAGAGTCCTTGACCCATGCAGGGGCCGCTTATCAAAGCAAGGTCAATATCCATTGGGTACAAGCAGAAGATGTTACCCCAGAAACAGCAGAGGACATGCTTGCTGCCATGGATGGCATTTTACTTCCCGGCGGCTTTGGCAAGCGTGGCATTGAAGGGAAAATCTTAGCCGCGCAGTTTGCCCGCACCCATAAAGTACCTCTTCTGGGCATTTGTTATGGCATGCACATGGTCGTGATTGAGTTTGCCCGCAATGTATTAGGCTGGAAAGACGCTAATACTTCTGAAGTAGATGAGCAAACGACGCACCCTGTCATCGACCTGATGGCAGACCAAAACAACATCACCCAAATGGGCGGTACCATGCGGCTAGGCCAATACCCCTGCAAACTGGAACCGGGTACCAAAACCTATGCCGCTTATGGTGAACCAGAAGTCATGGAACGTCATCGTCACCGTTATGAGTTCAACAATAAATATCGCCAAGACTTTATAGATGCTGGCATGGTCATTGCAGGTGTGAACCCCCAACGGGATTTGGTAGAAATCGTAGAACTGAAAGACCACCCTTGGTTTGTAGCAGGTCAGTTCCACCCAGAATTTCTTTCCCGCCCCAATCGGCCACACCCTCTTTTTGCAGGGTTTATTGATGCTGCCCTGAAACAAAGGTAACAAAAAGCATAGGCTTATGTTCTGCCTATGCTTTTCTTGATAAACAAATATGAAAGGAAGAATTCCATGAAACAAGATATGATTGTAATCCTGGACCTAGGAAGCACCAAAAATACTGTTCTCGCCCGCGCCATCCGCGACCTGGGCGTATACAGTGAAATCTACCCCCATGATATTACTTTAGAAGAATTGAATGCATTACCAAATGTAAAAGGTATCATCTTAAACGGCGGAGAAAACCGGGTAGTAGACGGTATCGCCATTGACGCCGCCCCAGAAATCTATACAGCAAACTTCCCTATTCTCGCTATCGACCACCCAAAAGCCACCAGCGGAGAAAAGATTGCCAACTGGTCTCAAAGCTCTTTAAAAAAATTCATCTTTGATACCTGTAAAGCAGAAGCAAACTGGAGTATGAAAAATTTCATCGCTGACCAAGTAGAATTATTACGCCAACAAATCGGCAAAGAAAAAGTACTCTTAGCACTCTCCGGCGGTGTAGATAGCTCTGTGGTTGCAGCTCTTCTTATCCGCGCTATCGGCGACCAACTGACTTGCGTCCATGTCAACCACGGCCTGATGCGCAAAGGTGAGTCAGAAAGCGTCATTGAAGTATTCAAAAATCAATTGAACGCAAACCTGATTTATGTAGACGCGACCGACCGTTTCCTAGGAAAACTAGCAAATGTTTCCGACCCAGAACAAAAGCGGAAAATCATTGGAGCTGAATTTATCAATGTCTTTGCCGAAGAAGCCAAAAAATTAGACGGCATTAAATTCTTGGGACAAGGCACCATCTATCCTGATATTATCGAAAGCGGCACCAAAACTGCCAAAGTAGTAAAGTCCCACCACAATGTAGGAGGACTTCCCGAAGACCTAAACTTTGACCTGGTAGAACCATTAAAAATGTTATTCAAAGATGAAGTACGAGCCTGCGGTGTAGAGCTAGGACTTCCCGCTGAAATGGTATATCGTCAACCATTCCCTGGTCCAGGCTTAGGCGTCCGCTGCTTAGGCGCCATCACTAGAGAACGGTTAGAAGCAGTAAGAGAGTCTGACGCAATTCTTCGAGAAGAATTCCATATTGCCGGACTAGATAAGAAAGTATGGCAGTATTTCACCATCGTACCAGATTTCAAATCTGTCGGCGTCAAAGATAACGCCCGCTGCTTTGAATACCCGGTCATTCTCCGTGCCATTAATACGGTAGACGCTATGACAGCAAGCATTGAAGAATTACCTTGGCCAGTGTTACAAAAAATTACCAAGCGTATTTTAGAAGAAGTGCCAAATGTCAACCGTGTTTGCTACGACCTTTCTCCGAAACCTTGCGCCACTATCGAGTGGGAATAGAAATCAAAAAAAGCAGCAGTAAATCTGCTGCTTTTTTATTATGCTTTTTTATTTTTGAAAAAACATCCCTGCTGTCATATCCAAGTAGTTTTCTCCGCTATAAGCAGGATATTTTTCTTTTACAGCTGCCTTAAATGCTACACCATCTGCACTAGTAGCCGCAATATTTTTCAACTCTTCCAGATAAGCAATTTTTGTTTCTACATCTTTTAAATCCTCTGGTGTATAGTGGGAAGTCAGTACCATATCCACACCATCGGCGATATATCCTCTTAGTTGTGCAATGATAGCGTCAGCATGCGCCTCACCTGCTACAATAGAGTGACAATCATGCCCCAGCATATGGGTATATACCACATTGATTTCCGGGATAGCAATATCAAATGCCTCCGCTGTTTGGGTGATAACAAAGCGGATACCGCCAATAGTAACTTCCCCCGCTTTTAAATAATCAGTTACCGTATGAATACTGCTATCAAAAATATCCCCAAAAGCAGCTGTAAAGTTTTGGATTAATCCAGCACCACCCCCAGTATGACCATATTCGTCAGCATTTTGGGTAGCATATTTTTTTACATCTGGCAAGAATGTCGCCCCTGCCATATGATAGGCTAAAAGCATACCGGCTACATTTAACTTACAGTCAGCAAGATATGCCGTTAATTCTTCATTGTTATCAAAGAAGCAAGGAGACTCAAGGATGACTGCCTGCCCATCCTTCTCTACAATGAAAACTTCATCATCAATAAAATCGTTGGTCTTATAAGCATGTAGCTTCATATTGCCAAAATCATAGACAGCCATTTCTCCTTTGTTTAATGTCACTTTTTCAAATGTGTTTTTGTTCATAATTCATTCCTCCTGAGATAAACAGGTCCCCCTGTGATTTTTGAGGTTTGACAATTTCTTACCTCGCCTTTATAATAACCACAAAGCAACAAAAAAGGAAGTACGCACTTAAAAGTGGTATAGTACCCTAAAAGATACCATATTAGTACAGGAGATATCTTGTTTTATAAAAGGAGATTTTAACCATGACAGAACAAACATTGCCACCCTGCCCAGTAGAAACCACCCTCACTCTCATCGGAGATAAGTGGAAAGTGTTAATCTTACGGGATTTGCTAACCGGTACTAAACGCTTCAGCGAACTGAAACGGTCCATCGGTAATGTCACCCAAAAAGTACTCACGGCCCAACTCCGCGCCATGGAGTCGTCGGGTCTAGTTCACAGAGAGGTATACCCCCAAGTGCCGCCCAAAGTAGAATATTCTTTGACGGAGTTAGGCTACAGCTTAAAGCCAATCCTTACCTCCATGGAAGCCTGGGGTATCGCCTATAAAAAAACATTGTCGAACGCTGGCAAATATAGTAAGATATAGGATATCTAATTTATCTGTTTTTTAAGAAGGGATTTTACAGTTTACCATGAAAAAAACGATAGATACCCCGCAACCAACAAAAAATACAGCAGTAAGAGGCATCTTATGTACCCTGGCAGGCGGCACTTGCTGGGGGTTTTCTGGCGCCTGCGGACAATTTTTATTTCAAGAATACCAAATGGACGCTTTCTGGCTGACGGCCGCCCGCATGCTTATCTCTGGTCTGCTGCTGCTAGGCTATCTTCTTGCCGCCCAACCAGCAAAACTGAAAACAATCTGGCAAGATAAACAGGATGTTCGACAATTACTATTCTTTGCCATCATCGGACTTCTCGCCTGCCAATTCACTTATTTGAAGGCCATCGAACACACCAATGCAGGTACAGCCACAGTACTGCAATACTTAGGACCACTTCTGATTATGATATATGCCTGTATAAAAGGCAGTCGCTTACCCAGCAAAAGGGAAGCATTTGCCATTGTTTTCGCCCTTGCGGGGACATTTCTCTTAGCCACCCATGGCAATCTACATACCCTAGTCATCTCCGGTCAAGGTCTCTTTTGGGGGATTGGTGCTGCTATTGGCCTATTCTTTTATACCCTAATCCCCACCCGTATCATCGCCAAATTTGGCAGTTGGGTCGTTACAGGTTACGGCATGCTCATTGGCGGCAGCTGTCTCGCCCTCGCCATACGCATCTGGCAAATCCCCATTCACCTGGATATGGCAGGTATCCTTGCCCTTGCCGGTATTATCCTCATTGGTACATTAGTAGCCTACACCCTCTATATGCAAGGCGTTCAAGATATCGGTGCCGTCAAGGCCAGCATGCTAGCCAGCGTAGAACCAGTTTCAGCAACCCTATTCTCCGCTTTATGGCTGGGTACCAACTTCGTTTTTATGGACTTTATCGGCTTCCTCCTCATTATGTCTACAGTCTTTCTCTTAGCGAAAAAATAATCCTTGCAATTCTCTCCCGACTTCGTATATAATAAATTTATGGAGCAAAGGCGTTCCGATAAAACATACTTTTCTATGTCTTTATCGTTGCGTCTTTTTTGTTTTGCTGTGTAAATTAGATATGAGAGAGAGGTTTTTTCCATGACAGATACTGCGAAAGCGGCAAGAGATGCAAGAGTCGAAGAAATCCGTAAAATGATTGCCGACAATGATGTAGACTTTCTGCGGTTGCAATTTACCGATATTTATGGCACCCTAAAAAATATTTCTATTCCTGTCAGCCAATATGATAAGGTAGTAAAAAATCAAATCATGTTCGATGGTTCTTCTATTGAAGGGTTCGTCCGCATTGAAGAGTCTGATATGTATCTTTACCCTGATTTAGATACTTTCGCTATTTTACCTTGGCACCCCCAACAGGGCAGAGTTGCCCGGATTATCTGCGATGTCTACAATGCAGATAAAGAGCCTTTCTGCGGCGACCCTCGCTATATCTTGAAAAAGGTTTTAGCTGAAGCTGCTGAAATGGGCTTTGCTATGAATGTAGGTCCGGAATGTGAGTTTTTCCTTTTTCACACCGATGAAGAAGGAAAACCAACCACCAAGACCCACGACGACGCCGCTTATTTCGACCTGGGTCCCATCGACCTCGGTGAAAACGCCCGCCGGGATATGTGCCTCAGCTTAGAACAATTAGGCTTTGAAATCGAAGCCTCTCACCACGAATGCGCACCAGGACAACATGAAATTGATTTCAAATACACTTCTGCACTTCATGCAGCAGATAATATCCTCACCTTTAAGCTGGTAGTAAAAGTTATCGCCCAGCAACACGGCTTATATGCAACCTTCATGCCAAAACCAGTTTTTGGTCAGGCCGGCTCCGGGATGCACATCAATATGTCACTTTCCCACAATGGAGAAAATGCTTTTTATGATGAAAGTAAAACCTTCGGTCTCAGTGAAACCGCTCTTCACTTCATCGCAGGCCTGGTGAAACACGCCAAAGGCATGACATTGATTACTAATCCTTCTGTTAACTCTTATAAACGATTGGTTCCGGGCTATGAAGCACCTGTTTATATTGCCTGGTCTGCTAAAAACCGCAGCCCACTCATTCGTATTCCTAGTGCCAGAGGTGCCGGTACGAGAACAGAATTACGCAATCCCGACCCTTCCGCAAATCCTTATTTAGTATTAGCAGTAGCCCTTGCTGCCGGGTTAGATGGTATCAAAAATAAACTGACACCACCAGAACCAAAAGACTCTAATATCTTTATGATGACAGAGGAAGAGCGGAAAGCAGCTGGTATTGATAGTCTACCTACCACCTTATTAGAAGCCATTGCCGAATTCAAAAAAGACCCTCTCATCAGAGAAACATTAGGCGAACATATTTACAGCCGTTATCTCATGGGCAAAGAACATGAATGGAGTGAATACAACAAACAAGTTCATCAATGGGAAATTGACGAGTATCTCTCTAAAGTGTGATAAACAGCTATATCAAAATAAAAAAGCAACTGATTTTTATCAGTTGCTTTTTTAATCTTTTATTCGATTTCTCGGTGTAGTTTGGCATTATAAAAACTTTCCGCACAATAAATAGCTCCCAGAGGGTTATTGGCAAGAACTCTATCCTTAGAAGCCAACACTGTCACCATTTTGGTAGCAGCCTGGATAAATAAGGAGTCATGTCCCACACAAAGCCCTAACAATACCAAAAACTCACAGCCATCTTCTTCTAAAAGTTTTGCCTGGGCAATGGGATTACAAATGGGTTCAAATTCTTCCGGTTTGAGCTTATGTTCTTTGGGAATACCAATGGACTCTTTCGGAAAAGCCCCACATTTACAAACCACAGAAGACACTTCCAGACCATGATACTGAAACAACTCAGCCAATATCTTCGCTTCTTTTTTCAAGGCAATACAGAAAGCAATGCCAACTCGTTTGTATCCCATAGCTTTGGCAAAACGAATAGTTTCTTCTACACGAGACCACTGACAATAGCCCTCGCACTCTACCTGAGCAGCCTTTAATGTGAATTCATGTAGTTCAGGTGTCAAATATTCTTCTTTCATTTTCTCTAGTTTTGCCATATCATGCATAGGGCAGTTTTTAGGCATTTTTTCTAATTCATTAGTTCTACAAGCCTTTACAGCACATTGTGCACAGGTAAACATATCATCCACCACCAAATTCTCTTTTATTTTGACAGGATTTCCTTTTACATTCAGTATACTACAAGTGCCTTAAGAAAACCAGATAAAAAAAGAACCCCAGAAAAACTGGAGTTCTATAAAAAATAGACCTGGCAACGACCTACTCTCCCAGGGGGGTAACCCCCAAGTACCATCGGCGTGAAAGAGCTTAACTACTGTGTTCGGAATGGGAACAGGTGTGGCCTCTTCACAATCATCACCAGGAAAGGATAAGAC
>JAAVYR010000022.1 GCA_022791255.1 Peptococcaceae bacterium | reverse complement strand
GTAGAGCCATTCTGCCATATCTTCATCATAGACGCCGTTTGGCTGGCCGCCTAGTTTAGACTGGAGCAGCTTCATAGCCGTTTGGTATCTATCATTATTATAAGAGTTTCCAAACCCGAAAACAATACCGCTGGGCGGTTGCACTGGCGTTAATAATTCGACAGCTCTCGACAATGTCAAATTGTATTCATCTTGCCAAAATTTCGGCAGAGAGATAATTCGCTTCTCTTTTAAAAATCTCCAATACTCTTCCGGGTTCACACTAAAATAGTTATTAGCTAGGATTTCTTTTCGTTCCAGGATAGACTGGTAATCTCTGTCACCTTCCTCTACCAGGCTACGAATATAGGTGTTATCAAAGTAACGGTCTTGCCGCACCCAATCCCACAAATCATACTCCATCCAAGGATCTAAATCATATTTCAGGATTCTCTCATAGTCATAAGGTCTGATAAAGTCTAACATTTCTTTTGCATTACTAAAACATTTCATTGTACATTACTCCTTCTGTTATAAAATTTGTTTTTCTGAAAAAAAGAATAATCTGTGCCCTAGCCGCTGTAGAAATATAAAAAAACTCCCTGTCCTCTTTTCCTCTCATGCTAGCGGCAGCAAGTTTTATCACCCTTCCAGTAGTCCTATTCACCTCCTTTGGGGCATAAAAAAAGCACGTGGGTTCTTCCGAACCTTTGTGCTTTTTCTTTTATCTATTCTTTTTTACATTACCATTTTACCACAGAATTTGGTGCCTTTTTTCACCATCTTTTTAAAATTTTCTTTTTTAGGCATATTTATATATCAACCATTTGAACATCTTCACATGAGACTCTTCATCAGCAATAATCCGCTGTAAACTATCTATCATGTAAGGGTCTGTTATCATATCCAGCTGACTTTGATATTTTCGAATGGCATTCTCTTCCCCAGTAAGTGCATTACGCAGAATGTCTTTCAAGTCGTAAAAATAATTTAAATATCCTGGAGTCCAATAGTACCTACCATTATTCGTTTGCGTCCAAAGACGAGGACTCTCTCCTTGCAGTTTGGCATACTCCCCAAAAATCGCCAAATGCCGCATTTCCGTAATAGAGATTTGATGAAAAGTCTGGGCAACAACTGGTTCCTTTTCTGTCATCAGCTGACTGTAAAAGTATAACGCTACAGCAGACATTTCCGATACACTGCCGCCCATATTATCTAACATCATCTGTCCATAGACTGGATTTGGCTGGGTAATTTTCACCTCTGGATAGGGCGTTTTTACTGCAAATTCCTCATAGGGTGAAACAATATCTATCATAGCAGGCCTCCTATAACACGATGCAGATAAGACCGCCGCCGCCTTCGTTGACAATACGCTGTAAAGTTTCTTGTAATTTTGCCTGGGCATTTTCTGGCATACGGTAGAGTTTGCCTTGAATGCCTTCTTGCATTAATTCATGGAGAGATTTACCGAAAATATTGGTACTCCAGATTTTTTGCGGGTCGTCTTCAAATTCACTTAAGATATATCTTACCAGTTCTTCACATTGTTTTTCCGTGCCGATTAATGGAGTAATTTCTGTAGAGATATTAGCACGGATAATATGGAAGCTAGAAGCATTGGCCCGAAGTTTTACCCCAAAACGACCGCCCTGCTTGATGAGTTCTGGTTCTTCCAGATACATTTCTTCCAGTCTTGGCGTCACCACCCCATAACCGCTGGAGCGTACTTCTGCCATAGCTTCGGAGAGTTTATCCCATTCTTTATAAGCATAGCTGTATTCTCGTACCAACTTGAGGATAGAATGTTCCCCTTCGATTTTCCGATTGGTGTATTCTTCCAGGATTTTGGTAAACAAATCTTTATCAGCAATTAAGGAAATAGATGCAACACCAGTACCCAGCACCATTTCTTTGAGCTGTACTTCCCCTACAATTCCAGGAATTTCTAATTTTGTCAGCAATTGGTCAATATCCCGGATACGGCGCACGCCGGATACCCCTTCCCGCACGCAGTCCTCAAATTGCTTCCGCAACCAGTGGTCGTTTTCCAACTCTTCTACCCAGCGAGGCAAATTGACATTGACTTCTGTTACCGGGAATTCATACAACGCTTCCTGTAACACAGCCATCACATCATCATAACTCATGGTAGAAGCGTTAATAGCCAATACACATACCCCATATTTTGCAGACAATTCTTGAGATAATGCTACTGTTTCGGGGTCAGTAGGATGAATGGAGTTTAATAAAATCACAAAGGGTTTATTTAATTCTTTTAGCTCATTTACCACTCGTTCTTCCGCTTCTACGTAGCTGTCGCGAGCAATGTCGGTAATGCTGCCGTCTGTGGTAATGATAAAACCAATAGTAGAATGGTCTGTAATCACTTTACGGGTGCCGATTTCCGCTGCTTCCTGAAAAGGAATAGGGTCGTCAAACCATGGCGTATGTACCATTCTAGGACCTGCTTCTTCCTCAAAGCCTAAAGCTCCCGGCACAGCATAGCCCACACAGTCTACTAGCCGTACCCTTACAGATAAGCCTTCCCGCACTTCTACTTCTACGGCGTCAGACGGGATAAATTTTGGTTCGGTAGTAGTCACCGTCCGTCCTGCACCACTTTGAGGCAATTCATCTTGAGCCCGTTCCCGTTCATGGAATTCGATAATATTGGGAAGGACCAATAATTCCATGAACCTTTTAATAAAGGTGGACTTCCCTGTTCGTACTGGACCTACCACGCCTAAATATATATCGCCTCCGGTCCGTTCTGCAATGTCTTGCATGACATCAAACTTTTCCACAAAAGTTTCCCTCCCTCATTTGTTGTTGCCGATTTTGATAATTTCTCAGCAATGCTACAAAATAAATATTTCTTACTATTGTTTTTATGCGCAAGGAGATTTTTTATGATAACTATTTTATAAATTTCTTTTTCAGGCTTCTCTCCTCTTGTACCCCCATTCTATGCAATAGATTTATAAAATATATCCACAAAATAAAAAAGAGACAACGAATTTATCGTTATCTCTTTAAAATATTAAATTATATTATTCTTTTAACAAATATTCCAATAGCTGTTCTGGTGCGTTTAAAAATCGTTTCATCAATTGATAATGCTCCGTTTCCTGATAAAGCGTTGGCGCTATCCCTTTTTCGGTAAATTGCAATACCTGCCCTTTGGGATACGCCATGAGCATAGGCGAATGGGTTGCTATAATAAACTGAGACTGCTTCTTCACCAAATTATC
The DNA here is from genome assembly GCA_022791255.1 of Peptococcaceae bacterium. Taxonomy (GTDB): domain Bacteria; phylum Bacillota; class Dehalobacteriia; order UBA4068; family JAAVYR01; genus JAAVYR01. The sequence goes on along the minus strand of JAAVYR010000022.1, from coordinate 42,852 downwards.
AATCGCGCAAAGTAAAGAAAGAACCCTTTGTGGAGAAAGGGCAGCTTCCGGTTCATCCAAAAGATACAGTCCATTTCCCTCAAAACGATTTATCACCAACGACAAAAAAGCTTCTCCATGAGATTGCTTATGAAAGGAAATGCCGCCATATCGCTGCAAATTGCCATTTGCGTCAAGATAGCTTGCTGTATTATAAAAGCTCTCTGCCCTCAGGAAAAAACCGTCATTCGGCGGAAGCGTTTTCACCACAGTTATATATTCATGTAAATCTGAATGAGTATCACAGGTAGAAAATGCAAACTCCCGAGAACCTCCTTCCGCATTAAACCCGGCTGCAACAGCTATTGCTTCAAGAAGGGTGGATTTTCCGGTACCATTTTCCCCAACCAAAAAGGTAACCGGCGCAGAAAAGGATAACTGTTCTACAGAAGCCAAATATTTTACCAGCGGCAATTCTCGCAGATAAGAATTTTCTGTAGGTATAGTCTTCAACTTCACGCCAAGAATATAATTGCGCTCCATGTTACTTACTCGCTTTAACTTGATAGGATCTATTAAGACTCACTAGCTTTATCCCTGGTCATCAAAGTAAGGATAGCTTCTTTAGCATCCATGCCTTCAAAGAGTACCCGATAAATCATCTCGCTGATAGGCATAGACACATTGTATTTCTGCCGCAGCATATGGACATTGGCTACTGCATTGACGCCTTCCACTACCATGCCCACTTCTTTTAAAGTGTCTTCTAAAGAATGCCCTTTGCCCAGGAGAATGCCTGCCCGGCGATTACGGCTGTGCATACTGCCGCAAGTAACGATTAAATCACCAATGCCTGTAAGCCCAGCAAAAGTAAATACTTTCGCCCCCATGGCTTCGCCTAAGCGAGCCATTTCAGCAAGACCCCGCGTCATAAGAGCCGCTTTAGTATTATCGCCCATTCCTAAGCCATCTACGATGCCGGCCCCCAGAGCGATAATATTTTTTAGTGCGCCCCCTAACTCTACCCCGATAATATCATCATTGGTATAGATGCGGAAATAATCAGACATAAAGACAGATTGGATTTCCGTTGCAGCTTCCATAGCAAGGGAAGATACCACCACAGTTGTAGGCAATTTCTTTGCCACTTCCTCTGCATGACTGGGACCAGAGAGCACAACCACATCATGAGTAGGCAATTCCTCCGCCAATACTTGAGAAAGCCGCAGCAGCGTATCTTTTTCAAAACCTTTTGCTACATTCACGATGATTGCTTCTTGGGGGATAAAAGATGACGCTTCTTGCGCAACGGAACGCACCACATGAGAAGGCACAGCAAAGACTACCACTTCAGCTTCAACTAAAGCCACTGCCATATCGCTGCTGATTTCTACATCACCTGGCAATGGCACTCCAGGTAAAAATTGTCGATTTTCATGTTCAGCTAACACTTCTGCTACATGAGATTGTTGCCAAGACCATAGCCTTACCTGATGTCCGTTGTCCCGCAGTAATAAATATAAAGCCGTGCCCCAACTACCAGCACCTAAAATGGTAATATTTTTCATAAGACGCCCCTTTACCCTCGTTATTGTCAACGCACATGACTTCTCTCTATTTTCTAATATGTTTTATAGGTTCTCAAACACTAAATATCAAAAAATTTCTTACGGTTAATTTTACTTTCTGTATGATTTAATATCCGCTGAATATTAGAACGATGTTTATAGATAATAAAAGAAACAAAAATAAACAAAAGTAGCTTGTAAATAAAATATTCCTCATAAAACAAAGCAAAGAAAAAAACTACAATCACCGCTGCAATGCTGCCTAGAGAAACATAACCGCTTAAGAATGTAACAATAGCCCAAGTCCCAATGCCCAACAAACCTGTTACAGGCATTAAAGCCATGAGAAACCCAAAACCAGTAGCAATGCCTTTACCACCTTTGAAGTTTAGCCACACTGGCAGCATATGTCCAGCCACAGCCGCCACACCACCAGCAAGACCACACATGGGTCCTCCTAAACGCAAGCCAATTTGCGCTGCTAAAAATCCTTTCAGCGCATCTAAGCAAAAGACCGTAATCCCCCATTCTTTTCCCTGCACGCGCGTAACATTGGTAGCGCCTACATTGCCGCTGCCATGTTCCCGGATATCCACACCCTTCACATATTTACCAATGAGTAAACCAAAGGGAACGGAACCAAGAAAATAACCGATGAGAATAGAAATCAAGCACCAAAATAAATCCATAGGAAATCTATTCCTCCTTTTCCCGTTTTCGGATTAAGAGCCATACCGGCGTTCCTGCAAAACCGAAGTTTTCCCTGATTTGATTAATCAGGTACCGTTCATAGGAAAAATGCATGGCTTCTGGTTCATTAACAAAAATCACAAACTTTGGCGGCTTTACCCCTACTTGGGTACCATATAACAACTTGAGTCTTTTGCCTTTATCCTGTGGCGGCGGATTGAGCATGGCCGCCTCTACCAGTAGTTCATTAATTCTTGCCGTTGGCACACGGTGATTTTGTTGTTCCGTAATGAAGTTTACAATGGGCAAGATTTTATCCACCCGCTGCCCCGTCTTGGCCGAAACAAAAATAGAAAGTGCATAGTCTAAAAAGGCCATTTCTTCTTTGATTTTCTTTTCAAACTTATTCATGGTTTTGTCATCTTTGACTGGCAAATCCCATTTATTCACCACGATAAGCATACCCTTGCCTGCTTCATGAGCATAGCCGGCGACATGCTTATCTTGTTCGGTAATACCATCTACTGCATCTAACACCATGAGCACCACATCGCAACGGTCAATGGCTTTCATAGAACGAGCTACACTGTATTTTTCAGTAGGTTCATTGACTTTGCCTCGCCGACGCATACCAGCAGTATCAATAATTACATATTCCTGACCTTCTCGTTCAAAGACTGTATCGATAGCGTCTCTAGTAGTTCCAGGAATATTGGAGACAATCACCCGTTCTGAGCCTAAGATTTTATTGACCAAGGAAGATTTTCCTACATTTGGCCGGCCAATTACTGCAATTTTGATGGTATCAGGGTCGTAGTCTTCCCCATCGCCATCAGGAAAATACTTGACCACTTCGTCTAATAAATCCCCAATATTCATACCATGACCAGCAGATATGCCCACTGGATCACCTAACCCTAAACTGTAAAATTCATAGACAAGAGAGTCATCGTCAAAATTATCCAGCTTGTTGACAGCCAGTACCACAGGTTTTCCACATTTCCGCAAAAGATGAGCAGCTTCCTCATCATCATCAGTCAAACCGCTTTGTCCATCCACCACAAAGATAACCACATTGGCTTCTTCGATAGCAATTTCAGCCTGGGCCTTTACTTGATGAGGGATGAGACCATCCGGCGTGTTAAACTCAATACCACCGGTATCTATCACCGTAAAATCATGATCTAGCCAGGTAGCATCGCGATAAAGACGATCGCGCGTCACTCCTGGTTTATCCTCTACAATGGCATGACGCCCCCCTGCCAGTCGATTAAATAATGTGGATTTTCCCACATTCGGGCGGCCTACAATAGCCACAATTGGTTTCATATTGTTACCTCTTTCTATTACTATGGAAATTTTCTTTTTTTAGACCATTGGATCTATTCCCAAAATTTTACAGATAAACTCCTCGCCGTTTAAATCAATGGGAATAAGTTTTATATTTAGTCTTTCTTCTATTTGCGCAACAGTCATATCGTCCAAGAATAAGTCTGTTTCAAATTTTAACATAGACTGGGAAATAAATACAATGGGAAATCTATCAGATTGCAGCTCGCGCCAGTCGGTAAGCGCTGCCAGAAGACAACTTCCCGTTAAAAGACCGGTTACTGTTACCGATGGACCAAAAAATCGATTTTCTGCTGTGATGATGTCTATCTGCAAGTTTTCGATGGTATTCATCTTCTCGACCAAAGGAAAGATGGCAGGATAGCCACTTTTCCCTGTGACAATGGTTACATGACGTGGCTTCTCTAATACAATATCTGCGTAATCTGGCCAGGACAGGTCAAAGGAAGTATGCAAATAACGGGTCAGCCCTACTCCATTTTCTAAATGAGCAAATTCCTCATATGTTTCATCAGAAGGTATCTCTCGCCCAGCAGCAATATAAAACTCATCAGAAGGAAAGATGAAACGCGTGCCAAACTTTCTTAAAAAGAGATTTTGCTGTGCTTCTAGATAGTCTAAGACCTGCCCGCATTCTTCTTTGGTAAAACATCTTAGCTCTTCATGTACCTGGAACTTAGTCAGGCCTACTGGCACTACTGCCACACTTTCCACACCAGGGAAAAGAGCTGATAAATCTCTGATTGTCCGTTCCAAATACACTCCATCATTGATACCAGGGCAAAGGACTATCTGCGTATGCAACTGAATACCGTTTTCTACCAAATCCTGAAGCAAGGGTAGAATATTCCCGGCTCGCTTGTTTTGTAGTAAGTATTCTCTTTGAGCTGGGTCAGTAGTGTGAACAGAAAAATATAAGGGACTTAATTTACGTTCTTTAATACGCTGTAAATCCTTTTGACTTAAATTGGTTCCGGTAATAAAATTCCCCTGCATGAAGGACATCCGATAATCATCGTCCCGCACATAGAGGGATGACCTGCAGCCCTCTGGCATCTGCCGGACAAAGCAAAAGAGACACTTGTTAGCACATTCCCGGATACGATCAAAGACATTAACAGTAAAAACAATGCCCAAATCTTCATCATATGCTTTTTTCACCAAGTAAGCTTTCTTTCTGCCATCAGCCTTTTCTATTTCTAATTTTACAAAACGGTCCGTCGTTAAATATTGATAATCTATCATATCCATAGGTGCTTTACCATTAATGGTTAGCACCAGGTCTCCTGCCGCAAGCTTTAAGCCCTCTGCAATAGAACCGGGAATGATTTCACTAATCAAACCAGCCAAAGGAACACCACAATCCTTCTCTTTACGATTTACGATGGCATTCTCTGCCTCAATTTATATTATACATCTATTTTGAGAAAATACAATGTGGCTGGCATTATTTATCTGCCGATAATACTTGCTCTGTAAAATGCCGTCGCTCATGCTGCTGGAGAAGATAAATAAGCCCAATTCCTAAAAGGCTACTAATGCCTAACATACCAAAAACTGCACCACCCCCGATATGCACAATGCTAGTAATCTTTGCACGCCATAGCCCCTGCACCACAAAAACCAAAGGTAATGCAATAAGATGAACCCCGCAAAAAGCGCCATAATCTTGTAAAAGCAACGCTGTCATACCAGTGGTAAAGACCAATAATCCCCAGAATAAATATGTCTCATTCCAGGTAATTTGTCCAGCAAAAAAACTATCTCCAAATAAGAGCAAGATAAATTCTGCACCCAGCACAAAAAAACTCCGCCAACGCAAAGCACCATCTCTTAAAGAAAATAAAAAGAAACACCCTAAAAGAATTGGAGCCGCAATGCTACCGACCTTTACATGGATTTGACTATTACCGATATCCAGCGGTACAGAAGTCCAATCACCAACTATCAAACAAAAAAGCCCCGGAAAAATTACTTTTGCAGAAAGGCCAGTTTTTTCCACAACCGTTTCATCCGGCAGTAGAAATAGCCATATACCTAGCAGTAAAAAAGAAAGATTGCCAATTATCATCTCAAATAATTCCATTGTTATGGTACGCTCCTCAGCATTTTTTCATAAAATTCTACAAATAGATTGTCCGTTTTTTATGATTTTATGAAATGCCAAATAAAAAAGGACTGATGCTTCTTGCATCAGTCCTTTTAATAGAAATCTTATTCATTTTCGCTGATAGCGTCACCGATGGTTACGCCTAATTCTTCCACATTTTCAGTAGGAATTTGTTCTTCAGCAGGCGTTTCTTCTGCTACTGTTTCAGCTTCTTGTTTTACAGGTGCAGCAGGCCGTTCTGTTGTTTCTTTAATGCTTAGGCTAATCCGTCTGTTTTCTTCATCTACAGACAAGATTTTTACTTTTACTTGATCGCCAGGTTTCAAAACGTCTTCTGTTTTTTCTACCCGACTCCAGGAAATTTGGGAAATGTGTACCAAGCCTTCTACACCTGGTTCCAATTGCAAGAAAGCACCAAATGGAGCTGTACGCAAAACCAATGCATCCCATACACTGCCTTCTACATATTTTTCTTTGGCAACGGTCCATGGATTTACAACTAATTGTTTTAACCCCAAAGACAATTTTTGCTTTTCTTTATCAACAGCCAAGATGTAAACTTCTACTTCATCGCCTTCTTTTAAGATATCGCTTGGTTTGTTTACTCTGTGCCAAGCCATTTCAGAAACATGCAATAAACCGTCTACACCATCAATTTCTACAAAAGCACCAAAGGAAGTCAAACGACGAACAATCCCTTTTCTGGTTTGCCCTTCTTCTAAGCTAGCCCAAGTAGCAGCTTTTTGCTTTTCAGCTTGTTCTAATAAAACAGCTTTTGGAGAGAGCAATAATTTATTATTCTTTCTTTCACATTCTAAGATTTTAGCAGTGATTTCTTTGCCTTTATAAGCAGATAAATCTTCTACAAAACCAATATCCACCAAAGAAGCAGGGATAAAGCCCCGTACCCCTACATCAGCCAGTACCCCGCCTTTTACTACTTCTACGATTTTCCCAGTTACGACTTCATCCTTTTCTTTCATTTCAGCAAGTTTTGTCCAGTATAATTCCTGGTCAATTCTTTTTTTAGAAAGAACAGGATAGCCTTCTTTGTTTTCTTTGCGGATAACCAAAACTTCTATTTCATCACCAACAGCAAAATGCTTGCGAATATCGCTGGCTTCACTATCAGAAATTTCAGTATATGGCAAAACACCTTCAGATTTTCCGCCGATGTCTACCAATACTTCGCTGTCGCTTACTTGAACGACAACCCCTTTTACCCGAGAACCTCTGTGTACTTCTTTTAACCCTTCACCATAAGGATCTGCGCCTAATTCGCAATCTGCTTGTGTACCTTCTACTTGATTTTCCATGTCTAACATCTTCAACAATACCTCCTCAATTTCCTCTATAATCCACAAGGGAGTAGATGCGCCAGCAGCAATACCAACTTGAGTATGGCCTTTTACCATATCAGATATGATTTCTGCTGCACTTTCTATCAGATAGGTAACCACACCCATTTCCTCAGCTATTCTTGCTAAGTTTTTGGTGTTGGCGCTATCCTTACCACCTACTACCAAGATTAGAGACACCTGCCTGCTTAAATCTCGTACGCCCTGTTGCCGTAAATTCGTCGCCGCACAAATAGTATCCTCTACTTTCCCATCAGGATATTTCCCTTTGATGGCAGCTGCCACCGTCAGAAACTCCTGTTTTTGCTGGGTCGTTTGCGACATGAAAACAACAGGTTTTTCAGTAAGAGGCAAATCTATTACCTCATCACTGTTTTTGATAACCCAGGCTGTTCCTTCCGTCCAAGCAAGGATTGCCTGCACTTCAGGGTGTTCTTTATCACCGAAAATAATCACCTGCTTGCCCTCATGAGAAAGCTTCGTTGCAAACTCTTGATTTTTTTTTACAAAAGGACAAGTAGCATCAACAACTGTTAAGCTTCTGGCAGCAGCCTGTCTTAAAAAATCAGGACCAACCCCATGAGAACGCACCAAGACTGTACCGCCTACCGGTACTTCTGTTAAGGCTTGAACTTGAACAACACCATGTTCCTTCAAGCGCTGCATCTCTCGGCTATTATGGATTAAGGGACCCACTGCATAGATAGGTGCTTTATTATCTCTATCAACAGCAAGTCCAATGGCTCGTTTCACACCAAAGCAAAAGCCGGCATGATTTGCACGAAAAATTGCCAAAAAATCACATCCATAAAAAAGAATACACTCTATTGTACCACCTTCTGCTAATAAGAAACAACCACTATTTTCAGAAAAATCTAAGATTTTTCCTGTTTTCTGCGAGAATTAGCCCTTTTCTTCCTGCTGCATAGCTGCTATGCTCACTTTTCCAGGGTATAAGCAGTCTTCTAACCCCAACATTTGGCAAATTTCTGTTCTTAAGTTTTGCGAAATTTTATCTAATTCCTCCGCCGGCAAAGATTTTGTCTCTGGCAATTGGATTGGTTTCCCAATTGTGACAGTTACATCTCGATGAAAAAAAGAACAAAAATGATGAGAATTTTTTATAGCTACCGGTACCATAGTTGCACCACCGCGCAAGGCTATCATTACCGCCCCGTTTTTAAATTCGCCTAGGCAATGTTGCTGGGGAATACGAGTCCCCTCCGGAAAAAGCCCTAACGCCCCTTGATTTTTTAATACCCGCAAGGACTCCCGCATAGCGCCTACATCTTGTTCACCTCGATGAATAGGGATGCCGCCTAATACTTTTAAGAACCAACCAACTACTGGATTTTGAAATAGTTCCGCCTTTGCTACAAAATTCACCGGCCGTGGCGAAGCCACTCCCAGTAAGATGGGGTCTGCATTGGTCTTGTGGTTGCCGATAAGCACCACCGGCCCTTCCATTGGTACATTTTCCCTACCGTTAATTTTCGTACCGCAAAGAAAGAGAATGCAGCGAAAAATAACTGCAAAAAAACGATATGTAAACATTTCATTATTCTCCTATCATCTGTTTTTCAATGAAGGCAAGGACAGCCTCCATAGTCAAATCAGTGCTATCCAGATAATGGGCGTCTGCTGCTTGCTTTAAGGGGGAATGGGTCCTGCTACTGTCCCGCTCATCCCGTTCCGCCATCTCAGCCCGGATCTCATCTAAGCTAATTGCATTTCCCTTTGCTAGCATATCCGCATATCTTCGCTGGGCCCGTTTTTCAAGAGAAGCCGACAGGAAGATTTTACAATCTGCCTCTGGAAAAACTACCGTACCAATATCTCTGCCTTCCATCACCACATTACAGTGCTCTGCCAGCTGCCGTTGCTTTGCCACCAGTGCCTCTCGCACTTTAGGAATAACAGAGACTTTTGAAGCTCCTTGGGCTACCAAAGGAGTACGGATTTCCGCTGTTACATCAGCACCATTTAATAAAACAATGCAGCCGCCATCAACTGCTTCTAATTGAATATCACTATGTATTGCAATCTCTCCGCAACCGCTTTCATCTGTAAAGGGAATATGCTGCTGCATACAAGCCAAAGCTACTGCCCGATACATGGCGCCAGTATCTATGTAAGTATAACCTAAATCCGCCGCTAGTTGCCTCGCAACAGTGCTTTTTCCTGCCGCTGCCGGGCCGTCTATGGCAATGATATGTTTCATCTCCGTCCTCTTTTCTTATCATCAATTATGCACTGCCCGATGAGCAACAGCTACGGCAATCTCATCTAAATGCAGCATCCCCACACCAAAGAAAATGGCCACGCTGATATGGTCGTCAGAACGAGCAATGCCGATTTTCCCGCCAATATTTAAGCCAATGATTTTCAGCATAATCTGAGAGACGGCTTCATGAGTAGCTCCGGCTACAGCTCCCTGCTCTGCGTGAGTATCCGCAATAACCCCTTCTCTTTTTGCTGCTACTACTGCCCGTTCTATGATTTTAGAGACAGAGTGAATACCTTCCCCACCATAATCTACTGCCACTGCTTTTATGCCATGGGCAGAAAAATGTTCCTGACATTGCTTTTCTTCTTCTCTTGTTTCCGTCATGGCGATTTCTAATGCTGCCGAAGCAACTTTTTTACTATTCAACATATACAACCTTCCTTTCTACCGTACATCTCTCCTTAGCTGTTTTTATTTAAAGGATATTTTTCCTATCCACCCATAGCCGTTTTCGGTGATGATTTCTTCTGCTATCGTTTCCTCCCGGATGTGAGATGATTTTTTCGTGATACGAAAACGACAGGTATTTAAATAAGCAGACGTATCTATTTCTAACATATCCCCAGGATACACCCGCACCACTAATTGTTTACCATGAAAGGTGCCCGCCACCTCTCCGTTTACCAGTAAATGAGCTTCTTTTAAATTATCATAATCACAAACCTCTATAGTGAGACTAGCAAATAAACCCTCATTTTTTACATCTACAGCTAAGGGCTGGTCCAGACTGTCTTCACCAGGTATTTCTGCATATTGCAGCGCCATTGGCGGTAGCGCATATTGTAGATAGCAGCTGCCTATCAAAAGACCGCTAATCACCACCGCCAACATATTACTCCCCCATCGCAAACTATGACCATAATCCACGATAACCTCAGGATTATTTTCTTTTCTAGAGATAGCCCCTTCATCAATAAATTCTTCTGCTGTTTCTTCAGTCAGATACAAGGTTAAAGATGGTTCTGTTTGTTCTGATTGTTTTTTCTTTTTCTTCCAGTATCGCTTTTTCATGGTAGGCGCTCCTAAGATTTTTTCTTAGTTTGCGCCATCTCCCCGGAAATATGCAGCAGCAGCCGTCCCGGCGCAGTGCCCGGTAGAAAAAGCTGCCTGCAAATTATATCCGCCTGTATAACCGTCAATGTCCAATACCTCTCCAGCAAAGAATAAGCCTTCCACCACTTTAGAGGCCATGGTTTTGGGGTTCACTTCTTTTACACTGACGCCACCAGCAGTAACGATAGCCTCTGTTATGGGCCGCACACCAGATACCTGCAAAGTCAAATGCTGCAACAAATCCACCAAACGCTCTCGTTCTTCTTTACGGATAGCGTTGGTTTCTCTAGTCGGTTCAATACCGCTTAGCTTGATGATAATCGGAATTAAGGATTGGGGAAGTAATTCATTTAAGGAATTAGAAAAATTTTTTCGACTAAACTTGGTAAAGTCCCGAATTACACGCTTGTCCAATTGTTCTTTATCCAGCGCCGGCTTTAAGTTGATTTCTATGGTTACGATCTGTTCCGGATGCTGCCGCAGACATTTACATACAGACCGACTGAAAGACAGTACTACCGGTCCAGAAATCCCCCAGTGGGTAAAAAGCATCTCCCCAAAGCCTTGATCGATTTTCTTTTCACCTTGATATACGGTTAATGCTGCATTTTTTAAAGAGAGTCCGGCACAATCTGCCACCCAGGTTTCTTTGGTTTCCAATGGTACCAGAGAAGGCAGTAACGCTGTTATGGTATGCCCGACCTTTTCTGCCATCACATAGCCATCCCCTGTAGAACCCGTAGCAGGATAAGTATTGCCGCCTGTTGCCAAAATAACACAGCTGCAAGTCGTAATCTGCCCCGTTTGGTCTTTCAGCCCTTTAATACAGCCATTTTCTACTAATAATTCTTTTGCGCTTCGCTCATAGCAGATTTTTACCTGCAATCGTTTTAATTCTCGTTCTAATGCCTCTACCACATCTGAGGCCTTATCAGAGACAGGAAATACCCGCCGTCCCCGTTCCACTTTGACAGGCACCCCAATTTCTTCAAAATAAACCATGACAGCCTCATTATCCAGCTGGTTTAATGCACTATAGAGAAACTTACCATTACCGGTCATATTTTTGATAATATCTTGGATGGTCCCAGCATTGGTAATATTACAGCGACCTTTTCCGGTAATCATCATTTTTTTACCAAGACGGTTATTTTTTTCCCAGATGGTAACAGACGCACCAGCTTCTGCAGCAGCGATAGCCGCAAAGATGCCGGCCGCCCCACCGCCAATAACGATAACGTCTTTCTGTTCTTGCTCTTTATTCATCGTTTAGCCTCTTTTTCTTTTCCCACTACTCCATAGAGCAGCAACCTCTGCTGCCGTAAGATGGCGCCACTGTCCCACCTGCAAATCACCTAAGGTGATAGGTCCCATCTGCACTCGTTTCAATGCCTGTACAGGATGACCGATAGCCGCACACATCCGCCGCACTTGACGATTTCGCCCTTCATGGATGGTAATTTCCAATAAAGTATGCGCCCCTCGAGATTTTGCTAATTTTACTTTTGCCGGCGCCGTCATCCCATCACTTAGCAGGATGCCTTTGGTCAGCTGGTGCAAATCCTCTGCAGAAGGTGTTCCTTCTATGGTAGCTAAGTATGTTTTTTTGATTTCATGACGAGGATGAATTAACAGATTAGTGAGCGCTCCATCATTGGTTAAAAGCAAGAGCCCCTCCGTATCATAGTCAAGGCGCCCTACCGGATAGACCCGTTCTGCTACCCCAGGCAGCAAATCAATTACCGTTTTTCTGCCTCTATCATCCGACACACTAGAAAGAACGCCTACCGGCTTGTACAACAAGAGATACTGCTTTCCTTCTTCCAGAAGTACCAACTTGCCATCTAGTGTAATTTCATCTTTTTCAGGCACTACTTTAGTGCCTAACTGAGTTACTACTGTACCATTTACTTGAACGCGACCATCTAATATCAACTGCTCACAGCTGCGCCGAGAAGCAACACCCGCTTCTGCCAAATACTTTTGTAGCCGTATAGCAGCGCTACCTGCAGCAGTTTGGCTCATTTCCTCTGTCATACGCTTACCCTTACTACTATATTTTATCGTACTTTATAGTATAGCAAGATTGGTCTTGTTTATCAAATGTCTTCTGATATCTTTTTACTGTTAGCCAATAGGGAAAAAAAGATGACACATGAAAATCGCCGCAAGAAACCCGGCACAATCTGCTGTAAGCCCGGTCCAAACAGCATGACGATATTTTTTTATTCCTACAGAGCCAAAATAAACAGCTAAAATATAAAATGTCGTATCGGTACTCCCTTGCATCATAGCGGCCAAATGCCCGATAAATGAGTCCGGCCCATAAGTATGAATAAGCTCTGCTGTAACCCCCAATGCTCCACTGCCGGACAAAGGCCGTATCATAGCCAAAGGTAGTACCTCAGCGGGAAAGCCCAGCTTATCTAGGATAGGAGATAAGATGTCTATCATAGCGTCTAACGCACCAGAACTGCGAAAAATACCAATGGCTACCAACATTCCCAGAATATATGGGAAAATATGAATAGCTGTTTTTACCCCTTCTGCTGCTCCTTCTACAAAACAATCATAAACAGATACCTGTTTCAACCAAGCCCAAAGAGGAATAATCAGTAGAAGAAAGGGGATTACCCATTGAGAAATTCCATATAAGACAGCCATTGCCTATTCACCTTTCCTTGCTTACATGCAATACTTTTACTTTTTGATTTACTTTTAAGAAAACCATCTTCTATAAAAACGATCAGCCAAAAGTCCCACCGTGCAAGCAATGACTGTCGCTAAAAAAGTCGGCAGCACGATGTCCACCCCATTAGCAGCACCTGCTTTTGTCCGTAGGCCGATGACAGTGGCAGGAATAAGGGTAACCGATGATGTATTCAACACCAAAAAAGTAATCATACTATTGCTGGCCACAGGCTGATGACCATTTAATCGCGCCATTTCTTCCATGGCCTTGATGCCAAAAGGTGTAGCAGCATTGCCCAAGCCTAAAAGGTTCGCTGACATATTCATCACGATAGCACCCATAGCTGGGTCATTCCGTGGAATATCGGGGAAAAGCCGCACTGCAATCGGTGAAATTCCCCGGGCTAAAATATTCACAAAACCAGATTTTTCCGCCAGATTTAACAGCCCCATCCATAAGCCAAGAATACCGGCCATTTCTAGGAAAATACCCACGCTTTGTTCAGCAGCTGCAAAAGCTGCCGGAGAAATCACCTCAATCTGCCCGGAAAATCCTGCATACAGCACCCCGATAACCACCATACCCAGCCAAATCAGATTTAATGCCACAAAATCGTCTCCCTATAAAAGACAGTGTCTGCTTATCTTTACGCAGGTAAATCATAAAATATGCAAAAAAACAGATAGCAATCTAGCTATCTGTTTTTTTATATAAACCGTAGTATCCGCAAAAACATTTCTTTGATGTTTCCCCAAAAAGTATGTTTTAATACATGTTCTCCCGCCAAGAGCGATACCGTTACTTTAGCGCCATCTGCTTTATTCTCATAAGTAATGCTGCCGATAACATCTCCCTTTTTTATGGGAGCGGATAATACTTCCGATAACTCCACAGAAGTCACAATATCCGTCTTCATCCCCTTTTTCACAGGTAAATAAGCATTTTCACCTATCAATAGAGGGATTTCTTTTTGCTTGCCTTGAACCACTGAAATATTGCCATATTCTGCATTGGCCATAGCAACCTCCTGCCGTTCATAGGTTGCAAAGCCATATTCAAAGATACTTTTACTTTCCTCATACATATTTGGGCAATTCAAAACCACGGCAATGAGACGCATGCCATCTTTGGTAGCAGAGCTCACCAAACAATTACCAGCTTCCTTGGTATAACCATTTTTTATACCATCTGCATATTCATAGATATCCAAAAGTTGATTACGATTATAAACCACTCTGTCATAATCATTATCAGCCCAAGGCAGCTGCCAACGATTGGTAACAACAATCTGATTAAATAAGGGATATTTTATCGCTTCTCTCGTAATCATAGCTAAATCATAAGCGCTGGTATAGTGGTCGTCGTGATGCAGACCATTGGGTGTTACAAAATGGCTGTCAGCAAGACCTAATGAAGCAGCTTTCTCGTTCATCATATCTACAAATTTTTCCTGGCTGCCGGCAATGCCTATGGCAATTATTTGAGCGGAGTCATTAGCAGAACGCAAAAGCATGGCATACATCAGATTTTCTAGAGACTGCCGTTCGCCCGGTTCCAGCCAAATACTAGCTTCACCGTCATTGACGAAATCTTCTGGTACAGTATACACTTCAGTCAGATAACCATTTTCTAAAGCAAGTAACGCCGTCAATACTTTTGTAGTGCTGGCAGGCGGTAAATGCACATGACTATTTTGTTCCCAGAGTATTTGTCCCGTTTCTGCATCAATCAGCACCGCACCCTTTGCACTACACTCCAGTGCAAAAGTAGAAGCAGCAAATCCCAAAGAGAAATAGCCTAACAGCAAAGTAAACCCAAAACATTTCAACCAACTCTGATAGAAATTTTTTTGCAACAATTCCTTCATCCTATCTTTGAAAACATCAAAAAAGTTTCCATAATCTATTTAAATTAAACATGACTATACTAAAAAATATTAGAAAATCTTTCTGAAAATAGTCATAAAAAATCCGATAACGAATACATTATCGGACTTTTATACTTTATCACATTTTTCATTTTCAGGCAAATATTTTTCATAAGCGACCTTTTCTCCGTAAAGCAAAGAAAATACTTTACCTAGCACTGCAAAAACTGGCACGGCAAGGATCATCCCCGGTACCCCAAACCAATATCCGCCAATGAGTACTGCTAAAAGAATAAATACCGGATGCAGTCCGATTTTTTCACCAATAATTTTAGGAGAAGCTAAATTTTCTATTTGCTGCACACCTAGACAAACAAAAAGTACTGCAAAGAACATCCGTTTCCCTTCCATCAACGCTAAAAGCACTGCCGGTACCGCTGCAATAAAAGGTCCAAAATAAGGAATTAAATCCAAAAGTCCTGCAAGCACCCCTAACGCAAAACCATAGGGCATCCCTACCAAAGAATATCCGATAACGGATAATACGCCCACCAGTAAAGAAACCATTAAATAGCCCTGCAAAAATTGGCGTAATAATACATTGATTTCTTGAAACAAAACAAAGCTTTTTTGTCGCCATTTTGGAGGTAAATAGGCTTGTATTTTCTTACTGATTAATTCTCTGTCTTTCACAAAATAATAGGCAAAGATAGGTGCTAGCGCTGCAGAAAATAAATTACGAAGCAGTGAAAGGAGTTTTTCCGTCGCTTTATTTATCCCATTCATCAAAGACGCTTCTATATTACCGTGAAATTGCTCAAAAACATCTTGGACGCTTTGCGGCAATAACCCTACTGGCAGTTTTTCAAAAATACTCTGCCAAACAGCTTTAGCTGCTAAGATATATTGAGGAATTAACTCCAAGAAAGACTCCATTTCTCCTAAAAGCCGAGGAATTGCCCAAACAATGCTAAATGCAACCAGTGCCCCTATCCCTAGATAAATCAATAGAATACTAAGGCCTAAGGGGATTTTTTTATTTGTCAGATAGACCACCAGCGGATATATGAGATAAGCAAGACAAGCGCCCCAAAATAAGGGCTGTAATACACGGCGTAAATCTATCACAAGCCACACGACTACCAGTAAGATAAGTATCAGCAAACCATATAGTAAAATTTTTCTTCCTTGCATCGTTTATGACTTCCCCCCTTTCTTATTCCTTCTTTTTACAGCAATATGAATAATATGGATAACAATACTTTACAGATTACACAGACCTAAAAAAATCTGCTGTCATCATTTCGTATATGTTTCGTAATATCGAAAGAAAACAGCAGATTTCTTAAAAGATTTAAAAGATTAACTTCACCTAATGATTTTAGTTTCTGTCTGTCTACAGTATCATTGTTTACATTGTTTAAATTATTGCATCACTTACATTTCTTGAAAATCACCATTAAAAATGAGCTTTTACCTTTTGTCCAATTTCACTAATCATTTCCCCAGCATCTTCCATGGTTCTGGTAGCTTCTCGTGCCAATCTTTTTGTTGCCTTCTTTGTTTTGTTCATCCGCATACCCATACTTGCCACAGCCATACCAATGGTACCACCTAACATCATCCATTTATAGTTGTTCATGATCCTCACCTCCTCCTATAGATTGTCCCGATCATAGAAGTTTTAAACGATAGGAAAATACGGTTTTTAAGATAGCTTATTGCTGTTGTCCATTTTCTTTATTGGTAAGAACAGCGCGGTCTTCCACAGTAATGATTTCGCCCCATGGCAAAAATTTTCTTCCGGACTGCAAATCCGCCATAAAACCTTGGGA
Organism: Peptococcaceae bacterium; assembly: GCA_022791255.1. Classification (GTDB taxonomy): domain Bacteria; phylum Bacillota; class Dehalobacteriia; order UBA4068; family JAAVYR01; genus JAAVYR01. The sequence goes on along the minus strand of JAAVYR010000022.1, from coordinate 26,063 downwards.
TATCTCAAGGCCCGTTAGCGCCGAACAAGTTGGCGATAAAATCACATCTGTAACAGTACCAAAATCTTCCCCATCTGCTGTAAAAACTTTAGCCCCAATCCAATTTTTACAACCACGGGCAAGCATTTCTTTTTTTATTTTAGTTAAAGATGCCGCTTCTTTAATACAAAAAAATCCCTCGTTCATACCAATAATTTCCGTAACAGGTAAAAATCGTACGCTTTTCCAGATACCATTGGTTGCAACAAGAAAACCTTCTATCACACCAAAGCAATTAAATACCAAATCCTCAATGCGGCCCAAACATTTTAAAGAACCATCTGTTTCTATGCAACCATATTCTTTATCGTCTTCTTTTTCCTTGTTTTGAGACAGAAGACTCTCTTCGTTTTTAGGTACAAAAACCCACAAACCTTTGATTTCTCTGCCTTTCAACATTATCGTCCTCCTTAATCAAGACTATGTTTATTATTGCCTGAAAATAAAAAAAAACGCTTTTTTACAAAGCGTTTTTTTTGTTATTTTTTAACTAATTTATTGATGATTTTTTTGTGATAATACCACCGCCGATAACCGTATCCCCCTGATAAAACACACCGCCCTGCCCAGGTGTGATACCCGCTTGCGGAGTGTCAAAGACCACCCGCACCTGCTGGTCTTCTGGTTCTATCACAGCCTTTGCCGGTGCGCTTTTATAACGGATTTTCACCTCTACCTGCATAGGCTCGGTAAGTTCCGGGATAGCTATCCAGTTTACCTCGTCCACCATACAATCTTTTTGATAAAGATAGCCTTCCGCACCAACAACCACTTGGTTTTTCTCTGCATTGATATCTACCACAAAAGCAGGATACCCCAATGCCAACCCTAAGCCTCGCCGCTGACCAATGGTATAAGAAGAAATCCCCTTGTGCTTACCGATTACCAGACCTTCTGGCGTTACAAAATCTCCAGGCTGAGCTCGAAGACCAGCCCTTGCCAAGTATCCCCGATAATCCCCATCCGGAATAAAGCAAATGTCTTGGCTTTCTTTTTTTTCTGCAACCGGGATGCCCATATTCCGCGCCATTTCCCGGATATCCTCTTTCTTGTAATTCCCCAACGGCAACAGTAAGTGAGATAAAACCTGCTGGGATAAATTAAACAATACATAAGATTGGTCTTTGGGCTGGTAAACCGCCTTTCTCAGCACATAACGATTATAATCGTCAGAAAATGTTACGCGCGCATAATGACCAGTAGCAAAATAGTCCGCACCAACCTTTTTCATATAATCAAATAAAAGACCAAACTTAATATATTTATTACAAGCAATACATGGATTAGGCGTCAGACCCCGCTCATATTGATGTAAAAAGTAATCCTGCACACAAGTCTTAAATTCCTTCCGTACATCAACAATGTGATGTTCCCAGCCCATGGCTGCACTTAAAGCAGCCCCTTCTTTTGCAGGTTCCTCACTATCAGCTATCATAGTAACGCCCACCACTTCATAGCCCTGTTCCTGTAATAAGGCCATGGTTACAGCAGAGTCTACGCCCCCACTGATAGCCACTAACACTTTTTTCTTCATTGACTTTTGATTTCCTATTTTCATTTATTTTTATTGTTCTAATTCATCTGAGAAAAAATGCGTGCCACCTTTCCCATTTCGCTTTACAAAATAAAGAGCTTTATCCCCTTTACGATATAACTTATCAAATGTTCTTTGTTCCGGCGTTACTTCTACAATGCCAATAGAGCAATCCCAACCATTTGCTTTTAATACCGTATGGATTTGTTCGGCTTTGACGATAGCTTGTTCACTGCCCAGCTCCCCTGCTGCATAGACAGCAAACTCATCTCCGCCAATGCGGCCAATGCAATCACCTTTCCCATAGATTTCTTTTAATGCTTTCGCCAAAGAGCAAATCATTTCATCTCCGTACTGATGACCTTTTGTATCATTAAATTGCTTTAAATCATCTAAATCAATGAGATAAAAATATCCAGACGCTTGCTCCGCTAAAAGCTCGTCCACATGTTGCTCAAAATAAGTACGATTATACACCCCTGTCATTAAATCCATGGCGGCTTGCTGCTGGAAATGTTTTGCTAATGCATAACCGTGCTCTTCTTTTTCTTCCGCTGCGACTGCTCCACTAACTGCCCCACAAAAAGCAGCAGCAGGTTCTGCCCCAGCTTTTACAGAATGACCTTGTGTTTTTTTAACAATAAAGAGAAATCCCAATGTCAGTAAAATACCGATAGGTAAACAAATCCAAGCGCTCTGTACAAAACCAGCTAAAAGATAAACCACAAAGGAAATAGCTGCAACACTCACAGCATAAGGCAACTGGGTCGAGACATGAGTCACATGGTCGCACTGGGCACCAGCCGACGCCATAATCGTCGTATCCGAAATAGGCGAACAGTGGTCACCACAAACAGCCCCAGCCATGCAAGCCGAAATAGAAATAATCATCAGCGTTGGTTCAAACTGGAAGGCTTCTACTACAATGGGAATGAGGATACCAAATGTTCCCCAAGAAGTACCAGTAGCAAAGGCAAGAAAACATCCTACTAAGAACACAATCGCCGGCAAGAAGCTAATAAAACTAGCAGAGGTTCCTTTTACCAAAGCTTCTACATAATATTTTGCCCCCAGGCTATCAGTCATAGCCTTCAGGGACCAAGCCATAGAGAGAATTAAAATTGCCGGTACCATAGACTTAAAACCGTCTGGCAAGCATCCCATGCAGTCTTTGAAAGACAGTACCCGTCTGCATACATAAAACACGATAGTAATGGCAAGAGCAAAAAGACTACCAAGCACCAAGCCTTGAGATGCACTGCAATCAGAAAAAGCAGTGATAAAATCCACACCAGAGAAAAAGCCGCCTGTATAAATCATCCCAATGACACAACAAACAATCAAAGCAAAAATAGGCACCACCAAGTCCATTACCCGGCCTTTGCTATTGACTTCTTCCTCTTTGACTTCTGCATAGAGCGCATTTTTTACAGTAAATAAATCTCCCTGCACTGCATTTCGCTCATGGATAGCCATGGGGCCGAAATCTACTTTCATCACAGCAAGGCCAATCATCATAACAATGGTAAGCAATGCGTAAAAATTATACGGAATGGATTGAACAAAAAGAGCAATCGCGTCTTGTCCCGGCACAAAACCAGAAACTGCTGCCGCCCAAGAAGAAATAGGCGCAATAATACAAATAGGCGCTGCCGTGGCGTCAATCAGATAAGCAAGCTTTGCCCGAGAAATGTAGTGCTTGTCCGTAACAGGACGCATAACACTCCCTACCGTCAGACAATTGAAATAGTCGTCAATAAAAATCATAGACCCTAAAAGTACTGTAGACAGTTGCGCGCCTACCCGACTTTTAATCCTGACAGAAGCCCAGCGGCCAAAGGCGGCAGAACCACCGGCTCTATTCATCAAGCATACCATGGCTCCTAAAATCACCAGAAAGATAACAATACCCATATTATCGCCATCGGTCAGTACCGCAAGGAAACCATCGTTTACCAAATGTTGGATTGTCCCCTCAAAAGCAAAATCCGAATAAAACAAAGCACCAACTAAAATACCAATAAATAGAGAACTATATACTTCCTTCGTGATGAGCGCCAAGGCAATGGCCACAACTGGTGGCACCAATGACCAGAATGTTTGGTACATTGCAGGAACATATTCTTCTCCCTCTGCAAGAGCTGCCATCGGTAAAAACATGACGGCCACTGCACATAGGGCCAGGGATAAGCCAAATACGCCATATCCTTTTTTGCGCATTTGCAACACCTCTCTCTTTCTCTTTTATGCGGAACAAAACAAGTAGTTTTTGCCACTTTTCTGATTACTTCCGAAATAAAACAAAAACCATGAACGCTTGTCTATTTCTTCTGCATAGACGCAAAAGCGCTCATGGTCTGCATTTTTCAGATACTGAGTCAAACCGTTGATAGCGCTCCACGAAACCGTGACAGTGTGCTGCATATTTTGCAGCACCCCAGAAATATCTTGCCGAACCAAAACCATTCCTTCGGCAGATTTTCCTTTCGCTGCATGCGGGCATTCGGGCCCATCCTGCTTACAGCTACTGATAAAATCTGCACCTCTACCACCTTATTTTGTTATCTAGTATCATCATAGTCTCTTTTTATCTTATCGTCAAGGATTTTAAGTTTTTTTGTCGGTTTTACTATTTTTCATCTGTTCCAGCCAGGTAAGATATGTTTCTATTTCTTTTTCATAGCCGTGTCCCGTCGGCTGATAATAAGAAACGCCCTTTAATTCATCTGGTAGGTATTGTTGCTGTACATAGCCGCCAAACTCATGAGGATATTTGTACCCTTTACCATGTCCGAAATTTTTTGCACCGGGGTAATTTGCATCCTTCAGATGAATGGGTACATTGCCGCAATTTTTTGTTTTTACATCATGGATGGCCTGATTGATCCCCATATAAGCTGCATTAGATTTAGGCGCTGTCGCTACATAGACCGCTGCCATAGCGAGAGGAATGCGCGCCTCCGGCCAGCCAACATAGTTTGCCGCTTGCATGGCGGCTACTGCTACCTGTAAGCACTGAGGATCGGCAAGGCCCACGTCTTCTGCTGCGCAAATCACAATACGCCGCATGATAAATTCCGGCTTTTCTCCGGCTTCTATCATCCTAGCCAACCAATGAAGCGCTGCGTCCGGGTCACTGCCACGCATACTTTTAATAAACGCCGAAATCACATCATAATGATGGTCCCCATCCTTATCATAATCAATAGCCTTTTGCTGGATACTGTCCTCTGCTACTGCTAAATCAATATGACGGAAACCATCCTCGCCCACAGGTGTAGTAACCACCGCCAGCTCTAACGCATTCAATGCATTACGCGCATCACCGCCTGCCATAGCCGCAATATGCGCAAAAGCCTCATCCGTCATATGCACTTGATAATTTCCCAGCCCGCGTTCTTTATCCGCTAGAGCCATTTGCAGCAAAGATAAAATATCTGCTTCCGTCAATTCTTTTAACTGGAAAATACGAGAACGGGAAAGAAGTGCTCCATTGACCTGAAAATAAGGATTTTCAGTAGTCGCACCAATCAACACCACCAGGCCATCTTCCACTGCCGGCAAAAGCGCGTCTTGCTGACCTTTATTAAAGCGATGAATTTCATCAATAAACAAAACAGACTTCTTGCCATAAAAACCTAAGTTATCCTGGGACTTTTTAATAATATCTCGAATATCCCCCACCCCTGCTGTGATAGCAGATAGCTGATAAAATTCACTTTTTGTTGTTTGGGCAATAATTCGGGCCAGCGTCGTCTTTCCCACACCGGGCGGACCATAAAAAATAACAGAGGAAAGCTGGTCTGCCTCTATAGCACGACGCAATAGCTTTCCTTTGCCAATAATATGGGATTGCCCCACAAATTCATCAAGATTTCTTGGACGCATACGAGCAGCAAGAGGCGCTGCTTTTTTCATCTGCATATCTTGAGACTGGGTAAATAAATCCATAACAATCCTCTACCTATCTAGTTTTTAAGTGGACAATTTAACAGATATCGACCATATTCTTACGCTAGCAGCTGGTCAATCATTTTGCAGATATCGCCTTTGGAGCGGAAACCACTGGTCCGGGTAATGATTTCACCTTTGTGAAATAAAATCAGAGTTGGGACCACTTCTATGCCATACGCACTGGTAAGAGCGTCATTTTCATCAATATCTACTTTATAGATTTCGGCTTGCCCTGCATAAGAAGCTGCCACATCTTCTAAAACAGGTGCCAACATTTTGCAAGGTCCACACCAAGTAGCAAAAAAATCTACCAATACAGGTTGGTCGCTTTCTAACACCTTTTCATTAAAATTTTCTTTATTTAATAATTCCATGATAATCCACTCCCTTATTACTTTTACAAAGGTCTTTCGCTCTCACCTTTGTTCATTTAATTGCTAACACTACTATTTTAATATGATTTCCTAAAAATTACAAATATTTTCTTTTCTAATTTTTACTGTTTCATCTACTATATAGCCTAGTTCCAGCATTTTACTAATCAATCTTTAATAAAGACCGCACTACAAAGCCAGCTGCAATCAGTCCGGCAGCACCAGGAACAAAGCTGATACTACCCGGCGCCCGGTCTTCCTCTTTAGTTTCTCCTGCCTTCTTTTCTTTATGCACAGGGATTTCTTTAGAATATACCACCGGGATACCTTTGGTAATACCTTGCGCTTTTAAAGCCTTGCGCACTTTACGCGCCAGAGGACATACTTCTGTTTTGCAGATATCCGCGATTTCCAGCTGTTCCGGGTGGAGCTTGTTACCGGTTCCCATTACAGAAATCACTGGCACTTGGCCCGTCTTTGCCTGCGCTAATAAACTGATTTTCGCTGGTACATCATCAATAGCATCTACCAAAAAATCCGGCGTTTCCGCAAAGACAAGTTTTGAAATATTTTTGGCGGTAAGCCGTTCTGAACAAATGGCCACCGAAGCTTCTGGATTAATCGCAGCAATACGCTGTTTTAAAGCAATGGTCTTTGCCTGGCCTACTGTTTCTGTTGTAGCTTCAATCTGTCGATTGATATTGCTGATAGAAACAGTATCAAAATCAATCAGGATAAAATGCCCTACACCAGCCCGAGCAAGAGCTTCTACCACATAGGAGCCCACCCCACCTAAGCCACAAATAGCCACAGTGGATAAGGCTAGTTTTTCACAACCGGCTTTCCCGATTATTTTTTCCGTCCGCGTCCGTCGTGCCAACTCCATCATCGACTATCGTTCCTTCCGCAACTGTTCTAGTGCTTCCATAAAGTAATCTGGTAAATCACAGGTAACTGTCATTTTTTCCTTGCTGGTAGGATGGATAAAGGAAATCTCTTTGGCATGAAGTGCTTGTCCAGCTAATCCTAAAGGATTTTTCTTTGGTCCATATAAAGGGTCCCCTGCAACTGGATTTCCTAAGTAACTCAGATGAACGCGGATTTGATGAGTTCTGCCGGTTTCCAGCTTTAATTCTAACAACGAATAGTTCGTAAAACGCTCCAATACCCGATAATGGGTAATAGCGGGCTTGCCGTTTTTGGTATCCACAGCCATTTTTTTTCGCTGCACAGCATGCCTACCAATGGGTGCGTCAATAACGCCGCCTGGCTCCCCCATGACGCCATGGACAATGGCATAATATACCCTTGCCATGGTATGGTCTTTTAACTGCTCAGATAGCGCCAGATGGGCTTTATCATTTTTTGCAACCACCAAAAGTCCGGAGGTATCTTTATCGATACGATGAACAATACCTGGACGAATAACACCATTAATCCCAGATAAATCTGATATAGCATAAAGAAGGGCATTAACTAAGGTACCATGATAGTTACCAGCAGCTGGATGGACCACCATGCCCTGAGGCTTATTTACTACCAATAAATCACTATCTTCATAAACAATGTCTAAGGGGATATTTTCCGGTGTTAGTTCTAACATTTCTACCGGCGGGATTTGATAAGCGATAACATCATCCTTTTGCAGCACGACACTGGACTTTGTTGGTTTGCCATTCCGCAACACCTGTTCATCTTTAATCATTTTTTGCCAACGGGCGCGACTATATTCCAGGGGCAAACCAGCCAGATAGCTATCTAGACGCTCCCCCTCAGTTTCTACCGTCATTTCTTCCCAATTATCAGCTTCGTCACCGTCTGCTAATAATAACTTTTTATCATCTACCATGTGCACGATACCTATTATTCTTTCTCTGCTTTATTTTTCTCAGCTTTTTCTGCTTTTGCCTCAATATAGATTTCTCTTACCAAACAACTAATGAGGATAACGACCCCCACTACAACAAAGCAATCGGCAATATTAAAAATCGGCCAAATACGAAAATCTAAAAAATCCCGTACGGAACCATAATATACCCGGTCGATTAAGTTACCAACAGCACCACTGGCAATGCAAGCCAGCGCCAACCGTTTGATACTCTGACTTTTGGGAGTTTTATGATAATACCAAAAAATACCGGCAAGCGCTACGAGAGAAATCACCACTAAAAGCCAGGTATGGGCAGATAAAATGCTAAAGGCAGCCCCTGTATTTAAAATATAAGTAAGATGAAATACATTGGGAATAATGGGTAAAGACTGTCCATAAGAAAAATGCCCCATAATCCAATATTTACTAAGCTGGTCTAATAAAACGCCGACCGCCATAATCATCCCAAACAAATGCAGCACCCTCTATCTTCTAAAAACCTGATTTTTATATGGGCATATTTTACCATATTTTCCTGAAAGAAAAAACTATAATTTTCACTATCAGATGTTGCTATCGGATAACATTGATACCTGTATTTACATCAATATAGGTCAGTAGCTCAGAAATAAAGTGACCGATAAAAGGCAGATTTAATACTTCCATCCGCTGCAGGATAATGACAGCAACAGCGCCTAGCACTGTAAAGCCAATGGCAATCCCTACTCCCCGAGCAATACCACCAAGAAAATTTACCCACATCAGATATGCTGGCCGCTCCATTAATAGCAAATAATCTCGCAGTTTTAGTTTTTGCAGATAGGCTAAAATCCATAAAAGCTTTTTTTCAACTGCATTTAGCTGGCTGTCGATAGCCTCTAGTTTTTCTATAGAAAGGGGCGTTTCATAAAATAACTTTTCCAATTCTTCTGGAGAAAGTATTGCCTGTTCTTTTTCTGGATGCGTTAGATGTTCTGCATCTTTTTTCTTCACCTGTCTTCCCCCTTTCTTTCTCGTCTATCTTTTTATTAGAAAACATATTTATTATGCGTAATTAAATTCTTTTGAACAAAGGCTTCTACTAATCAAACTATTTAAGAAAGATGTTCGTTTAAGATTAAACGATTTAAATAGGATACCAACTGTTCTTTAGAAATATCCTGCCCATCTACAATCCACCATTCCAAGATGCTCATGCACGCTCCGGCATAAAACCGCGCTAATACTTCTGCTGGCACCGGCAATACCATACCGTTATCATTACATTTCAGCAGCTTTTCTAATATTTTATCTGTTAAACGATAACGGATACCCGCTAAAAAGGACTCTTCCTGGTTTTTATGAATGATGGTTGCCATCAGATCTTTTCGCTTGGCTATCTCATCAATGATATCCGACGCTACAGATAGATAATAGGAACGATAACCTGCAATATCATGGGTAGTCACATCTTCATTATCAAATGCTGCTTCAAAGGTTTGCAAAACAAACTTTAGTAATTCATATTTATCTGCAAAATGGGCGTAAAAGGTAGCCCGGTGCACCATGGCCCGTTCACAAATATCCACCACTGTAATTTTCTCAAAAGGCTTTTCACTCATAAGCAAAACTAATGCCTCAGATAACAGCTTGTGGGTTCGTTTAATCCTTAAATCTTCTTTCATAGAAATGCCTCATCTCTTTCATTTTATCAGACAAATATCATTAATTGTCGCATAACAAACAAAATGTATAAATTGATACCAGGCTTTTTCTTGCCTACCTACATCATATAGTGTAAAATAACAAGTGTCAATAAAAAATACACTTGTCTACAAACTAACATATTGGAGTGTTACCATGAAAAAAGAAAAACCTACCACATCTATTATGGAAAAAATCGCTGAATTTATCATTGATAAGCGAAATTTATTTTTTCTATTATATATTGCTGCGATGATTTTCTCTGCCTTTTCCTCTGGTTGGGTAGAAGTCTGTAACGATTTGACGGAATATTTGCCTGATACGACAGAGACGCGCCAAGGCCTTACCATCATGGAAGAGGAATTTGTTACCTATGCCACAGCAAAAGTAATGGTAATGAATATTTCTTATCAAGAGGCAGAAATTATCAGCGAAGAACTGGAAGCGCTTCCTTCTGTCAGTATGGTAGAGTTTGACGATAGCACGGACCACTATACCAATACCTGCGCTCTTTTTTCTGTTACCCTAGTCCAAGAGGAAGACGACGCACTTCTGGATGAAAGCTATGGAGAAATCGAAAACCTACTGCAAGATTATGACACCTATATCACCAGAAGTAAAACAGATAACTCTCAACAGCTAGCCAGCGAAATGAATGTAGTACTAGCCGTCGCAGCCGTCATCATTGTTGGCGTATTGCTTTTTACTTCTCGCACTTATATGGAAATTCCCGTTATGCTGCTAACCTTTGTCGCTGCTGCTATTTTAAATAAAGGCACCAACTTTATCTTTGGTGAAATCTCCTTTGTATCAAATTCTGTTACAGCAGTACTGCAGCTGGCACTATCTATCGACTATGCCATCATCATGATACACCGCTACAGCGAAGAACGAAAAACTCATGATATTCATGATGCCGTCGTTGTAGCCCTTAGTAAGGCCATTCCAGAAATTTCCGCTAGCTCTCTGACTACCATTTCAGGCCTAGCAGCCCTGATGTTCATGCAGTTCCAAATCGGTTTTGATATGGGCATGGTATTAATTAAATCTATCTTGTTCAGCTTACTATCTGTATTTACATTAATGCCTTGTCTCCTGATGATATTTGGCAAATACATCGATAAAACACCCCACAAGAGCTTCGTACCTAGAATATCCCTGCTAGGGAAAATCGTCGTAAAGCTAAAAAATATCGTGCCGGTGATTTTTGTTGTTGTCATTCTGATTGCCTATCATTTCTCCTCACTATGTCCTTTTGTCTATGGAGAACACTCCTTAAAAACAGATAAACGAAATGATGTCCAAATCGCCAGCGACCGTATTGAAGAAAACTTTGGTACCACCAATGTAGCAGCACTTCTAGTGCCAAAGGGCGATTATGAAAAGGAAAAGGCTCTTATCGGAGAGCTTCTCAGTTATCAAGAGATAAAAGATATTACTGCCCTTGCTAATATTGAAGCCAAAGACGATTATATGCTCACAGATAAATTAAATCCGCGGCAATTTTCCGAATTATGCGATATTGATGTAGAGCTGGCAAAACTGCTCTATACCCTCTACACCACAGAAAACGAAGATTATGCCAAGCTTATCCGCGGCATTGATGAATACGGCATCCCTTTAATCGATATTTTCATGTATGTATATGATTTAAAGGAAGATGGTTATTTGGACTTAGATGACGACTTGGCAGCAGACTTAGATGATATGCACATTAAATTAGAAGACGCTCGGCTACAGCTTTCCGGGGAAAATTACACCAGAATACTGCTACACCTGGATATGCCGGAAGAAGGAGAAGAAACGTTTCGCTTTATCGACCGCGTACATACCATCGCTGGGAAATACTATGATACCGTTTATGTCGTAGGCAACTCCACCAGTGACTATGATTTATCTGCCTCCTTCGACCGTGACAATACCATTATCAGCATTTTATCCGTACTGTTTGTTATCATCGTGTTATTTTTCACCTTTAAAAGCGCAGGACTACCCATCCTCCTCATTGCCGTCATTCAGGGCAGCGTCTGGATTAACTTTTCCTTCCCCTACCTGACCAATGCACCCCTTTTCTTTTTAAGCTATCTGATTGTTAGTTCCATCCAGATGGGGGCAAACATCGACTATGCGATTGTAATTTCTAATCGTTACCTAGAACTAAAAAAAGAGCTACCCTTAAAAGAAGCCATAACAGAAGCCCTGAACTTCGCCTTTCCCACAGTACTGACTTCTGGCAGTATTCTAGCTGCGGCAGGCTTCCTTATCAGTAAATTATCTACAGACCCTAGCATTGTTTCTATCGGTGCAAATCTAGGCAGAGGTACCATTATCTCCATGTTCTTAGTTATGTGCGTTCTCCCTGAGATTTTACTTTTAGGTGATATTCTTATCGAGCGAACCAGCTTCGACCTGAAAAGACCAGACGCCATTAAAAACGATACTGGCATATTTGTCGTCAATGGCAGAGTTCGCGGCTATATTAACGGCTTTGTAGATGCTGATATTCATGGTATCGTCAAAGGCAATGTAAAAGGACAAATCCATATTGATACCAACACAAAACTACAGCCTGATAACGGATCAGATACAGTTCCTTTGGCACCTGAACAAATATCAGAACAATACCCCGCAACACAAGAAAATGAGCAGAAAGGAGCAATAACAGATGATAACAAAAACAACAATCAATAAGAAGATATTTCAGAAAATCTTATCCAGCCTGTTACTGGTCTCCTTTTTCTGGGTAAATTGTATTCCAGTACCAGCCCTTGCCGTCACTTCGGAGAATACAAAAACCACAACCCAAAATGAAAATAAAATTTATATCCGCAATGGTTCGGACCTGATAGACTTGGGCAAGAACTGCACCCTAGATACCTGGTCCCAAAATAAAATTGTAGAGCTCACCAGTGATATTGATTTATCCGCCATGGACTTTACGCCCATTCCTTCTTTCGGCGGCACTTTCCGGGGCAACGGACACACCATATCCGGGCTTCACCTTACAGACAAAGGCTCCTATCAAGGTTTATTCCGTTATGTACAGTCCAGCGGCAAGATAGAAAACTTAACAGTAACAGGCCTTATTGCCCCAGAAGGCAACCCAAAATACTTAGGCGGCATTGCCGGCAACAATGACGGCACTATCACCTATTGCACCTTTAACGGCACCATAACCGGGAAAAGCAATGTTGGCGGCATCGCAGGCTACACCTCAGAAACAGGTACTATCACCTATTGCACTGCCCAAGGTGCCTTTTTAGGCGAAAGCTATACCGGCGGTATCACCGGACAAAACTTTGGTACTATTGCAAATTGCCAAAACCATGCCAATGTTAATACCACTACCATCACCAATAAAAAATCTTTATCAGACTTGACACCCGATGGCGAAATAGATTTATCAGCTATTCGTTCCACCGAAAACTTTAACGCAACCACAGACACCGGCGGTATCGCAGGCTTTTCTAAAGGCAAAATCGATAGCTGCAAAAATGACGGTACCATCGGCTATCAACATGTGGGGTATAATACAGGCGGTATTTGCGGCAGACAAAGCGGCGTCATTGCAAACTGCGAAAATAACGGTGAAATTTTCGGTCGAAAGGATGTAGGCGGCATTTGCGGGCAAGCAGAACCCTACATCGTCCAAGCATACAGCAAAGACGCCTTGCAACAATTAAACGATACCTTACGAGCTACCCAATCTACCATTACCAAAACATTAAATCGTTCTGACCATGAAATCACTGATACCTTAAATAACATCAACCAACAACTAGATAGCGCAGCTAACGCAGCTGACTCCATGACAGATAGCGCCCTGGATTATGCCGATACAGTCATTACCGATACCAATGACCTACTTCGGCGGGTATCAAGAAGTCTTGACCATATGGAAAAAGGTCTGCAACAAATATCCACTGCTACCGTAAAACTAGGTTCCGGCATTGTTGAATTAGAGGAAGCGGGAGATGCACTAGTCAAATATCTTCGTGATGTTGCTGCCGCTGTGAAAAAAAATGATGCAGATAGTCCCCAACCAGACACCTCCGATAAAGAAGAACAGACCACGCCAAATCAAAATCAGATAGAAGCAAAACTACAACAAGCAGAGGCCGCACAAAGAGAACAGCAAACCGTCCTCTCTTCTCTGCCGGAAGGTCAAATCAATCTGGAACAACATATTGACGATTTACAAGCAAGTATTGATAATGGCACCGTTACCCCTGTAGATACCGAGCCAATCAAAGAAGACATCGGCAACATCGAACAACAGCTTGCCGTTTCAGAAAGCTATTTGACCAATGCCGAAGATATATTACGGTTTCTTCAACAACAAGGCTATTTGCCGGATGATGCCACCATTCAAGAATTCATTACCCAACTAGGTCTCACTGCAGAACAGATTGCCGCCATCAGGGCAACCATTGACACCATCCAAAACCAACTGCCTGATTTAGGCAAAGACTTGGATCCTGCAGCTATCCAAGCAGCTATCCAAAAACTGCAAGCAGCCTTCGGGCAGCTACAACAACAGCTAGAAGCATTAAAAACCACTTTAGCGAAAACCTCTGCGATCCTCCAAGAAATGAAAAAACATGCCCCCGAACTAGCAAAATGCCTAGACTCACTATCCGACGGCCTATACGATATGGAACGCGGCATGGATTATCTAACCTTAGGCGCTACAGAATTAACTCGCGCTATCAGAACCATCAATAGTGGAGATACCTTGCAAATCCCTGAAATAGACCAAGAATTCCGGGGAAATATTGATGACCTGCGCACCTCTCTTGATAACATACAAGACCAAGTTTCTCAACTCAACCAGAACATATCTGATACTCAAGATGACTTAATGAATGACTTTACGACTGTTAATGGACAATTCTTGCAAATCCTTAACATACTCTCGGATACCTATGACCGCAATCAAGCCGAAACCAAAGAAGATTTTATCGAAGATGTATCAGACAAAAATACAGCCTCCATTACCCAAGGAAAAATCTATGCGTCCTGTAATAAGGGCAATGTCCAAGCAGATATCAATACAGGCGGTATTGCCGGCGCCATGGCCATAGAATACGACTTTGACCCAGAAGATGATGTGGTAAAACAAGGCAAAGACTCTCTCCGGTTCACTTATCAGACCAAAGCCATCATTGAAGGATGCCAAAACCATGGCATGATTACCGGAAAAAAACATTATGTCGGTGCTATCGTTGGCAAAATGGATTTGGGTACGGCACTTCTCTGTGAAGGTTATGGAACTATAGAAAGCACTGACGGCAGCTTTGTAGGTGGTATTGCAGGAAGTTCAGATGGTTTCATCCGCAATAGCGCTGCTAAATGCACCCTAGCTGGAGATGATTTTGTTGGGGGCATTGCCGGACAAAGTAAGACCATAACCAATTGCTATGCAGTAGTACATATCTCCCGTGCCGATGAAAACAAAGGTGCTATCAGTGGCGCTGATAGCGAAAACAGGCAAGATATCAGTCAAAACTATTTTGTCAGCAAGGAATTAGGCGGTATTGATGGCATTTCCTATCAGGGTCGGGCAGAAGCTGCTTCCATAGAAGATTATTGCCGCTTCATCGAAAAAACTTTTCAACATCAGGCCACCTTCAGCCTTACCTACATAGCAGATGATCAAGTTATTGCAACCCTACCCTATACCTACGGACAGCCTATTGACGCAAATCTTATCCCTACAGTCCCTGAAAAAAAAGGCTACTTTGGCACCTGGACTAGCTATGACTATACCATGCCACTTTACGATGCTATCCTTACAGCAGAATACGAGCGCGCCATCGAAATCCTCCCTGCTGCATTAAAGCGAGATGGCAAAGCCATTCTCTTGGTTTGCGGTGCCTTTGATGACAACGGGCAAATCGCCATTTCTGAGAATGCCGAGAAAACCAAAATCCAAGGAAAAACTATCCTAGCCAGCTATCAAGTAACCATAACCAATGAAGCTCCTAAGACCAGCTATCAGGTGCGTTATCTGCCACTCAAAAAGAACAGTCAGATTATCATTGCCAGCGGCGATACTATCCAAACAGCCCAAACCAAACCTTTTGGCCGTTACTTAGAGTGCAGCGCGCCGGGACCAGTTTTCACCCTATATGAAGTACCAAAGAGCGCACCTCTGTGGCTTTATGCTGTCATTGCCTTATTGCTGCTATCCAGTAGTTATGGAGTATATCTAATAAAACGAAAAAGGCAAAACAAGCCCCCAAAAAAAGACATTGCCTCAAACAACATCATCCGTTAAAATAAATTTAAACCAATAAAAAGACTCTTTAGGAGATTAGGCTGAATGAATAAACAATCTGTTTCTAGACAAAAAATTTTCCAATATGCTAAAGAAAATTTTGACACAACGCCCCAATATCTCTGGGAAAAGTACCCAAACTATGCAGTATTCAAGCATACACATAATCAAAAATGGTTTGGTATCATCGTCGATTTACCCTACACGAAATTAAATCTTTCTCATCCAAGCGATCCCAATGGTTGTATAGATTTATTGGTCATCAAAGCTGACCCTGCCGCCATCCCCACTTTATTAAATAACGACGGCTACCACCCAGCCTACCATATGAATAAAACCCACTGGATTTCCCTTCGCTTAGATGGTACCATTCCAGAAGACGAAATCTATTACCTCCTTAACGAAAGCTATCAACTAACTAAGAAATAAACCACACCATAAAAAAAGAGATAAGCGTTTATCGCCTATCTCTTTTTTATTTATTTTACAGAACCGGTTACAAGAGCCAAGAGCGCCATGCGCACCGGCACCCCATTGCCTACCTGACGAAAGTAGGCAGCACCGGGATACTGGTCTACCCCTACAGTGATTTCATTGACTCTCGGCAACGGATGAAGGATGATGGCACCTGATTTGAATTTCTGCACCATTTCCTCGTTAATAATAAATTCATCCTTTACCGCTTCATAGTCAGAAACATCCTCAAACCGTTCCCGCTGCACTCTGGTCATATAGATAACATCTGCTTTGCTGCATGCTTCAGCCAGGTTGTTGCTTTCCTCGATATCAACGCCCCGTTCCCGCACTTTTTGGGTGATGATTTCTGGCATAGGCAAAGAGCTAGGCGAACAGAAAATCAGCTTGGTATGATACATAGCCAAGAAGTCCACCAGCGAATGTACCGTCCTGCCATGTTTCAAATCTCCCACCAGTGCTATGGTAAGGCCATCTAAATCTTCTTTTTCCTTAAAGATGGTATAAATATCTAGAAGTGCTTGGGTCGGATGCTGCCCCGGACCATCCCCTGCATTGATAACCGGGACTTCTGCCGCTTCTGCTGCAATCTTCAAAGTACCCTTTTCCGGGCTACGGCAGACGATGACATCTGCATATGTATCAATAACGCGCATAGAGTCATAAATGCTTTCCCCTTTTGCAAGAGAAGAAGTGTGGGCATCTACAGACTCCGCCACTGTAATACAGCTGCCGCCTAAACGGTTCATCGCCGTTTCAAAAGAAAGTCGCGTCCTCGTACTGGGCTCAAAGAATAAAGAAGCCATGATTTTTCCATCCATATCATAGAGACGCTTTTTTCCTGCCAACGCCTCTTCATAATAAGCCGCAGTATGCATAATGATTTCTAACTCTTCCTTGGTAAATTGATAGGAAGTCAGGATATCTTTACCCAAGAATAAATCCATCTCTGCTTCTGTCGGTTTCTTGCTGTAAAACTTGCCCATGCTACAAACACTCCTTTTCAATTCTGGCTTTGCTTATGTTATCCCCTTTTTCCGAACAACTACATATATTTTTTCGTATTACTGTCATCCTGAACGAATGTGAAGGATCTTTTAATTTTTTCGTCATTGCTTTCCAGAGAACGACAAAACATATCCATTCTTTTATTCGTCAATTCTTGCAAATTCCCTTTTCTTACTTTACTATCTTCAAAAAAAGAACCTGCTCCTTTACTGTTGAGAGCAGGTCCTTTTTTATTATTTATCCAGCTTTTCCATAACAGTAGCACAACGGTGACATAGTTCAGGATGGGCCGCATTTTCCCCTACTGTTTCACTATAAATCCAACATCTGGTACATTTGATGCCAGCAGCTGCTTCTACCCCTACAGCTACACCGTCTTCTGCCACCATACCGTGAGGCATATCCTTAAGTTTCCGCAGTCTTGCTTGACTGACAATGAGTACATAAGGAAGATAGTCCCCCAGAGAAGCACAAATATCATAAATATCATCATCACAATAAATGGTAACGGCTGCATCTAGAGAGTGGCCAATAGTCTTTGCCGTTCTTGCCGCTTCTAATTCTTTGGCAACCTTTTCTTTGACTGCAAAAATCGTATCCCATTTTGCCGCCAAAGTATCGTCTTTGTAATCTTCTTTTACCTGTGGCATAGAAAGCATCTGCACGCTCTTTGGTGCGTCTGCATCCTTTGGCAAGAAGGAATAAATTTCTTCTGAGGTAAAGGCAAGGATAGGTGTCATCAGCCGCAATAGTACCTGCAGGATATCATACATGACAGTTTGTGCAGAGCGACGTTTTACATCATCGGCACATTCTACATAGAGACGGTCTTTGACGATATCTAAGTAAGAAGCACTCATATCAACCACACAGAATTTATGAATGGCATGATATACCACATGAAATTCGTAGTTGCGATAAGCCTCTAAGACTTTTTCAATGAGCTGCTGCAACTTGTGTTCTGCCAAACGGTCAATTTCCATTAAATCATTGTAAGCCACCCGATTGGTTTTGTTATCGTAATCATAAGTGTTACCAATTAAGAAACGCATGGTGTTACGGATTTTCCGATAAGCTTCCCCTACTTGCTTCATAATGCCGGGAGATACGGCCAGGTCATTACGATAGTCCGCAGAAGCTACCCACAGCCGCAAGACATCTGCCCCCATTTGCTCAATGGTTTCTAGTGGGTCAACAAAATTCCCCAAAGACTTGGACATCTTCCGGCCCTTTTCATCTACTAAAAAGCCATGGGTTAATACTTGGCGGTATGGCGCATAGCCCCGCACTGCCGTAGAAATAGAAAGAGAAGAGTTAAACCAACCTCTGTGCTGGTCGCTACCTTCTAGATAAAGGTCAGCCGGCACTTGTAACTCCGGTCGTTGTTCCAGCACGCTAAAGCTACTAGAACCAGAGTCAAACCAAACATCCATAATATCCATTTCTTTCCGGAAGTGGTTATGACCACATTCTGGACAAACGAAACCTTCCGGTACTAGCTCATCAGCTTCTTTTTCATACCAAATGTTAGAGCCGTATTCACCAAAGAGTTTTGCCGTCTTTTCAATGGTAGCGTCGTTGATAATATCTTTGCCGCATTTCTCACAATAGAAAATAGGAATAGGCACCCCCCAGCTCCGCTGACGGGAAATACACCAGTCGCCTCTGTCCCGCACCATGTTATAGATACGGTCATGGCCCCAGGCAGGGATGAATTTCACTTTATCAATTTCTTCCAGCGCTTTTTCACGGAAGCCGTCAATAGAAGCAAACCATTGTTCTGTCGCCCGGAAAATAATGGGGTGCTTACAACGCCAGCAGTGAGGATATTGGTGACGGATATGCTCTGTTTTTAAGAGCACACCAGCTTCGGTTAAGGCCGCAAGTACGGCTTTATTACCATCGGTAATAGTTTTCAAGCCCGCAAAAGGACCGGCTTCTTCTGTAAAGCACCCTTTATCATCTACTGGTGCAATCACTGGCAAATCATACTTTTTGCCTACCATAAAGTCGTCTACCCCATGACCAGGCGCCGTATGTACACAACCAGTACCAGCTTCCAAGGTAACATGGTCACCTAAAATAACCAAAGAGTCCCGGTCAAAGAGCGGATGA
Organism: Peptococcaceae bacterium; assembly: GCA_022791255.1. Lineage (GTDB taxonomy): Bacteria > Bacillota > Dehalobacteriia > UBA4068 > JAAVYR01 > JAAVYR01. The sequence continues at coordinate 6,732 of JAAVYR010000022.1, read as the reverse complement.
CTGCAAACAATCCTTTCCAGGTCTTTTCCTTGGTATTCTGCTAATACTTGATAATCTTCCGCCTCAATTGCCTTTGCAAACTGTTCCAGCAAGTCTTTAGCCACCACTAATTTACTGCCGGCAATTTCAGCCAGACAATAAGTGAAGCTTTCATTTAAACAGATACCAACATTAGCCGGAATGGTCCACGGCGTCGTGGTCCAAATCACAAAATAAGCGTCTTCCGGCACAATGCCCTTACCGTCTTTTACAGGGAATTTCACATAGATAGATGGGGATGTATGGTCTGCATACTCGATTTCCGCTTCAGCAAGAGCTGTTTCACATTCCATACACCAGTAAACAGGCTTTAATCCCTTATAAACATAGCCCTTCTTACACATCTCCCCAAAGGCTTTTACTTGTTCTGCTTCATATTCTGGCAGTAAGGTAACATAAGGATGGTCCCAGTCGGCTCGTACCCCTACCCGTTTGAATTGTTCTCTCTGGGTGTCAACGAAGCCCAAAGCAAACTCTTTACATTTATCACGAAATTCATTTTTGCTCACCTGATGACGATTAATGCCTAACTCTTTAATGGCTTTTTGCTCAATAGGCAGCCCATGGGTATCCCAGCCAGGCACATAAGGCGCATTATAACCGTCCATAGATTTAAATTTGCAAACCATATCCTTTAATACTTTATTCAGTACATGGCCCAAGTGAATATTGCCATTGGCATAAGGCGGACCGTCATGAAGGATAAATTTCGGCTTGTCCGCATTTTGTTTTAAGATTTCATGATACAAATCAATATCTTGCCAATATTTTAAATATTCCCCTTCCCGCTGTGGTAAGTTCGCCCGCATAGGAAATTCTGTCTGAGGTAAGTTTAATGTTTTTCCGTAATCTTTTGTTGCCATCTCATAGACTCCTCTCTATCTTGATTTATTTTCTTTTTGATTTTAAATAAAAAAAGGACTTCCTCCCCATCTAGGGGCGAAAGTCTCCGCGGTACCACCCTATTGATAGCAGCGTCCTTCCGGATAACTGATATCACTCTTTGCCGTAACGAGGCATCTTCGTTTTAACCTACTTGCTATTTTAGAGAAAGAATAAAATAGGTTCAGCTAAACACTCCCAGGTGATGTTTTCTTTTATACACCAGACTGGGCTCTCACCCTCCCCAGCTCGCTTTGCTATCTGTATAAAATACTTGTCCTGGTCATTGCTTTTACAGATATGATATTTGATTAAATTATACTAAACACGAATAAAATGTCAAGCATTCTCTTCCAAACACTTTCTTTTTAGAGAAATTTAACAAGTAACCCCAATACCACACGCTCTAATAGCTGCAGCACAAAAATAGCCAACACTGGTGAAAAATCAATAGGCATAGCGGGAGAAGGCGGCAATATCCTACGCATTGGCGCCATAAAAGGCTCTGTGACTTCATAAATAAACTTCATAATCGGATTATAGGGATTTACCGGGAACCAGGATAATAATACCCGCACAAGAATTAACCAGCTATATACTTCAAATGCTGCCTGCACTACCTGAATAACTGAAAAATGCACTCCGTTTCCCTCCCCTGATAGTCCGTTATTGCTCATCAATCATTTCTTAATGCCTTGATATTACCACTGTTTCCTTAAATTATGATGTAAGCTTTTCATTTATGCCACAAACATGCCCGAAACTTCTGCTTACCATTTAAAGCCTTTGCTTTCATTTTTTAAGTTAGAACCAAAATTAAAAGCAGAACTAAATTCCTGTTCGCCATCCATAATCTTCCCTGTTAAATCCACATTGCGGGAACTAAAAAGGAATGTACCGCCAGAAACTTTCTTTGGTACCCCATCCAAGGCAAAGACAGCGCCGCTTAAGAAGTCTACCATTCTTTGGGCTACATCTTTAGACATATCTTCAAAGTTGACAATCACAACCCGTTCTTCCTTGATATGCTGGGCAATGGTCTGCATATCATCATAAGACTCAGCCTTTACCAATACCATATCCAGCACCTTATTTTGGGTTGGGATAGACATCAAGTTGCTTTTCTTGTTTTTCTTCGGTTCTGGTTCTCCCCAAATATCCCGTGGGTCTCTAGCGCTAGCCTTGCTGCTGGTCATGGGCAGCGTAGGACGCTCAATGCCTCGGTTTTGCATTGGGCTTTCCATTTCCATTTCATCTTCATCATCTTCCACTGTTTTGAAGAAAATATTACTCATCTTGTCCATAAATCCGCTCATTTTTTTACCCCCTAAAATATTCCTTAAATTTTTATCCCTTTATATAAAATAATTTTTATCTGAAACACTTATGGATAAAACCGCTTACCAAAAATAGCGCTGCCCACTCGCACAAAATTTGCACCCTCCGTAATAGCCACAGGATAGTCATGACTCATCCCCATAGAGAGATATTTCATTTCTACACCAGGAAGGGCTAGCTGGCTGATTTCTTCTTTTAGCTCCCGCAGCCGCCGAAAGACAGGTCTTGTTTCTTCTGGGTCTATAGAAGGGAGCCCAATGGTCATCAGCCCCATGATTGCAAGATTTGGATAAGCTATAGCCTTTTGCAAAAAGGGTATCACATCTTCCTCATAAAATCCAGACTTACTTTCTTCTCTTGTAAGATTTACCTGTACCAATACAGGTAAAGTCCGACCAATAGCTGCACAACGCTTTTGCAATTCTTGCGCCAATTCTTCTCTATCCAGAGAATGAACCATGGCCACCTTGTCCACGATATACTTCACTTTATTGGTCTGCAGAGAGCCAATCAGATGCCAGTCCACCTTATTGCCGATAACTGCATACTTTTCCAGCAGCTCTTGGACACGGTTTTCGCCCACCGCCTGCACACCACAAGCAATAGCTTCCTCTATTCGGCTCACATCTACTGTTTTCGTAACAGCTACCAGCTGGGGTTTATTCCCATAAGGAGAAAGCTTCCCCGCCTGCTCCATTTCTCGCCGCACCTGTTCTAAGCCTGTAGCGATAGAAGTTTGCATATCTGCTGCCATCCCCATTACCTCCGCAATCATAGCTTTTCTATTTGAAGTATACCTTTTGTTGCGCTTTAGCAAGAGAAGGGTTGGTCACCACTGCCGTGCCAATAGAAAGGCCCTCGATAACAGACATATCATCTATCGTCCCCATAACCTCTACTCCTGCAATGGCAAGTCTACTCTTCTTTACGACATAGACACATGGTTTTCCTGCTTCATTATAAAAAATTGCTTTATTCGGCAAAATATTTCCTTTTATTGTATCCAAAAGCATATCTATTGTTATTTTCCGTGCACCAGAAAGCACAATATCATTTCTTTTTATTTTTAATAAGACTTGAGCTCCATTAGAAGTTTGCGTCACCGAAGCAACTGTCGCCGTAATGCGGCTATCTATCACCTCTACCGCCCCAATGCTACTAGTCTCTTTTTGCTGCTGACCTTCTGGTAAGCGAATGCGAATGCGCTGCTCTGGTTCTAGAGCCGCCGCCTTATCAGCATCTTTTACCTGCACTAAAAAGTAAACATCCGAAAGATTATCCACAATTTTGAACAATCCTTTCCCTGCACCAAGAACTGACTCTTCCGGAGCTTGTCCATCTTTTACAGGCTGCCCTTCATCCGGTGTGGCAATTTGATGTTCATCCCCATCTAACAAGGTTAAAATTTTATTCAAATCAATCCCATCTGCTTGCACAGGCGTCAGAACTGCCTCCAACCCATCTATCTGATAAGAAACAGCCCCAGAAGCACTTGCATACATTGGCTTTTTACCAGCGGCAGTAACAAAATACCCCACAAGAGCGCCTTCTGCTACACGCTCCCCCTCTGGAACCACCGGTACAAATTCACCACTGGCAGAGGCTTGTACTACTTTGGCATCATAAATAATAATACCTTCTGCTGTTATCTTATCCTCCAAAATACCATCTGTTACTGTAGCATAGTTCAGCATTTTTGCCGCAAAGAACTCTTTCAGAGGAATAAAAAACATGGTACCTAATATAATCAATAATAAAAAAGCAAGCAAATCTAAGGTTCTATTTCGTTGTACTTTTCTTTTTTTATGTATAGCTTTATGATCTGTCCGGTTTCCACCAGGCATAAGCTAACCACCTCACCATATACAGTTTTCCTTTTATCATAAAAGCTGTTTGATTGTTATGCTGTTCATTTCTCATAAACAATAATATATGTATTATATCATTTAATAACCTGAAAGAAAACAAAAAAACAGTAAAATACATCATTTGTGAAATTTTGACATTTTTAAAAGTGAAAAGACAGCGTGTCCATTTACACTCTGTCTTTTTATAACGACTATAGACTATTTTTCCACTGCACCATTGTTATTGGTATCGTCTTTTTGCAATTGCCGCAATTCTTCCATAAAGGTTTGGATATCTTCAAATTTCCGATAAACAGAAGCAAACCGCACATAGGCAACTTCATCAATATGTCGAAGCCTGTCCATTACCATTTCGCCAATGGCCAGAGAGTCAACTTCCTGGTCTAGGTTATTGCGGAGTTCTCGTTCGATATCCCGCACCATTTGCTCTAAGATGCCAATAGGAACTGGCCGTTTATCACAAGCCTTAATCAAACCATTTAAAATTTTCGTACCATCAAATACTTCCCGGCGTTTATCCCGTTTTACCACAACTAAGGTCATATCTTCCACCCGTTCATAAGTAGTAAACCGTTTGCCGCAAGCCAGACACTCTCTGCGACGGCGAATACTTCTGCCATCTTCCACCGGACGGGAGTCTAATACTTTGGAGTCTGCAAATCCACAAAAAGTACAGCGCATATTTTTGTAACCCTCCCTAAAGATACATTCCCTATACATTTACACTAATATATTCACATAAGAAGAGTATACCTTTTTTAGTAAAAAGCTGTCAACGGTTGTTTCCTTATTTTGGCAGAAAATATCTGTTTATTTCCATTGGTAATCATCAATAGGCGCAAGGTCGTTTCGACTATTGTTTCGTCCTGGTCCTGGTCTTGCCCCATGATTAGAGGGACTGTGAAAATCATCTAACTCCACCAGGACCACATCTCTACCGATTTTTTTTATTTGCTCCCATGGCACGATAATATCATCACTGCGTCCAAATAACCGTAAAAATTTTCCAGGTCCAGGCAAAATAATCGCCTGGATCCTCCCTTCAGATAAATCCAACTCAATATCCTTAATAGCACCTAACTTTTTACCATCCTGTGTATTGATAATATCTTTACTCCGTAAATCGGAAATTTTAAACATCGTCATCCCTCCCATAGAACAATATATGTCCCAAAAAGAAAAATAAGCCTGTTTCTTAAAACTTTTTCTAAATAAGGAAATCTTTAAGATGCTTCGTCACTTTGCTCCTCAGCATGACAGGATGATGCCACAGATTACGGAAGCATTACCCCCTACTTCCGCCAAATGCCTATCATCTGTCAGAAGTACTCAGTATCTCTCATGTACAGCGTGGCAATATTCCGGAACCTTTTGGATGGTAAAGGAACCATTGCGGCTTTCTAGATAACCAGCCCCGGAACCAACCCCGGCAAGTGCTGTAGCTTGGATAGTACTACTTTTACCAGTAGCACCTAATTCATTTTCTAAATCTCCTTTGCTGCGAACGCCTTTAGCCGTTAAACCAGCGTCTACCTTCGTCACGCCTGCGGTCCGTAATAGCTCTAAGTCATAACCGCTTTGGGCATAGATAGGCGTTGGTGTTTTTCCGTAATTTCGTGGAATATTCGTCTGGTAACTGCCATTAGCTGCTTGCAAAGTTGCCAGTTCCCCTTTTACCACGGTACCGCCAGCACCTGCTGTGCCACCATGGCCGCCTTTCCAAGACGCCTTTTCCCAAGTATTGGTATCGTCAGTGTTGGTATCCCAAGCACCACCGCCACCTATGGCACCACCATGGTAATACTTATATAATTTATCTGCATAGTTTGAAATCGTACTGCCAGCAAAGTAACCACCACCACCAGTATGGTAATTAGGCTTTATAAAAGGCGTTGCAGGACCGCCATCCACACCAGATGAACCACCACCAGCGCCACAGAAGCCACCAGCACCTGCTGAGTTACCGGCACCGCCACCACCAGCGCCACCACCGCCGACCCCTGCAGCAGGATAACCACCAGCCGCACCAATACCATCAGCAGTGTTCCCAGCGCCACCACCACCGTATGCGTTAACTACAACCGTTTCATAAATCATAACCGACCCCATTGAACCACCGGTACCGCTAACCTTATCCCGATATGGAGCCCCAGCATCTCCGCCTTTACCACCAATACCACCGATACCAGCGCCGGCTCCGCCGCCGCCGGAAGCATTATGAGAACCGTTATTTGCATTGCCACCTCGGCCAGCATCACCGCCTGCCGCCGTCACTGTACCACTACCGCTAATAATAAGACTCGTACCAACTGGCACCCCTATCCCAGGATAGCCACCAGCACCGCCCACAGCAGTATACTGAACTGCATCATACTGTCCATCCTCAGCCTTTCCCCCAGTCACCGTCAATGTGCCGTCTACTACCAAGTTCAGTTTCCCACTGCCCAAAAGAGAAATAGGACTGCAGCCGTTATTGTAGTCGTCAATGGTAACAGCTACATTCTTCGGTACTACCACTGTAGCCGTTCTGCCGCTAGCCACTTCAATAACTGTGTTGGAAACGCTAGCCGCACTTAATGTGTACGTCTTGCCGTTTTCCAGCTGG
>JAAVYR010000001.1 GCA_022791255.1 Peptococcaceae bacterium | reverse complement strand
TTTCAATGGTTACAGACCACAATTCTATTTCAGAACAACAGACGTAACTGGGGTCGCAAAATTGCCAGACGGCACTGAAATGGTAATGCCTGGGGATAACATCAAAATGGAAATCGAATTGATTACCCCAATCGCTATTGAAGAAGGGTTGCGGTTCGCTATCCGTGAAGGCGGCAGAACTGTTGGCGCTGGTGTTGTTTCTAAAATTGAAGCGTAAATAAATTTTGTTAAAGATTGAAACTAAAGGGAGTGATGAATTTTACTCCCTTTAGGGTCGTTCTTTAAGGACTGTGATGATGCAAGAGGTTGCGTCCTTGTTTTGGGCGGTAATTCTTGCGGAGAATGTCCGGATATAAAATCGGGCGAAAAGGAGGATATTTTATAATGGGAAAACAAAAAATCCGTATTCGGTTGAAAGCATTTGACCACAAATTGTTGGATCAATCTGCCGAAAAGATTGTTGACACTGCAAAAAGAAGCGGCGCAAAAGTTTCTGGTCCTATTCCTCTCCCAACAGAGAAGAACATTTACACCATTTTGCGGGCTCCTCATGTTAACAAAGACTCTCGGGAACAGTTCGAAATGAGAACTCATAAGAGATTGATTGACATTTTGGAACCAGCTGCAAAAACCATGGATTCTTTGATGCGGTTGGATTTACCCGCAGGCGTTGATATTGAAATTAAGCTGTAATTTGGGTTTTCCTAAAACTTAGGATACACCCGGATAAGTGGGCTAAGTAAATCCAGAAAAATCAAGGTAGTAACTGTCGAGCAATGCTGTGGCTGACGGTAACTCGAATAAAATGAACGGAGGTGCTAGAATATGCCGAAGGCTATTCTTGGCAAGAAAATTGGGATGACCCAGATTTTCAGCCCTGAGGGTAAAATCATTCCTGTAACAGTGATTGAGGCTGGCCCTTGCGTGGTAACACAAGTAAAAACCAAGGTTTCTGACGATTATGAAGCTATTCAAATTGGTTTTGATGTTGTGAGAGAAAAATTGATTAACAAAGCACAAAAAGGTCACTTAGCAAAAGCTGGTGTGGGTCCATTAAGAAGTTTGAGAGAGCTTCGCTTGGAAGACGCAAGCGCTTATCAACCTGGACAAGAAATTAAGGTTGATATCTTTGCTGAAGGTGAATTGGTTGATGTGGAAGGTATCTCTAAAGGGAAAGGCTTTGCCGGTACTATTAAGAGATGGGGACATCACCAAGGACCAATGAGCCATGGTAGTAAAAACCATAGACGTCCTGCCAGTGCTGGTGCAAAAGGACCTGCTCGTGTATTCAAAGGTAAAAAATCTCCTGGCCATATGGGTTCTGAACGGGTAACTGTACAAAACTTAGAAGTGGTTAAGGTAGACGTAGAAAAAAATCTTTTATTGGTAAAAGGTGCAATTCCTGGCCCGAAACAAGGCTTGGTATTTGTAGCAAGTGCAGTAAAATCTGCAAACTAAGCGGGGTAGAAAGGAGGTAAAAACATGACACAAGTAGCAGTTTATAATCTCGAAGGCGCTCAAGTGGGCGAAATCGAATTGAACGATAATATTTTTAATAGACAAGTAAATGTTCCTGTGATGCACCAAGCTGCAACATTGTTCTTGGCTTCTCAAAGACGGGGAACACATGCTACCAAAACCAGAGCGATGGTTTCCGGGGGCGGTAGAAAACCTTGGAAACAAAAAGGTACTGGTCGCGCTCGTGCCGGTTCTAGCCGCAGCCCAATTTGGCGTGCTGGTGGTATTACATTTGGTCCTTCTCCCCGCAAATATGGTTTCAGTATGCCAAGAAAATTGCGTCGGGTGGCTTTGGCTTCTGCTTTATCTGATAAAGTACAAAATGGCAACCTTATTGTTGTTGATAGCTTGGATATGGAAGCGCCAAAAACAAAAACAATGGCTGGTTTGTTAGGGAAATTTGAAGCAAGAAGCGCTTTGGTGGTTGTTCCTAGTGGGGCTTGCGAAAACGCAGTGAAATCCGCTAGAAATATTGAAAAAGCTCTTCCTGTGGAAGTAACCAGCATGAATACTTACTATGTGCTGGCTCATGAAAAGCTCTTTATTGCGAAAGATGCTTTGAGCTGGTTGGAAGGGGTGCTTGGTTAATGAGAGACCTTCAAGATGTTTTGATTAAACCGATGGTTTCCGAAAAATCCATTGCTTTGATGGAAGAAGGTAAATATTCTTTCGTAGTGGCAAAGGATGCCAATAAAATCGAAATCAAACAAGCGGTTGAAAAACTCTTTGACGTAAAGGTAATCGCAGTGACTACCAGAAACGTGAAAGGTAAATTAAAAACTTTTGGTCGTTACAAAGGCTATCGTCCAGATACGAAAAGAGCAATTGTAACATTAAAAGCCGGCGATAAGATTGAAATCTTTTCCGGTATGTAACAAATAGGTTAAGGAGGAAAAACAATGGCCATTAAAAAATATAAGCCGACATCGCCTGGCCGCCGGGGCATGACAGTTTCTGCTTTTGAAGAAATTACCACTGCCACACCGGAAAAAAGTTTGTTACAGCCATTAAAGAAAAATGGTGGTCGTAATAACGAAGGTCATTTGACCATGCGCCATCAAGGCGGCGGTCATAAAAGACGGTATCGTCTCATTGATTTCAAACGGAATAAAGACGGTGTTCCTGCAAAAGTTGCAAGCATCGAATATGACCCAAACAGAACTGCAAATATTGCATTATTGCATTATTTAGATGGGGAAAAACGCTACATCTTAGCACCGGTTGGTATTGGTGTTGGTGATGTGGTTGTTTCTGGTCCTGATGCTGATATCAAGCCTGGTAACGCATTGCCTCTAGCAAACATCCCTGTTGGTACTGTAGTACACAATGTGGAAATGAGACCTGGTAATGGTGGTCAAATTGCTCGTTCTGCTGGTGCGTCTGTGCAATTGATGGCAAAGGAAGGCAAATATGCTATTCTCAGAATGCCATCTGGTGAAATGAGAATGATTGGCATTAACTGCCGTGCTACCATCGGTCAGGTTGGTAATGTAGACCAAGAAAACATCAACTTAGGGAAAGCTGGGAGAAACCGCTGGTTAGGTGTAAGACCTGCAAACCGTGGGGTTGTTATGAACCCTGTTGACCACCCACATGGTGGTGGTGAAGGTCGTTCCCCAGTTGGTCGTAATCCTGTTACTCCTTGGGGTAAACCTGCTCTTGGTACCAAAACACGGAAGAAAAAGAAAGCTTCCACCAAGCTTATTATTAAACGCCGCGGCAAATAATCTAGACGGGTTAGACGCTGCGTAATGGGAAAGAAAGAATTGCTGAAGGGAGGCAAAGTAGTATGGGTAGATCTTTGAAAAAAGGACCTTACTGTGATGAAAAGTTATTGAGCAGAATTGAAGCGATGAATGAAGCTGGCGACAAAAAAGTAATCAAAAGCTGGTCTCGTCGTTCCACGATTTTCCCTCAAATGGTAGGACATACTATTGCTGTGCATGATGGCAGAAAACATGTGCCGGTATATATCTCCGAAGATATGGTTGGTCATAAATTGGGCGAGTTTGCAGTAACTCGTTTCTATAAAGGTCATGCTGACACTGAAAAAACTACAAAAAGATAGTTTTAAAAATACACTCTTTGATTGAGAGGAGGTTATCGTTTTGGAAGCGAAAGCGATTGCAAAATATATTCGTATTTCCCCTCGAAAAGCTCGTCAGGTTGCTGACTTGGTAAGAGGGAAAAATGTTGCGCAAGCAGAAGCTATTTTGAAATTCACTCCCAACAAGGCCGGCGCTTTGATTGGTAAAGTATTGAAATCTGCTACTGCTAATGCTGAACACAACCTTTCTTTGTCTAAGGAAAGCTTGTATGTTACCAAGATTTACATTGACCAAGGTCCTTCTTTGAAACGGTTTAAGCCAAGAGCTATGGGCCGTGCGGACCATATGGTACATCGTACTAGTCATATTACTGTAGTAGTAGGAGATAGGGAGGAGGAATAATCGGTGGGTCAAAAAGTACATCCTAAGGGATTTCGGATTGGTGTAATTAAGGACTGGGATGCTAAATGGTATGCCGAAAAAGATTTCCAGGCCTATCTGCACGAAGATTTGAAAATCAGAAAATATGTCAAAGAAAAATTGTTTGCTGCCGGTATTGCTCGTGTAGAAATCGAACGGGCTGCAAACCGTGTAAAAGTAAACATTTCCACTGCGAAACCAGGCATTGTTATCGGTCGTGGCGGTGCTGAAGTAGAAAACTTACGCAAAGCTTTAGAAAAAATGACCGGTAAGAAAGTAAACATCAACATTGTTGAAATCAAAAAACCTGAATTAGAAGCACAATTGGTAGCTGAAAGTGTAGCTGCTGCACTGGAAAAGCGTATCGCTTTCCGTCGGGCTATGAAACAAACAGTTTCCAGAACCATGAGAATGGGCGCTGAAGGTATCAAAATCATGTGTTCCGGTCGCTTGGGCGGCGCTGAAATCGCTCGGACTGAATGGTATGTAGAAGGGAAAGTTCCACTGCATACATTGAGAGCTGACATCGACTATGCGTTTGCTGAAGCAAACACCACCTATGGTAAAATCGGTATCAAAGTATGGATTTACAAAGGTGAAGTATTGCCTACGAAAGCAGCTGTAGCTAACGGGCAAGAAAAAAAGCAGGCTGTAGGGGGAGGCGAATAAAACATGTTACTTCCAAAAAGAGTAAAATATCGCCGTCAACATCGGGGACGGATGAGAGGCGCTGCTCATAAAGGTAACTTTGTATCTTACGGTGAATACGGCTTGCAGTCTTTAGAGTCTGCCTGGATTACCAGCCGTCAGATTGAAGCAGCACGTATTGCCATGACTCGTTACATTAAGCGTGGCGGTCAAGTATGGATTAAAATATTCCCACATAAACCAGTAACTGAAAAACCTGCTGAAACTCGTATGGGTAGCGGGAAAGGTTCTCCTGAATACTGGGTAGCAGTAGTAAAACCTGGTCGGGTAATGTTTGAATTAGCCGGTGTATCCGAAGAAGTAGCAAGAGAAGCTCTTCGGTTGGCTCAACACAAATTGCCTGTAAAATGCAAATTTGTGAAGCGTGAAGAAGTAGGTGGTGAAGCCAATGAAAACTAAAGAAATTCGTGAAATGACCAATGAAGAATTGGTAAGAAAAGTAAATGAATTAAAAACAGAACTTTTTAACCTTCGTTTTCAATTGGCAACCGGGCAATTAACAAACTCTGCTTCCATTGGTCTTGTGAAAAAAGATATGGCAAGAGTAAAAACAATTATCCGGGAGCGGGAATTGAAAAATCAAGGCTAGGACATGGGTAATGAAAGGAGGACACATTCATGACTGAAGAAAGAAATATGCGGAAAACCCGGATTGGTTATGTAGTAAGCGACAAAATGGACAAAACCATCGTTGTTCGGGTTGACTCTCACGTTCGTCATCCCCTTTATGGCAAAATTATCCGGTCCAGCAAAAAGTTTAAAGCGCATGACCAGAACAACACAGCTTCCATGGGGGATAAAGTGTTAATCGCTGAAACCAGACCTCTTTCTAAAGATAAAAGATGGAGATTGGTAGAAGTTTTGGAAAAAGCACCTATTGTATAAAAAGACCGATAGAAAGGGGGAGGCTGAAGGATGATACAAGCCGAAACCAGATTAAAAGTTGGAGATAACACTGGTGCAAAAGAATTGCTTTGCATTAAAGTGTTAGGCGGCTCCAAACGCCGTTATGCCACTGTAGGCGATGTAATCGTGTGCGCTGTTAAACAAGCAACACCCGGTGGCGTTGTCAAGAAAGGCGACGTTGTTAAAGCTGTAGTGGTAAGAACTAAAAAAGAAATCAGACGCCCGGATGGTTCTTATATTCGTTTTGATGAAAATTCCGGCGTCATTATCAATGACCAAGGGCAACCGAGAGGAACTCGTATCTTTGGGCCTGTTGCCCGGGAATTGAGAGATAAAAACTACATGAAAATTATTTCTTTAGCACCTGAAGTGCTGTAGGCGGGTATGGAGGTGAAGACATTGACCAAAAAGAAATTGCATGTAAAAAAAGGCGACACTGTTGTTGTAATCGCAGGGAAAGACGCCGGTAAAAAAGGTACTATTCTTTCTGTAGATACCAAAGCCGGTCGGGTATTCGTAGACAAGGTCAATATTGTAAAACGGCACACAAAACCTACCCAAGCAGCGCCACAAGGTGGCATTGTAGAAAAGGAAGCAGCAATTGATAGCTCCAATGTGATGCTCTATTGCAGCAAATGTAGCCGTCCTGTTCGTATAGCAAAAGAAATCGTCGCAGGTAAAAGCGTAAGAAAATGCGCAAAATGCGGTCAAGTATTTGATAAATAACAAAGGAAGGAGGTCCTGAAGAAATGTCTAGGCTAAAAGATAAATACACACAAGAAATCCTGCCACAATTGCAAGAAAAATTAGGCATTAAAAATGTAATGCAAGTGCCAAGACTTGAAAAAGTGGTTATCAATATGGGTTTAGGTGAAGCAATCCAAAACTCCAAAGCTTTGGATGCTGCAGTAAGCGATTTGACTGCTATTGCTGGTCAAAAGCCTATTGTAACAAGAGCCAAAAAATCTATCGCATCCTTTAAATTGCGGGAAGGTATGCCTATTGGTTGCAAAGTAACCTTGCGCGGCGACCGGATGTATGATTTTGTAGATAAATTCATTTCTATTACATTACCTCGGGTAAGAGACTTCAAAGGTGTTTCTCCTCGTTCCTTTGATGGTAGAGGGAACTACACCGTAGGCGTAAAAGAACAATTAATCTTCCCAGAAATCGATTATGATAAAATCGACCGTTTGAGAGGGTTGGAAGTGTCTTTTGTGACTAGCGCACAGACAGACGAAGAATGTCGGGAATTGTTGAAGTTGATAGGGATGCCTTTCAGCGAAAAGTAGTAGTTATTGGTGGATAGCCAAAAGACAAGGAGGGAAACCTGTGGCAAAAACATCCATGAAAGTAAAGCAACAACGGACACCGAAATTTACCGTTCGGGGATATAATCGCTGCAAAGTTTGCGGTCGTCCTCATGGCTATATGCGGAAATTTGGTCTTTGCCGTATTTGCTTCCGTGAACTAGCCTATAAAGGAGAAATCCCTGGTATTACCAAATCCAGTTGGTAGAAGGGGTATTTGAGGAAGGAGGTTAACAATAATGGTTGTAACTGATCCAATTGCCGATTTCCTGACAAGGATCCGCAATGCTAATATGGTATATATGGATAAGGTAGAAATACCAGGCTCCAAAACTAAATTAGGTTTGGCCAACATCATGAAAGCAGAAGGCTTTGTAAAAGATGTTGAATTCATTGAGGATGGCAAACAAGGGATTATTCGAGTATATCTGAAATACGGTGCCAACAAAGAAAGAGTTATCACCGGTTTGAAAAGGATCTCTAAGCCTGGCCTTAGAGTATATGCACAAAAAGATGAGCTGCCAAAAGTATTAGGCGGACTGGGTATCGCTGTTGTTTCTACTTCACAAGGTTTGATGACAGATAAGCAAGCACGGAAAGCTGGCTGCGGCGGCGAAGTCCTTTGCTATATCTGGTAAAAAACAAAGGTACAATAGGAGGTGGATTGAATGTCTCGTATTGGCAGATTACCTATTGAAATACCTGCAGGTGTTGAAGTAAAAATTGACGGTTGCCAGGTAGAGGTAAAAGGGCCGAAAGGTGTTCAAACAAAACATTTTTCTTCTGAAATCGGGATTGCTATGGAAGATGGTCACATCTTGGTAACTCGTTCTTCCGAAGATGCAAATCATAGAGCTTTGCATGGTTTGACCCGGGCTTTAATTGCGAATATGGTAAAAGGGGTAACAACCGGTTTTGAAAAGAACTTGGAATTAGTAGGCGTTGGTTATCGTGCTGCAAAACAAGGCGCAAAATTGGTATTGAATGTTGGTTATTCCAATCCTGTAGAAATGGATGTTCCTGAAGGTTTGGAAATCGATGTTCCTGCTCCTACCAAAATCACAATTATGGGTGCAGACAAAGAAAAAGTTGGCGCATTTGCCGCTAATGTACGGTCTGTAAGACCACCGGAACCATACAAAGGCAAAGGTATTAAATACCAAGACGAAGTAATCCGTCGGAAAGCTGGTAAAACCGGCGCTAAAAAATAATCGACGGTGTGAAAAGATTTATCAGGCTTCTTAGGAAGGAAGTGAGCTAAGTGTTTAAAAAAGTAAATAGAAAAGCAGTCCGGGCTAAAAAACATTACCGTTTGCGCAGATATATTTCCGGGACTCCTGCCTGCCCAAGATTAGCTGTTTTCCGTAGCGCTAAACATATCTATGCTCAAATCATAGATGATACCAAAGGCGTTACCTTAGCAGCTGCCTCTACTTTGGACGCTTCTTTGAAAGGGACTTATGGTGGTAACAAAGAAGCAGCAAAGAATGTAGGCTTACTCATCGCCAAAAAGGCACAGGAAAAAGGAATTAAAGCAGTTGTTTTTGACCGTGGCGGTCTCCTCTACCATGGTCGTGTGGCAGCTCTTGCTGAAGGCGCACGCGAAGGTGGATTAGACTTTTAGTCCAAGGACAAAAGGAGGTTAACAGATGTCTAAAATAGATGCCAATAATCTGGAATTAACCGAAAGAGTGGTTAATATTAACCGGGTTGCAAAAGTTGTAAAGGGCGGTCGCCGTTTCAGCTTTAGCGCGTTGGTTGTTGTTGGTGATGGCGCAGGTCATGTTGGCGTAGGCATGGGGAAAGCTGCCGAAGTACCTGAAGCTATCCGTAAAGCAGTAGAAGACGCAAAGAAAAACTTAATCTTTGTTCCTTTGGTAGAAGGCACCATCCCTCACCAAATCACAGGGATTTATGGCGCAGGGAAAGTATTGCTAAAACCTGCTGCAGAAGGTACCGGGGTAATCGCTGGCGGTCCAGTCCGTGCAGTACTTGAATTAGTAGGGATTACCAACATCTTGACCAAATCCTTAGGCTCTAACAATGCTATTAACATGGTAAAAGCAACCATGCAAGGCTTAGGTTCTTTGAAAACTGTGGAACAGGTAGCAAAACTTAGAGGTCTAACGATTGAACAAGTATTAAACTAAAAGGGAGGGACGCAAAGTGGCAAAAATTAAAGTAAGCTTAGTGAAAAGTGTTATCGGCTGTCCCAAGGACCAACGGGAAACTGTAAAATCTTTGGGATTAGGGAAACTTCATAGTAGCGCAGTCCACAACGATACTCCCGATATTTGCGGTAAAGTGCGTAAAGTGTGTCATTTGGTTAAGGTAGAACCAGTTAGCGAATAAAATCAGGGAGGTGTAAGTAATGAATTTGAACGAATTGGCCCCAGCTCCAGGCTCCAAAAAAACTCCTACCAGAAAAGGTAGAGGCATTGGCTCCGGCTTAGGGAAAACTTCCGGGAAAGGTCATAAAGGTCAAAAAGCCCGTTCCGGCGGTGGGGTACGCCCTGGTTTTGAAGGTGGGCAGATGCCATTGCATCGTCGTCTGCCAAAACGAGGGTTTACCAATATCTTCAAAAAAGAAATCGTTAATGTTGATTTAGGCGATTTGAACTGCTTTGAAGACGGTACCGTAGTTACCGAAATCTTGCTTTATGAAGCAGGTTTGATTAAAGGCGTAAAAGATGGTGTGAAAGTTCTCAACAACGGAGAATTAACCAAAAAATTGACTGTAGAAGTAAGCTGCAGTAAAGGCGCTGAAGAAAAAATTACTGCACTTGGCGGCAAAGTAGAGGTGAAATAATATGTTTTCTACTCTCGCACAAGCTTGGAAAATCCCGGAATTAAGAAAGAAAATCATGTTTACCTTGTGTATGTTTGTGGTTTTCCGAATTGGGAGTCATATTCCTGTTCCGGGTATCAACCCTGAAATCCTAGCGCAAATGATGTCTACCAGTGGTAACCTTTTTGGTTTTGTAGATATTATTTCTGGGGGGGCATTTAAGAGCTTTACCGTCTTTGCAATGGGGATTATGCCATACATTAACGCATCCATTATCGTGCAGTTATTGACCATGGTTATTCCTTATTTTGAAAGACTTTCTAAAGAAGGTCCTGAAGGCAGAAAGAAAATGCAGCAGATTGTCCGCTATGGTGCTGTTGGTTTAGGTTTCTTGCAGGGGCTTGCCATGGCTATTTATCTGAAAAATGCTATGGTAAACCCAGGATTTTTCTCCATCGTGGTAGTATGTGTTTCTTTGACTGCTGGTACTGCATTTTTAATGTGGCTTGGTGAATTGATTACGGAAAAAGGCATTGGTAATGGGATTTCTTTGATTATCTTTGCTGGTATCGTTTCTCGGGTACCAAGTGGTTTGGTTAGCATTTATGAATATGTAAAAACTGGGGAAGCAAATATTATTGTTGCAGTTCTTTTCTTGATTTTTGCAGTGGCTTGTATTGCTGGTGTTATTACCATCCAAGAAGGTCAACGGAAAATTCCTGTACAATATGCAAAAAGAGTGGTTGGTCGTAGAGTTTATGGCGGACAAAGCAGCCATATCCCTATGAAAGTAAACCAATCTGGTGTTATTCCAATTATCTTTGCTATGACCATTTTGATGTTCCCAACGACCATTGCAGGGTTCTTCCCTAATAATGGTGTTGCACAATGGATTACCAAAGTGCTCAGCTTCCAACATCCTTTGTATATTTTCTTATATGCTTTGTTGGTTGTATTGTTCACTTATTTTTACACCGCAGTGTCTTTCAATCCAGTTGATGTTGCAGAAAACTTGAAAAAACAAGGCGGTTTTATTCCTGGCCTTCGCCCAGGGAAGCCAACTGCTGATTATTTAGACAGAGTGCTTTCTCGCATTACCATGGCGGGGGCTGCATTCCTTGCAATCATTGCTGTAATGCCTAGTATTGCTATGAGCATTACTGGTTGGAACTTGTATTTTGGCGGCACCAGCTTATTGATTGCCATTGGTGTAGCATTAGATACAACCAAACAAATTGAAGCACAAATGTTAATGCGTCATTATCAAGGGTTTATGAAATAGTAAAAGGAGGTAACCAGATGCGTATCGTATTTTTAGGACCTCCCGGTGCCGGAAAGGGCACCCAAGCTGTGGAAATCGTGGAAAAGTTAGGCATTCCTCATGTGGCTACCGGCGATATGTTGAGAGCTAGCATTAAGAATGAAACCCCTCTGGGTATGGAAGCGAAAAAATATATGGACCAAGGTTTATTGGTACCAGATGAAGTAACTATTCGTATTACAGGGGAACGGATTTCTCAGCCTGATTGTGCAAACGGTTTTTTACTAGATGGATTTCCGCGGACGCTGGCACAAGCTGAAGCACTGGATAAACTTCTCGCTGATATGGGTATCCAATTAGATGCGGTGATTAATCTCCAGGTGCCTGAAGCAGTGTTAATCCCGAGACTGACTGGGCGCAGAGTTTGTAGGAATTGCGGTGCATCTTTCCATATGGTGTTTAATCCACCAGCATCTGATGGTGTGTGTGATAGATGTGAAGGAGAGCTTTACCAGAGAAGTGATGATAACGAAGAAACTGCTGTAAACCGTTTATCTGTTTACAACACCCAAACAGCTCCGTTAATCGCTTATTACCAAGAACAAGGTGTTCTGAAGAACATTGATGGAGAACAAGAAATCCATCAAGTATTGGTAAGTATTGGCAAAGCCTTAGGGAAAAACTGGGCATGATAGAAATAAAAACAGATAATGATATCAAAAAAATGCGTTATGCCGGGCGGCTTTTAGCAGAAACCATTGCTTTGGTAGGAGAACACATCAAACCTGGTGTTACTACTAGGGAATTAGATGAAATAGCCGAAAGATATATTCATAAAGCTGGGGCAAGACCTTGCTTTAAAGGATACGGCGGTTTTCCTGCCAGCATTTGTTGCTCGGTCAATGACGAAATCATTCACGGCATACCTGGTGATAGAGAGTTGTTGCCAGGGGATATTGTAAGCATTGATGCCGGTGTTGAAAAAGACGGTTTTTGCAGCGATAGTGCCAAAACTTTCGCTGTGGGTGAAATCTCAGCGGAAAACAAAAAGCTTTTGACCGTAACAGAGGAAAGCTTAATGGAAGGGTTGGCACAAGCTTTACCTGGAAACCGTTTGGGAGATATTTCTCACCGTATTCAAGAAATTATTGAAGCAGCAGGGTTTGGAGTTGTTCGAAACTATACCGGTCATGGCATAGGAAGGAATTTACACGAGGACCCTGATGTACCCAATTATGGTGCGGCTGGCAGAGGCCTTCGCTTGACCAAAGGAATGGTGATAGCCATTGAACCTATGGTCACTGTCGGTTCCCATAAAAATAAAACATTATCTGATGATTGGACTGTGGTTACGCTGGATGGCAGCAATGCGGCTCATTTTGAGCATACGGTGGCTATCACAGCGTCCGGACCGGAAATCTTAACCAAATTGGATTGAGGTGTTTGAGATGGAGCAAGCATTGGCTGCAGATAACTTTGTTCTCGGTCAATTAGTAAAATCTAAAACAGGTCGGGATAAGGGAACCTATTATTTTGTTTGCGGCAAAAGCCAGGACGGCGCTAGATTGTTATTGGCAGATGGGCGGAAACGCCCTATGGAAAAGCCTAAAATAAAAAATTGCCGTCATGTACAAATGGTGCATTATGTAGCGCCGCGGCTGCAAGAAAAACTTGCACAGCAAAAAACAGTAACAAATGAAGAAATCAGATTAAGTTTTAAAGAATTGCCTAAGGATAACGGGCAATGCGTAGACAAGGAGGTCAGTGAGAATGTCTAAACAAGACGGCATCGAAGTAGATGGCATCGTATTAGAACCGCTGCCAAATGCAATGTTTACAGTGGAATTAGTGAATGGACATAAAGTATTAGCACATGTATCCGGCAAAATCAGAATGAACTATATCCGTATCTTACCTGGGGATAAGGTAACGGTAGAGCTTTCACCTTATGATTTGAAACGAGGCCGGATTACCTACAGATACAAATAATGTAGCTGTGAAAAGGAGGGGAAGTTAAGTGAAAGTAAGAGCTTCCGTAAAACCAATTTGCGAAAAATGCAAGGTTATTAAAAGACGTGGCAAAGTTATGGTGATTTGCCCAAATACCAAGCATAAACAAGTTCAAGGCTAAGTAAAGAAATATTTGTTTGATGGAGGTGTACACAGTAGATGGCACGTATTGCTGGTATCGATTTACCCCGCGATAAAAGAATTGAGATTGCTTTAACCTATATTTTTGGCATCGGCTTAAAGACTTCTCAAAAAATCTTGGCTGCTGCAGGCGTAAATCCTGACACAAGAGTAAAGGATTTGACTGAAGCAGAAACTGATAAAATCCGTGATATTATCGCAGAAACCTATCAGGTAGAAGGCGACCTTCGCCGGGAAATCGCATTAAATATTAAGAGATTAAATGAAATTGGCTGCTATCGTGGTATTCGTCATCGCAGAGGTCTTCCTGTACGCGGACAACGGACCAAAACCAATGCTCGCACACGGAAAGGTCCAAAACGGACAATCAGCGGTAAGAAGAAAAAATAGTGAAAGGGGGTCTTTTAATTGGCACGGAAACAAACCCGGAGAAAAAAAGATAGAAAAAATATTGAGCAAGGTGTTGCACATATTCAATCTACTTTCAACAATACCATTATTACCATTACGGATAAGGCTGGTAATGCCGTAGCTTGGGCAAGTGCTGGCGGTTCTGGTTTTAAAGGTTCTCGTAAAAGCACTCCTTTTGCAGCACAGCTGGCAGCTGATACCTGTGCAAAAGAAGCAATGGAACATGGTATGAAACAAGTGGAATGTTTGGTGAAGGGACCAGGCGCTGGCAGAGAAGCTGCTATCCGTTCTCTGCAGGCTGCAGGGTTGGAAATCAGCATGATTAAAGATGTTACTCCTATCCCACACAATGGCTGCAGACCACCGAAAAGAAGAAGAGTCTAATAGGAGGTTAGTTGGATATGGCAAGAGATATGGTTCCAATTTTAAAAAGATGCAGAAGCCTGGGACTCGATCCCGTTTATCTCGGAATTGACAAAAAATCTAACAGACAGACTGTTAGAGGCAATCGCAAAAAGAGCGAATATGGTCTGCAACTCCAAGAAAAACAAAAAGCAAAATTCATTTATGGTGTTTTGGAAAAACCTTTCCGCAACTACTTTGAAAAAGCTAGCCGCATGAAAGGTCAATCCGGTGAAAACTTAATGATTATGCTGGAAAGCAGACTGGATAATGTTATCTTCCGTCTGGGCTTTGCAAGAACCCGGAATGAAGCAAGACAGATTGTTGACCATAAACACATCAGTGTTAATGGCAAAACTGTTAACATTCCTTCTTACTTAGTAAAAGCTGGCGATGTCATTGAAGTACGGGAAAAATTCAAATCTTCCCAAAGATATCAAGATGTTTTGGCTGTAACTGGCCACAGAGGGGTTCCTGCATGGCTCGAAGCTAATAAAGAAGCTTTGTCCGGCACTGTAAAAGCGCTTCCTACAAGAGATCAAATTGATGTTCCTGTAGATGAAATGCTCATCGTAGAATTGTATTCTCGTTAATAGTATGCTTTTGATATAAGGAGGGCGAGAAATGTTTGGTATAGAAAAGCCCAAAATCCAGTGTGTGGAACTGTCTGATGACAAGAAATATGGTAAGTTCGTTGTAGAACCTATGGAAAGAGGCTATGGCATTACCTTAGGGAATTCTTTACGGCGCGTACTCTTATCTTCTTTGCCGGGAGCAGCTATTAGTGCAGTAAAAATCGAAGGTGTTTTACATGAGTTTTCTACCAGCCAAGGGGTGGTAGAAGATATCACAGATATTATCTTGAACTTAAAGGGATTAGCGGTGAAGATGTATGGCGATGAACCAAAAATCGTTTACATTGATGCCCAAGGCCCTGGTGAAGTCACCGGTGCTGATATCCAATGTGATGCAGATGTGATGATTGTCAATAAAGACCATCATATTGCAACTTTAAGTCAAGATGGACATCTCTACATGGAAATCACCGTAGAAAAAGGCAGAGGCTTTGTTACTGCAGAGAAGAACAAAAAGGATGATCAGCCAATCGGCGTCATTCCGGTAGACTCTTTGTTCTCTCCTATCCTCAAGGTAAATTTCTCTGTAGAAGATACCCGGGTAGGACAGCAAACAGACTATGATAAATTAACTTTAGAAGTATGGACAGACGGCAGTATTTTGCCAGATGAAGCGGTAAGTAATTCTGCAAGAATTATTAGCGACTACTTGAAGTTATTTGTCGGACTTACAGAAAGTGTTCCGGATGAAGTAACACTTATCGAAAAAGAAGAAGAAAAGAAAGATAAACTCCTGGAAATGACCATTGAAGAGTTAGACCTTTCTGTTCGTTCTTACAACTGCTTGAAACGGGCAGGCATCAATACCACTTTGGAACTGACGCAAAAGACCGAAGAGGAAATGATGAAAGTCCGTAACTTAGGCAGAAAATCTTTAGAAGAAGTTATTGCAAAACTAGCTGACCTGGGTATCTCTTTAAAACCCAGTGAAGATTAATAAAGGGAGGTTTGGAAATGGCATACCGCAAATTAGGAGTTAAAAGTGGACATCGTCGTTCTATGTTACGGAACTTGGCGACTTCACTCCTGAAAAACGGCAAAATAGAAACCACCGAACCCCGGGCAAAAGAATTGTCTAGTGTCGTAGAAAAAATGATTACCCTGGGTAAAAAAGGTGATTTAGCAGCTCGCCGTAGTGCCTTGGCCTACTTGATGGAAGAAGATGTGGTTACCAAGCTCTTTACCGAGATTGCACCCGGCTATGCAAATCGCCAGGGTGGCTACACTAGAATTATTCGCTTAGAACAACGGCGTGGGGACGGAGCTCAAAAAGCTCTCATAGAGTTGGTATAATTTAGCAGTTTTCCAAAAGTAGAGTCAGGATGCATTTCCTGGCTTTGCTTTTATCTGCATATTGCACACTTTTACGCAAAGGAGGAGTGCCATTATTATGTTTAAACTGGAAAAAGTATATTATAAATATCATGGGGAAATGGGCTTTGCCTTAAACGGCATGAGTCTTTCTATTCCTAAAGGGCAGTGGGTAGCGGTTATCGGTACCAATGGTTCTGGTAAATCTACTTTTGCTCGGCAATTAAATGGACTACTTTTGCCTTTGCAAGGTAAAGTCTGGGTTTCCGGTCTGGATACGGCGCAGGAGGGGAATATCTCGCTAATACGGCGTTATGTTGCTTTTGTCATGCAAAATCCGGATAATCAAATCGTTGCTTCTACTGTAGAAGAGGATACCGCTTTCGGGCCGGAAAACTTAGGTTTGCCATCGGAGGAAATCCGAGAACGGGTCAATGAAGCCCTGGTTTGGGTAGGCATTGGCCATTTAAAAAATAAATCGCCTCATTTATTATCCGGTGGGCAAAAACAGCGACTAGCTATTGCTGGTGCTCTTGCTATGCATACCAATTGCCTGGTACTGGATGAACCTACCTCTATGCTGGACCCTCAAGGGAGGAGGGAGGTCCTTTCTACCATTGCTAGGCTGCACCAAGAAAAGAAAATGAACATTGTGCATATTACGCACAGCATGGAAGAAGCAGCTTGCGCGGAGCGTATCGTGGTGATGTCTCAGGGCCAGGTTGTAATGGATGGAACACCGGAGGAAATCTTTAGCCAAGGGGAAGCCCTAGCAGAGCTAGGACTGGAGCTGCCGGCTGTGACGATGCTGGGTAATCGACTAGCTGAAGATGGCTGGGAAACCTTGCGTAATCAGTTAAAAACAGATGGGTTGGTGGAAAAATTATGTCTATTGAAATAAAAGATATGGGCTTTACCTATCAACCGGGAACACCTTGGGAGCATACTTCTCTCAAAAATATTAATTTATCTATTCCATCTGGTGAGTTGGTGGCGATTATTGGACATACTGGTTCGGGAAAGTCAACGCTCGCGCAAATCCTTTGCGGGTTGCTTGCCCCGACGACTGGTTCTTGTCTGGTGGAAGAAATTTCTATTACAAGCGATACAAAAGTTTCTCAAGTGGTGGGAAAAGTAGGCTTGGTCATGCAATATCCAGAACAACAATTGTTCGCTGAAACAGTAGAAGAGGATGTTGCCTTTGGACCGAAAAATTTAGGCTGTTCTGAAAAGGAAGTCAAACAACGAGTGCGGCGAGCATTAATTCGTGTGGGATTAGACCCAGATATATTTGCTGCGCGTTCTCCTTTAATGCTTTCTGGCGGGGAAAAGAGACGGGTAGCCATTGCGGGCATTCTAGCTATGAAGCCGGAAGTATTAATCTTAGATGAGCCCTTAGCAGGCTTAGATCATAATGGCAGTAAAGTGCTGCTGGAGTTAATCAAAAATTATCATAACGATGGACAACGAACAATCATCTGGATTAGTCACAGCATGAATGATGTGGCGGAAGTGGCAGAGAGGATGATTGTATTAAATAAAGGGGAGCTGGTATTGGACGGTGCTCCTGGAGAAGTATTTACCCAGAAAGAAGATTTGGATAAGTGGGGGCTGGATGTGCCGGCGCCAATGCAGATTATCGGGGAGTTGCAGGCAAGAGGGAAAGATATCCCTGGTACGGCACTGACGATGGACGCGGCCTATGAGAAAATCTCCGCTTGGTTAGGCAAAGGCGGTGACCCTTCTTGAGACCAACAATGTTAATCGGACAATATTACCCAGTGGACTCTTTCTTTCACCGAGCTGACCCAAGAGCAAAAATTGTAACCTTGTTTTTATACTTCTTTGCTCTTTTTATGGTTCATGATTTATATGCGAAAATTGCTGTAACGGTGTTATTGTTAATTGGTGTTTTTCTGGCGAAAATTCCCCTAAAAATGCTTTTAAAAAGCTTGAAGCCAGTGCTCTTTTTCGTGGTGCTGACGGCAGTATTAAATGCCTTTATGATACCGGGGGAAGTGGTGTGGCAATGGGGTTTTCTGAAAATTACGGATGCTGGAATTTATCAAGGGATTTGGATGGCATGGCGACTCATCTTACTGATGATTTCGGCTTCTCTTTTGACGCTGACTACCACGCCTATTGCCTTTACAGATGGCTTAGAGTCATTGCTAAAGCCACTGAATATGGTGAAGGTGCCTGTTCATGAGCTGGCGATGATGATATCTATCGCGCTTCGTTTTATTCCTACTTTGATGGAAGAAGGGGAGCGGATTATCCAAGCGCAAATGGCCCGGGGCATGGATTTTCATAAAGGGTCTTTGAAGGAACGGATTAAAAATATTTTACCTCTTTTAGTACCATTTTTCTTAAGTGCGATGAAACGGGCAGATGAACTGGCAGAAGCAATGGAGTCCCGTGGTTATCATGGTGGTAGCGGCCGGACTAGGATGCGGGTATTGACCTTTACCGTATCGGATATGTTGTTGGTGTCCTTCATGTGTATCATGCTTGTGGCCTTGTGTTTCTACCGGTGGGTGTTGTAAGATGAGAAAAAATATTAAGCTTGTTATTGCTTATGATGGTACTGGTTATGCTGGTTGGCAACGGCAGGCAGCAGGTCGGGGGCTAGGCATTCAGCAGGTTATCGAAGATACCCTGGGTAGACTTTTAGGGGATGTTACTCATATTACAGGTGCAGGTCGGACAGACGCTGGGGTTCATGCATTGGGTCAAGTGGCAAATTTCTATACGGAGTCATCCTTACCGGTGGAGCGGTTGGCGTATGCCTTGAATAATCGCTTGCCCCGTGATATTCGGGTGTTGCTGGCAGAAGAAGTAGCAGCAGATTTTCATGCTCGCTATGCTGCTATCGGGAAAACCTATTGCTATTATATAACGCCGGAAAGTGTGCCTACTGTCTTTCAAAACAGATACAGTTGGCATTTAGCGGAACAATTAGATATTGAGAAAATGCAAGGGGCTGCTGCTTATTTCCTGGGAGAGCATGATTTTCGTAACTTTGCTGCCAGCGGCTCTAGCGTCCAGGACTTTGTGCGGCGCATAGATGTTTGTGAGATTACCGCACAACAAGTCTCACCGATGATGCCATGGTTGGAGTCAGGAAGCTTTATCTGCTTTCGTTTGAGTGGGAATGGGTTCCTCTATAAGATGGTACGAAATATTGTAGGTACACTGGTCCAAGTAGGAAAGGGGCTACTGGAACCAGAAAAGATAGTAGCATTGATTGGGGCGTCTGAAAAGCCTAATCTGCGCCCGGCTCCTGCTCATGGTCTTTTTATGGAGCAGGTATATTATGATGGCGAAACCTACGACCGAGAAAAGTAATTCTATGTTTTAAAATTTAAGAAAAATTTTCATAAAAAGCAAGTAAATACCAGGTTTTGCCCTTGACAGGCTAGGTAGGCGGCATTATAATAAATAGGTAACTTTGTTACTTTCTGCCCCGTTAGTAACAGAGAAAGGTAATAAAGAGGAGGGAATACCGTGCAAACTTTCATGGCAAAAGCCCAAGAAATAGAACGCAAATGGTATATTTTAGATGCAACTAACAAACCATTAGGTAGAATCGCTACTGAAGCTGCTCGTTTACTTCGTGGTAAACATAAAGCTATTTTTACACCTCATGTTGATACCGGTGATTTTGTTATTATCATCAATGCTGACAAAGCAATTTTAACAGGGAATAAATTAGACCAAAAGAAATATTATCGTCACACTGGTTATGTTGGTAATATGAAAGTTACCGGCTATCGTGATTTGATGAAAAACAAACCTGAATTTGCAATGGAAAAAGCAATCAAAGGGATGTTGCCTCATAACAGACTTGGCCGTCAAATGTTCAAAAAATTAAAAGTATACGCAGGTGACGCTCATCCACATGCAGCTCAAAAACCTGAAGTATGGAATTTTGGCGAGTAAGGTAGAAGGAGGAAAAGCAAATGGCAGATGTTAGATATTATGGTACCGGTCGTCGGAAAAATGCAATTGCTCGTGTATGGTTAGTACCAGGTAGCGGTAAGTTCAGCATTAACGGTCGGGAATTAGAAGAATATTTCGATAAAAAAACATTGGTGATGATTGTAAAACAACCAATGGAATTAACTTCTACTTTAGCAAACTTTGATGTAATTGCAAATGTATATGGCGGTGGGATTTCTGGCCAGGCAGGTGCTGTTCGTCATGGTATTTCTCGGGCATTGGTAGCAGCAGACGGCGAATATCGCCCAGCTTTGAAAGCTGCTGGCTTTATGACTCGTGACCCAAGAATGAAAGAAAGAAGAAAATACGGCTTGAAGAAAGCGCGTAAAGCAAGCCAATTCTCCAAGAGATAGGATTTGCGCTAGATATTTCTTTTGTAAGAAAAAGCCTCAGGATTATCCTGAGGCTTTTTTGTATTTTAAAACTTTCCTTTATCTTCTTGATGATTTATGATACAATAAAGAAAATACTTTGTTTGGCAAACTAATTTTTGAGAGGAATGGTTCCGTATGATGAAACCGTTAATCCTAGGGAATAAACAAGCGAAATATCCAATTGTTCAAGGTGGTATGGGCGTAGGGGTAAGCCTTTCTCGTTTGGCGGGAGCGGTAGCAAAGGCAGGCGGTGTGGGCGTTATCTCTGCAGCGCAAATCGGCTTTACCGAGCCAGACTTTTATACCAATTGTGCGGAAAGTAACCTGCGGGCCTTGAAAAAGCATATTGCTCTTGCCAAGGAACAGTGCGTCGATGGCTTGGTAGGCGTTAATATCATGGTTGCGACCAAAGAATATGCTGCTCAAGTAAAGGCGGCTTGTGAGGCAGGAGCAGACCTGATTATCAGTGGTGCGGGACTGCCGACAGATTTGCCTGGACTAGTTGCAGGATATGAAAAAGAAACCAAGATTGCGCCTATTGTTTCTACTGCAAAATCTGCTAGCGTTATTTTACGGCTCTGGGATAGGCGCTTTCAGCGTACAGCAGATATGGTAGTTATCGAAGGGCCAAAAGCTGGGGGGCATTTGGGTTTTTCCCATGAGCAGTTAGCCAGCTTTACCAAGGAAACTTATGACGCTGAAATCAAAGAGATTTTAGCAGTAGTCAAGGAATACGAGGAGAAGTATCATTGCCATATTCCGGTGGTGGTTGCCGGCGGCATTTTTGACCAAGGTGATATTCGTCATGTGCTGGAACTGGGTGCAGACGGTGTCCAGATGGCGACTCGTTTTGTGGTGACGGAAGAATGTGATGCGGCAGAGGCTTATAAAGAGGCCTATCTTAATGCGAAACCTTCTGATGTGGAAATCGTCAAAAGCCCAGTCGGTATGCCGGGTAGGGCTATCCATAATGCCTTCCTGGAGAAGGTAGCACGAGGGGAAACCCCGGTGAAAAAGTGTTTGGCTTGCCTTGCTGTGTGTAACCCAGCCACCACGCCTTATTGCATTACCCAAGCGTTGATTGCTGCGGTAAAAGGGGACTTGGATAACGGCTTAATCTTCTGCGGTGCAGAAGTCGGAAGACTCACTGAAATGACTACAGTACCAAAGCTTATGGCGGAATTGTGTTTTTAATAAAAAAGAGATACAGACGATGAAGTCTGTATCTCTTTTTATTTAGTCTAATAATTCTTTGGCGTCAACATAATATTTAGAGCTGGAAGCAGTGCCGTGTTCCTTGGTGATGGTCATGTATAATGTTTCTCCGTCGTGGATGAGCTTTAAGTAGCAAACGCCGTCTGTATCGAATTTATCAGTGATATCGTGGGTTTCGCCGTAATAGGATACGGTCCATACGCCATTTTCGTTTTTAACATCAGGGTGATTGAGCTCTTCCATGAGTTCTTCTGGAGTGAGTGGTCTTTCCTTGCCGAAAGGACCGAAAGCCACGCCACCGCCGCCTTCGGTGTGAATGTTGCCATCTTTGTCTTCATATTCTAGATTGTAGTTGCCTTGCCCGTCAAACTCGATAATCGCATCTGTGGGGTCGCCGTGTACCCAGATTTGGATGATTTGTTGGATACCTCCTACATTGGCAGCATAAGCGGCGAGGGAAGAACCAATGACGAGGGTTGCGGTCAGCGCCGCTGCCATGGCTCGGGAAATAGTTCTTCTTTTTTTATGGGTTTCTTGCTCGTTTAACATATTCATTACCTCCGTTTTGGTGTCGGGGGAGGCGTGAAGGGTTGAAAATGCCCGTTTGTATCGTTCTTTATTGGTCATCATCGTTCCACTCCTCCTTTAATGTTTTTTTGAGCAGCGTGCGACCTCTGGTCAGTCGGACTTTCACATTGGCTTCGCTGATTTTCAGGATGTTGGCAATTTCTCGTATGGAATAATCTTCGTAATAAAATAAATGAATGATAATGCGGTATTTTTCCGGAAGGCCCATCACTTCTTCAAATAATGGGCCATCTTCCGGCGTTTCAAAAGCTAGGGTATTGATATAGTCTTCCATAGAAACCCTTTTTCGTTTCCAAAAGGATAGATTGATATTCTTTGCTTTGTTGATTGCCACGCGAATGAGCCAAGCTTTAATATGCTGCTCTGTTTCGAATTCTTTGTCGATTGTATAATACTGAAGGAAAGTTTCTTGAACAATATCGTTTGCATCAGCAGCATTTTTACAAATACTAAAGGCTGCAGCAAATAGATTGTCTTGGTATCTTTCTATCAGCAATGTAATTTCTTCTCTCATGAGCGATCCCTTATTTTTTGTTTTCTTTGAAAAGCCTTTCACTAGGAATACAATTCAGCGTGGCAAAAGGTTACAAAATAAAATAATAATTCTTGATAATTTATGCGTATTGATATACCTTGTGTTTTCGCACTAAGCAGATTGTGGTAACGAAAAGAGCCAGTGTTTCAGCGACTACTACTGATAGCCAGATACCGTCAATATCTAAGAAAATAGGCAAGATTAGTACTGCGCTGATTTCAAAAATCAAAGTACGAGAGAAGGATATTAGCGCGGAGATACCGCCATTATTGAGGGCAGTGAAAAAAGATGACCCCCAAATATTAAAGCCGCAAAGAAGAAACATGAAGGCGTAAATCATAAAGCCGTGGGTGGTCATGGCGGCAAGGTCCGGATCATAGCCGACAAATATCTGAATGAGCGGCGCGGCGATAAGATGAGAAACAACCGTCAGCGTAATGCCGGTGATACCGATGAGAAAAAGACTTTTTTTGAAGATGTTTTTTAATTCGCTGTGGTTGCCAGCTCCATAGTGGTAGCTGACAATGGGTGCGCTGCCGATGGAGTAGCCTAGGAAAATAGCAGAGAAAATAAAGTTAGCATACATGATGACGCCAAAAGCGGCAATGCCGTCTTCTCCAGCTAGTCGCATGAGCTGAAAGTTATAGAGCATATTGACCACTGAGGCAGAAAGGCTGGTAACCATTTCTGAAGAGCCGTTGACGCAGGTATTAAAAAGAACTGTTTTGTTAAATTTTGTTTTTTGCAGTTGTAGTAGACTGTTGTTCTTGCGGCTAAAATAGACAAGAGGCAAAATACCGCCAATGATTTCCCCTGCTGCTGTGGCGATAGCGGCACCGGCGATACCCCATTGGAAAACGGCGATAAAGAGATAGTCTAACACGACATTGGTAAGCCCAGCTGCAATAGAGATGATGAGGCTGAGCGTTGGTTTTTCTGCAACGACGAAAAAGCTCTGGAAAACAGATTGCAGCATAAATGCGGTAGCAGTGGAAAAGAGAATTCTGCCATAAATGACGCAGTTTTCCAGCATTTCTCCCTCGGCACCTAAAGCCATAGAGAGGGGACGGATAAAAGTCATACCAAGAGCGGATAAAATAAGACCGCCAATGATAGTTACATAAATCAGCATAGAGAAATAAGCGTTGGCGTCTGCTCGTTTTCCTTCACCTAGTGTTTTAGAGACGATAGCGCTGCCGCCGGTGCCAATCATAAAGCCAAAAGCAGCACCTGCCATAGCAATAGGCATGATGAGATTAATAGCGGCAAAAGGGATTTTTCCTACATAGTTTGAGACAAATAACCCGTCTACAATGCTGTAAAGAGAAGTCCCCAACATGAGTAAGATTGAGGGGATAACAAACCGCATAAGACGATGATAAGTAAAGTGGTCCGATAATTGAATTTTCATTTCGTTTTGATACCTCCTGATGTGATTTATCGATAAGAAATGAAGATCGATAAGAAATGAAGAAAATGAGTTGTTGTTATTCCTGGTGTAAGAAAGCTTTGGTGGCATGGGTGAAAGCCGTGACATATTTTTCAGCCAGGCGCAAAAGCTCTTTTTGTTCCGTTGAGGTTAATGCGTTGAAAGCTGCATTTTCCATGTCGATAACGGGTAAGATATTTTTTTGGGCAAAAGCCTTGCCTGTTTCTGTAAAAGTCAGCAGCATGTTGCGGCCCTTACCTGGGATGAGTTGGATGTATCCCTGTTCCGCCAGTTTTTTAGAGGCAGAGTTTACCGTCTGGCGGCTGATAGCGTATTGATAGGCGATATCTTTTTGCTGGCAGCCGGTACCAGACTCTGCGATGGAATACAGTACGAGAAATGCTGCGTCGGAAATGCCGATTTTCAAGGCGATGGCGTGATATAAGTCATCTAATCGTTTATAAATATAGTCAAATGCTTTGAATTCTCTGTCTTGATAAAAATCCATTTACATCCTCTCCTTATTTTCAGTATATCCGATTTCGGATTTGTTTGGTTGCAAAAGGTATTATAATCCGATTTCGGATTTAAGTCAAGAAAATTGATAGATTATTTTTTGTCATTCTACGGAGCGTTGATTGTATCTTTCTCCGTAATCTACTAGAATAATAATCGAGTAGAAACATGTATAGAAAATTACCGGAAGGGAGCGGAAATCATATTTTATGGATTGTGAGAAAATTGGCGCATTTATTTGCGCTGTGAGAAAAGAAAAAGGCCTAACCCAGAAATCCTTAGGGGATATGCTAGGCGTTAGCGATAAAGCCATCTCTAAATGGGAGCGGGGCAGAGGGTTGCCAGAATTATCCCTGCTTAGCGATTTAGCGGAGGCGTTACAGGTGACTATCGAGACAGTTCTCTCTGGCGGCAGAGAAGAGAATACATTATTAGGAGGAAATATGAAAAAAGTAAAATATTTTGTTTGTCCTACTTGTCATAACTTAATCTGGGCAACCAATGAGGCCACCGTTTCTTGTTGCGGACATGCTCTTACGGCATTAACACCGCAGAAAGCGACGGAGGAAGAAAAACTTATACTGGAGCAAGTGGAAGATGAATGGTTTATTACCTCAGACCATCCTATGACCAAAGACCACTATATTGCCTTTGCCGCCTTTGCTACTGGGGAGCGACTGGAAATCATTAAGCTATATCCGGAGTGGACTATGAGTTTCCGCTTGCCGGCAAAAAGGCGGGGCACACTTCTTTGGTATTGCACCAAAGGTGGATTATATTATCAGAATATTTTATCAGCGTCTATAGCCCAGAAGGAAAGAAGCATGTTATAGGATCCGTTACATTCGTTCAGGATGACAATTCAATCTGAAAAAATTTGTTGAGATTGTTCATAGGGCCGAGGGCTTGTGCATAAGTTAAAAGTGATTAGAAAATTGATTTTGATATTTGATTAAGGTAGGAATAGATATGAAAAAAAGGATTATTTTTAGTTGCTTTTCTTTGCGGGGTTCTTTGTTTTTCACAGCTATTTGCAGTCTGTGCTTAGGGATTTATGGTTATGCTTATTTTCATGGCGGCGGCTATTATGACTCTTTAGAGGCTATGTCTTGGCCAGTAGTGGGGAAGGTCATCGCTATCGACCCGGGACACGGCGGTTTTGACCCTGGGGCATTAGGACATAACGGCGCTGATGAGAAGGACATAAACTTGGCCATCGCTCAGAAGTTAGCTAATATCCTGCGGCAGGCAGGGGCGGGCGTCATCATCACGCGGGAGACTGACGCGCCTCTTGCTCACACGAAAAATGGGGATTTGCAGGCTCGGCTGGATATGGTGCGGGACTCGGGAGCAGATATTTTTATTACCATCCAATGTAATAGCGACCCAAACTCTTCTTATCGTGGCGCGCAAACCTTTTATTATCCTGGCTCTGATGGTGGAAAATTATTAGCAGAAGATATCCAAAAAGAAATCAAACAGGTGCTAAATAACACCCATCGTCAGCCCCAAAAGCATAGCGAGACTTACCTCTTGCGTAATCTGGATATACCCAGTGTGATTGTGGAGGTAGGGTTTATTTCTCATCCGGAAGAGGAAAAATCTTTGAATGACAGCCATTATCAAAACAAAATGGCCTGGTGCATTTACAGTGGGATTATAGATTATTTTGTTGATGCAGAGGGCAAGGGGCGGCTGCGGGTGCCGGCACCGGCCCAGAAAGAGCAAAAGGAAACAACTCCGGCAGCACAAGACACTCAGCCGGTAATGATAGAACTCAAAGATTTTATTGCTTATTAAATAAAGAAAAGGACTTGCAATTTCTATTGCAAGTCCTTTTAAGATCCTTCGTCACTGCGTTCCTCAGGATGACTTGTCGTGCCACTAAATACGAAGACTTACCTACTACTGCTGACAAAGAGGTTGTCTGTCTGCAGAAGTAGGTAATTTTTTTGTAACATGTGGTGCTGTATCCATATTCTGTATCTTAAGAAAACAGCTTGGCTTTTTCGCCAAAATCCAGTAAAATAAAAGGTAACGGCTTATGAAAAATAATTATTGAAATAAACATTGGAAGGTTGGTAGAAAATATGAAATTATGGGGCGGTAGATTTAGTAAAGGTACAGACGCATTGGTAGAGGATTTTCATTCTTCTATTTCCTTTGATAAACGGTTGTATTTACAGGATATCCAGGGTTCTATGGCGCATGCTGCTATGCTAGGCAAACAAGGTATTATCTCTCAGGAGGAAGCAGAGCAGATTGTTACGGCTCTAGAGCAAATACTAACAGATATCGAAAATGGCGAAGTGGAGTTTGACTTGGGTGCAGAAGATATCCATATGAATGTGGAAACCATTCTCACAGAGCGCATTGGTGATGCAGGGAAAAAGCTCCATACCGCTCGCAGCCGTAATGACCAGGTAGCGCTGGATATCCGTATGTATATGAAGGAAGAAATCAAAGCAACAAAGGCATTGGTATTGCAGCTATGCGAGGAACTTTTGGCCTTGGCGGAAGAACATCAACATACCGTCATGCCGGGTTATACCCATTTGCAAAAGGCGCAGCCCATTACCTTTGCTCACCATATGTTGGCCTATTTGCAGATGTTTCGTCGAGATGCGCAGCGTTTGGACGACTGCTATCGCAGGACTGATGTATTGCCTCTAGGTTCTGGGGCCTTAGCTGGGACTACATTTCCTATCGACCGGCAGTTTGTAGCGGACCAGTTAGGCTTTGCCGCCATCAGTGAAAACAGCTTAGACGGTGTATCTGACCGGGACTTTGCTATCGAGTATGCAGCAGCTGCCTCTATGATTATGATGCACTTATCTCGTCTTTCTGAAGAAATCATTCTCTGGTCTAGCAATGAGTTTCGTTTTATTGTGTTGGATGATGGCTTCAGCACTGGTTCTTCTATCATGCCGCAGAAGAAAAATCCTGATGTGGCAGAGCTTGTCCGGGGAAAAACCGGTCGGGTTTATGGGGACTTGCAGACCCTTCTTGTCATGATGAAGGGGTTGCCTCTTGCTTATAATAAAGATATGCAGGAGGATAAAGAAGCATTATTTGACGCTATTGATAATGTGAAAAAATCTCTCTTAGTGTATATCCCCATGCTGAAAACCATGACGGTGAACAAAGAGAAGATGCATGGGAGTGCCAAAGGCGGCTTCATTAATGCGACAGACGCTGCTGATTACCTGGCGGCGCGCAATGTGCCTTTCCGGGAGTCTCATGCCATTGTAGGTCATTTAGTAGCATATTGTGAGCAGCATGGTAAAGATTTAGAAGATTTAACCTTAGCAGAGTTTCAACAATTCTCTCCAGTTTTTGGGGAGGACATCTATGAATATATTGCCGTAGATCGGTGTGTAGCAGCACGGAAAGTGCCTGGCGGTCCTAGTGTAGAAGCAACGACAGTTGCCATAGAACAAGGGCGAGCATGGCTTAATCAACAAGAGCGATAAAACGAGAGAAGAGAAGTTTGGTAGGTTTGGCAGAAAGAAATAAGAGGTGTTGTAGGTTATGGTAGTGATGTGGGATAGAGCCCATGAAACGATGACTAGAAGTCAGATAGAGGCTTTGCAGCTAGAAAAATTAAAAACGCTGGTAGCACGAGTATATGATAAGGTGCCTGCTTACCGGGAAAAAATGGATGCCATCGGGGTGCAGCCGAAACATATCCAGTCTTTAAAAGACTTGGCTTTACTGCCTTTTACGGTAAAGGACGATTTGCGGGCAAACTATCCCTTTGGTCTTTTTGCAGAACCGCAGGAAAATATTGTTCGCCTCCACGCGTCTTCCGGTACGACGGGGAAGCCTATCGTGGTAGGCTATACGAAGCAAGACTTGGATACCTGGGCAGATTTACTGGCGCGGGTCATTACCATGGCAGGGGTAACACGAGAGGATACGGCGCAAGTGGCTTTTAGCTATGGGCTCTTTACCGGTGGCTTTGGGCTTCACTATGGTTTAGAACGTGTGGGGGCGACGGTAGTGCCTATCTCTGGCGGCAACACGGAAAAGCAACTCATGCTCATGCAGGACTTTGGCTCTACCGTCCTCATTGCGACCCCCAGCTATGCGCTCTATCTGGGAGAGAAGGCCGAGCAGATGGGCATTGACACGGAGAAATTAAAGCTGCGTATCGGTCTCTTTGGCAGTGAGCCGTGGACCAATGAACTAAGAAACCAGATAGAGCGGAAATTGCATATCTTAGCTACTGATAACTATGGCTTAAGTGAAGTCATGGGGCCAGGTGTTGCAGGGGAATGTCCTTGGGCCCAGGGACTCCATATTAACGAAGACCACTTTATCGTGGAAACTATCGACTCTGACACAGGAGAAGTGTTGCCGCCTGGTAGCAAGGGAGAGCTGGTTTTTACCAGCCTTTCCAAAGAAGCCTTCCCAGTCATCCGTTATCGTACCAAAGATATTTCTCGCATCAACCAGGAGCGGTGCATTTGCGGCAGGACTTTTGCCCGTATGGAAAAGGTAACGGGCCGGGCAGACGATATGATGATTATCCGTGGCGTTAATGTATTTCCTTCTCAAATCGAAAGCGTCCTAATGAAAATCCCTGGTATCGGTACCAGCTATCAGATTAACGTTTACAAAAAAGGCTCTTTGGATGATTTAGAAGTATTGGTAGAGCTAGGGGATAATCGCCTTTTGGATAGATATGGCGAGTTAGAAGAATTACGCAGAAACATTGAAGGTCAGCTGTTTAATGTGCTGTCTATCCATGCCAGAGTGAAACTGGTAGAAAGCCAGTCTCTAGAACGGACCCCTGGCAAAGCAAAACGGGTCTTTGACTATCGCAAAGAAGTAAAATAGCCTTTATGTTATTCTGGGGGGCTTCAAAGCGTGTTTTAAGATCCTTCACTATCGTTCAGGATGACATAGGATGACATTGAGATTGTATGATTGACGAGTGATAAGGAGTGTTTCCATTGGTAAAAAAATTATTAACAGGCAATGCTGCTGTAGCACAGGGCGCATGGGAAGCTGGGGTAAGAGTGGTCTCTGCCTATCCTGGTACGCCTAGCACAGAGATTACAGAGTGTGCTGCTGCTTATGAAGAAATCTATGCTGAGTGGGCGCCTAATGAAAAAGTAGCGGTGGAGTCTGCCATCGGTGCCTCTATCGGCGGAGCCAGAGCCCTTGCAGCTATGAAGCATGTGGGCTTAAATGTAGCGGCAGACCCGCTCTTTACCGTGGGATATACGGGAGTAAATGGGGGGCTGGTCATCGTTACGGCAGACGACCCTGGTATGCATAGCTCTCAAAACGAACAGGATAACCGTCTTTACGGCCGAGCAGCCAAAGTACCGGTATTGGAGCCCTCCGATAGCCAAGAGGCAAAGGACTTTACCAAACTTGCCTTTACCATTAGTGAAGCGTTTGACACGCCGGTGCTGCTTCGATTGACCACCCGCATTGCACACTCTCAATCTTTGGTGGCGCTAGGAGAACGCGAGGAAAGTGAGCTTGTGCCCTACGAGAAAAACGCTGCCAAATATGTAGCTATGCCAGCCAATGCCAGGAAACTTCATGTGATGGTAGAGGAGCGCTTGCAAAAATTAGCTGCTTATAGTGAAACTACAGAGCTAAATCGCATTGAGTGGGGAGATGACCGCAAGCTGGGTATCATTGCCAGCGGTGCAGTTTATCAATATGTAAAAGAAGCTTTACCCAATGCGTCTGTTTTGAAAATCGGTATGGCTTTTCCTTTGCCAAAGCAATTGATTACAGACTTTGCTGCCGGAGTAGAAAAGCTCATTGTCATCGAAGAGCTGGAGGCCTTTATGGAAGATACCATCAAAAGCTGGGGTATTCCTGTAGTAGGCAAAGAGTTATTCTCGCCTATTGGTGAAATCTTTACGGAAACCATCAAAGAAAAAATCTTAGGAGAAACTGCACCGAGGTTATCAGGGGGAGAAAACCTACCAAACCGTCCGCCAGTGCTCTGCCCTGGGTGTCCTCATCGAGGCATCTTCTATGTGCTCCATAAATTAAAGCTTAATGTATCTGGTGATATTGGTTGCTATACCTTGGCTGCCGTACCGCCTTTGAACGCGATGGATACTACCATCTGCATGGGCGCCAGCATTGGCGTGGCCCATGGCATGGAAAAGGCTCGTGGAAAAGAGTTTAGCCGTAAAACGGTAGCCGTATTAGGCGACTCGACATTTCTCCATTCTGGTATTACCGGGCTGATGAATACGGTGTATAATGGCTCTACCGTAACGACCATTATCCTGGATAACAGTATCACTGCTATGACGGGGCACCAAGAGAACCCAGCTACCGGCAAAACTGCTAAAGGAGAACCTGCTCCCAGTGTAGACTTAGAGGCCATGGTGCGGGCTTGCGGTGTAAAACGGGTGCGAGTGGTGGATCCTTTTGATCTGGTGGCTACAGAACAAGTGGTGCGGGAAGAAGTGGCAGCAGCGGAGCCATCTGTTATCATTACGAAACGGCCTTGCATCTTAATCAATCGGGCTGCTATGAAACAGCCTCTGCTGGTGGAAAAAGAAAAGTGTATCAACTGCGGTATTTGTCTGGGTGTGGGGTGCCCTGCCATTGCGCGGAAAGACGGTAAGGCTAGAATAGACAGTGCTCAATGTGTAGGCTGTGGCGTCTGTGCCTCTGTCTGCCCTAAAGACGCTATCGTAAGCCGGGAAAAGGATGGTGCGGAAAGATGACGAAAACAACAAATATTCTCATCGTTGGTGTGGGCGGTCAGGGGACCATCCTTGCTAGCCGTATCCTTGCTGCTGCTGCCCAACGAATAGCTGGGGAGGTAAAAGTCTCTGAAATCCATGGTATGGCCCAACGGGGCGGCAGTGTAGTGACCCAGGTCCGTTTTGGGGATAAGGTGTATTCTCCCATTATCCAGCCAGGAGCGGCAGATGTAATCTTGGCCTTTGAGAAGCTGGAGGCTCTTCGTTGGATAGACTACTTAAAGGAAGACGGTACAGTCATCGTTAATGATCAAGCGCTGGACCCGATGCCTGTTTCTGCAAGTGCAGCTGTATATCCAGAAGATGTTATTGGGAAGCTGCGGCAAAGAGCAAAACAGGTGGTACCGGTAGACGCGCTATCGTTAGCATTAGCTGCCGGCAATGGTAAGGCGGTCAATGTGGTACTGTTAGGGGTGCTATCTCAATTCTTAGCCGGGGATAGTGCTTTGTGGCAGCAAGCACTAGCAGAGGCTGTACCGGAGAAATTCCTGGCAGTAAACCAAAAGGCCTTTGCCAGTGGCAGAGAACTGCAAAGATAGCATATGGCTATAGCTATAGAAAATCATCTGATAAATCGTTTTGTGAAAAAGAGAGAAAAGCAGTAATCTGACTTTTCTCTTTTTTGTATGCAGCTAATGTATAAATATTCATTATATAAGAAAAAATATACAAAATTTTCTGAAATAAGCATTGCAAAAGTAAAGATAAAGGGGTAAGATATAATCATATAAGAAAAGGAGCTGCTGCCTATGTATCGAGTGAGTGTGATTGGCGCTTCCAGCTTTGCCGGCGGGGAGTTAATTCGTTTGTTGTTAAATCATGGTGGGGTTACCATTACCCATTTGACAGCCCATACTTCTGCCGGAGAGAAAATCCAATCAGTATTTCCTTATTTATACGGTTTTATGGATCAAACCATTGAGGAGTTGGATTTAAGCAAAATTAAGGCAGACTCTGACCTGGTGTTTATCATCTTGCCTCATGGCAAGTGTGTGCCGGTCGCAGCAGAGTTAGCTGCTGCAGGCATAAAGGTTATCGATATTGGCGCAGACTTCCGTTTCCGTGATGGTGCAGTCTTTGAGGCATGGTACCATGTGGGCCATGAAAATCATCCACTGACGAAAGCGGCTGTTTATGGTTTGCCGGAGCTTTACCGGGAGCAAATCAAAGAGGCGCAAATCGTGGGGAACCCTGGCTGCTATACCACGGCTTCTATTTTGGCTATGTATCCTCTGGTAAAAGAAGGTGTCATAGACCCTGCAACTATCATCATTGATGCAAAATCCGGTGTTTCTGGTGCCGGGAAGACGCCGTCGCCTACTAATCTCTATGGAGAAGCTAACGAAAGCGTAAAAGCCTATAATGTAGGGAAACATCGCCATACACCGGAAATCGAACAGGCGCTGACAGAAGCAGCAGGACGGCCTGTGACCATTAACTTTACCCCCCATTTAATCCCTATGACCAGGGGAATATTGGCTACTTGCTATGGCAGCGGGGTGGGGGTGCAGTTCGGTAAGGATTTACAGGCTATTTATGAGAAATATTATGGCAGCGAGCCATTTATTCGCATTCAGGAGCCTGATGTTTATCCCCAGACCAAATGGACAGTGGGCAGTAATCTTTGTCACATCGGGTATCACTATGACGAGCGGACCAATCGTATTATTGTGACCTCTGCCATTGATAACTTAGGTAAAGGGGCCGCAGGCCAGGCAGTGCAGAATATGAATTTGCTGCTAGGTTTCCCCGAAACTACTGGACTGATGGCTATCCCTCAGTGTCCATGAGTTTTATGATAAGCTGAATAAAAGAAAGCAAAGGTGTTTTTTATGATAGAAGAAAAGAAGATAGGCAGAGAAATCCCTGGCGGCGTAACAGCAGCAGCGGGTTTCCAAGCAGCTGGCGTCCGGGCGGCTATCAAAAGTAAAAAGCCCGATAAAAAGGATGTAGCGCTGATTTATACAGAGCAGGAAGCGTCTATCGCAGGGGTTTTCACCCAAAACCAATATGCAGCGGCTCCTGTAGGCTGGTGCCGGCAGGTTGTAAAGGGCGGGAAAGGTTATGCCATTATCGCTAATAGCGGCAATGCCAATGCCTGCACTGGGGAAACCGGAGAAAAAGACGCTCAGACCATGGCAGTGAAGACAGGTGAAAAGTTGGGCGTGCCGGCAGAAAAAGTGCTGGTGGCTTCTACTGGGGTTATCGGTGTAGCGTTGCCTATGGAGCGAATAACAGCCGGTATTGATATGGTGACAGCGGCCTTGTCTCCAGAGGGGGGACATGATGCAGCTCTTGCTATCATGACCACGGATACCTTTCCGAAAGAATATGCCCTTCAATGTGAAATGGCCGGTAAGACGGTGACCATCGGCGGTATCGCTAAAGGCTCTGGTATGATACACCCAAATATGGCGACTATGCTGGGCTTTATTACTACTGATGTAGCGGTGTCTCCGGAAGCATTGCAATCTGCATTAAAGGCAGCAGCAGATGTTTCCTTTAACATGGTGACGGTAGATGGTGATACCAGCACCAATGACTCTCTGATGGTGATGGCCAATGGTGCGGCTGGTAATGATGAAATCACCATAAACAGTGCAGACTATGCTATCTTTGCTGCGGCTCTTACCCAAGTATGTAAAGCTCTGGCACGGATGATAGCCAAGGACGGGGAAGGGGCTACCAAACTTCTCACCATCCAGGCACTTCATATGCAGACCGAAGCAGACGCTAAAAAAGCAGCAAAAGCAGTAGCTGCCTCTAGCCTGGTAAAAGCTGCTTTCTTTGGGGAAGACGCCAACTGGGGCCGGATTATCTGTGCAGTGGGGTATTCAGAAGCCAAGTATGACCCGAAAAAAGTATCTATTTGGCTGGAAAGTAAGGCCGGTAAAGAACAAGTGATGGCAGCAGGGGCGCCCTATCCTTTTCGTGAGGAGCGGGCGGCAGAAATCCTTGCTGAGGATGAAATTACCGTTATTATGGACTTTGCAGATGGTGCGTGTTCTGCTACTGCTTGGGGTTGTGACTTAAGCTATGATTATGTGAAGATTAACGGGGATTATCGGACCTAATAGGAGTGAGATAAATGTCAAATCCAATCGAAAAGGCAAATGTGTTGGTAGACGCATTGCCTTATATTAAAGAATTTCATGGCAAGACAGTGGTTATCAAATACGGTGGCCATGCTATGCTCAATGAAGAGCTGCAAAAGGCTGTCATTAATGATGTCATCTTAATGAAGCTGGTGGGTATCCATCCTGTTATCGTTCATGGCGGGGGTCCAGAGATTAATCGTCTTTTGAAGCGGCTGGATATTCAGTCGGAATTTATCAATGGTCTCAGGGTGACAGACGGTGACACCATGGAAGTGGTAGAAATGGTGTTAGTGGGTAAGCTGAATAAAGGTATCGTTACCCACATTAATCAAAATGGGGGCAAGGCCATCGGTCTTTCCGGGAAAGACGGTAATCTTCTGGTGGCGGAGAAAAAGCTGACTAGCGGACTAAATGCAGAAGGTGAAGAAACCGACCTTGACCTGGGTTTTGTAGGAGAAATTGTTTCTGTGAATACAGAACCTCTAGATATGCTGGTGGAGAAAGATTATATTCCTGTGGTTTCTCCTATCGGCGTAGGCGCTGACGGCGAAGGTTATAATATTAATGCAGACTATGCAGCGGCAGAAATCGCCGTGGCATTGGGTGCAGAAAAGCTCATTATTCTTACAGATGTGGAAGGGATTTGTGTGGATAAAGACGATCCGTCTACATTGATTTCTTCTCTGAAAATAGAGGAAGTAGATAGCCTCATCGACCGGAAGATTATTTCCGGCGGTATGATACCGAAGGTAGATTGTTGTGTGAAGGCCATTAATGGTGGGGTGAAAAGTGCTCACATCTTAGATGGTAGGCGGCCTCACAGCATTTTGTTGGAAATGCTGACCAGAGATGGTATCGGTACGATGGTATCAAAATAAAAGCAGTGATATATCAGTGGCAAAAGAAGAGAGGATGGCAATATGAACAATGAAACGCTCATTGCGGAGGGCAAGAAATATTTAATGAATACCTATGGTCGGCTGCCCATGGTAGTGACCAAAGGGAAAGGCAGCGTCATCTGGGACGCTGATGGTAAAGAGTATCTGGACTTTGTGTCTGGTATTGCCGTTAATGGCCTGGGCCATTGCCATCCGGCAGTGGTAGAGGCCATCCAGAAACAAAGCGAAGCCTTAATCCACTGTTCTAATTTATATTGGATAGAACCTCAAATCCAGCTGGCGAAACTTTTGGTAGAACACTCCTCGCTAGATAAAGTATTCTTTTGCAATAGCGGTGCGGAAGCGAATGAAGGCGCCATCAAGCTGGCTAGAAAATATGCAGCAGAACAAGGGCACCCGGAGCGGACAGATATCATTACCATGGAGCATTCCTTTCATGGACGGACGCTGGCAACCTTAAAAGCAACTGGACAAGAGAAATTTCATAAAGATTTTCATCCGTTACCAGAAGGATTTTCCTATGTGCCCTTTAATGATTTTGCAGCACTGAAAGAAGCTGTAACAGCAAAGACTTGCGCCATTATGCTGGAAACAGTTCAAGGGGAAGGCGGCGTTATCGCTGCTGACCCAGCATATTTGCAGGAAGTACGGGCGCTTTGTGATGACTGTGACATCTTGCTGATTTTAGATGAAGTGCAGTGTGGCATGGGGCGGACGGGTTCTCTCTTTGCTTATGAACAATATGGCATCGAACCAGATATTATGACTTTGGCAAAAAGCTTAGGTGGTGGCGCACCTATCGGTGCTTTCCTTGCCAAAGAACAGGTAGCGGCAGCCTTTCATCCGGGGGACCATGGTTCTACCTTCGGCGGTAATCCTCTGGTAACTGCGGCGGGGGTGGCCGTGATGGAAACCATGCTGGAACCAGGCTTCTTAGACCATGTCCAGGAAGTAAGCAGTTATCTCTGGATCAAGCTGGAAGCCTTAAAAGAAAAATATGACGACATCCTAGAGGTGCGAGGTAAAGGACTACTAGCGGGCTTAGCCCTTGCTCATAATGGCAGCGGCATTGTTGGTTTTGCCAAGGACCATGGGGTGTTGGTAAATTGTACCGCTGGTACGGTTATCCGCCTCTTGCCGCCTCTGACCGTAACCAAAGAGGAGATAGATAAAGTAGTAACTGTCTTAGATGCGGCTTTCTCAAGTAGGTGTTGAGAAAGGTCGGTAAAATATGGTAAAATAAAAGTTACTTGGTAAAAGTAAATAAGAATAGATAAAAGTAACGGAAACCAATAGATTAAGGAGTTTTATAGAATGGAATTAAAAAAAGACTTTGTGGGAAAAGACTTTTTAGCCCTTACAGATTTTAGTAGCGAAGAGTTGCTCTATATGCTGGATGTGGCAGATTACTTAAAGGCGGAGAAAAAAGCTGGTCGTCCCATCGATGTGTTAAAAGGCAAGACATTAGGGATGATTTTTGAAAAAAGCTCTACTCGTACTCGTGTTTCTTTTGAAACAGGGATGTACTATCTAGGCGGCTATGCCTTGTTCCTCTCTGGCAATGACTCTCAAATCGGCAGAGGAGAACCTATCCCTGACACGGCTCGGGTGTTGTCTCGCTACTTAAATGGTATTATGATCCGTACCTTTGCCCATGAACGGGTGGAGGAATTAGCGCGTTATGCCTCTATCCC
This sequence comes from Peptococcaceae bacterium, assembly GCA_022791255.1. Taxonomy (GTDB): domain Bacteria; phylum Bacillota; class Dehalobacteriia; order UBA4068; family JAAVYR01; genus JAAVYR01. The sequence goes on along the minus strand of JAAVYR010000001.1, from coordinate 39,534 downwards.
AGTTATCAATGGGCTAACTGATTTATTACATCCTTGTCAGGTCATGGCAGACGCTCAAACCATCCGGGAGCATAAAGGCAGATTAAAAGGGTTGAAGTTTGCCTTTATTGGTGATGGCAATAATATGGCTCACTCTCTCATGAATATGGGAGCGAAGTTTGGTATGGAAGTAGCCATTGCTTGTCCTAGCACCCATATGCCAGATAAAGCCATCGTGGACTTGGCGCAGCAAGTAGCGAAGGAAAACGGTGGTAGTGTAGAAATCTGTGTAGATAATATTGCGGCTGCTGCGAAAAATGCCGATATCCTTTGCACGGATGCTTGGACCAGCATGGGACAGGAAGAAGAAAAGCTCCAACGGCAAAAGGATTTTGCTGGTTATCAAATTAATGCTGACTTATTAAAGCAGGCAAAAGATGACGCCTTGGTGATGCACTGCCTACCTGCTTACCGTGGACAAGAAATTACGGAAGATGTTTTCGAAGGTCCTCAATCCGTCATCTTTGATGAGGCGGAAAATAGACTTTATGCCCAAATGGCAGTCATGGCATTGACCATGCTGGATAAATAAAAGAGTATTTTACTATGGAGAGGTCATTCTGCGCATAAGCGAAGAATATTTAAAGATCCTTCACATTCGTTCAGGATGACAAGTTGTTAACATATGTAAGTAATAGTACATACTAAATCAATAAATAAACTGGGAGGATATGAAGAAATGAAAGAAAAAGTTGTACTGGCGTATTCTGGTGGCTTGGACACTACTGCCATCATTCCTTGGCTCAAGGAAAACTATGATTATGATGTGGTTTGCTGTTGCGTCAATGTAGGACAAGGGGAAGAAACAGACGGCTTAGAAGAACGGGCACTTTCTACCGGTGCCTATAAATGCTATATTTTAGATGTAGTAGATGAGTTTGCTGATGAATATATCGCTCCTTGTGTGCAGGCAAATGCGATCTATGAAAACAAATATTTATTGGGCACCTCTATGGCCCGTCCTTTGATTGCGAAAAAATTAGTGGAAGTGGCTCGCAAAGAAGGGGCTGTGGCTATTTGTCATGGTGCTACTGGCAAGGGTAATGACCAAGTTCGTTTTGAGTTGGGGATTAAAGCCCTTGCTCCCGATATGAAAATCATTGCTCCTTGGCGCTGCAATGAAACTTGGAATATGCAGTCTCGGGAAGATGAAATCGAATATTGCCGCAAACACGGCATCACCCTGCCGTTCTCTGCAGACTCCAGCTATAGCCGTGACCGGAACTTGTGGCACATCAGCCACGAAGGGTTAGAACTGGAGAACCCTGCCAATGAACCAAACTTTGACCACCTTTTGGTATTAGGGGTAACGCCGGAAAAAGCACCGGAAGAAGGGGAATATGTAACCCTTTCCTTTGAAAAAGGGGTAGCAGTTGCTTTAAATGGTAAGAAAATGAAATTCTCCCAAATTATCGAAGAATTAAATGCTTTAGGTGGCAAACATGGTATCGGCATTGTTGATATCGTAGAAAATCGGGTCGTAGGCATGAAATCTCGCGGCGTTTATGAAACCCCTGGCGGCACTATTTTGATGGAAGCTCATCAGCAATTGGAAGAATTGATTTTGGATAGAGACACCTATGCAGTAAAAAAAGATATGGGCTCTAAATATGCTAGCATCGTTTATGAAGGCAAATGGTTTACCCCGCTCCGGGAAGCCATCCAAGCTTTCATCGAAAAGACCCAAGAATGTGTGACAGGGGAAGTAAAATTCAAACTCTACAAAGGCAATATTATCAAGGCTGGTACTACTTCTCCTTATTCTTTGTATAGCGAAGCGTTGGCTAGCTTTACCACTGGTGATCTTTATGACCATCATGACGCAGAAGGCTTCATCAATCTCTTTGGCCTGCCGCTTAAAGTAAGAGCCATGCTTGCCCAAGAAGCTGCTAAAAACCAAAAATAGTTTTCTAAAAAGAGAAAGAAAACAGGTGTGAAAATCATTTCATACCTGTTTTTTTATAAAAAGGGTCGTCATATAGAGAAAATTGCTTTATAATAGAACCAATAAACCGTGATTAAAGCTGTGATTAAATTCATGATTGCAATGGGAGTGAATGAGATGAAAATGATAGATTTGAGAAGTGATACCGTAACCCAACCCACTGCGGCGATGCGGGAAGCCATGTTTCGGGCGGAAGTGGGCGATGATGTATATGGAGAAGACCCAACTATCAAGGCGTTAGAGGAAAAGGGTGCGGCGCTTTTAGGGAAGGAAAAGGCGCTTTTCTGTCCTTCCGGCACCATGAGCAACCTGGTGGCTTTGCTTACCCATTTGCAACCGGGCAATGAGTTTATCATTGATTACCGTAGCCATATTTATCAATATGAGGTAGGGGGGTGTGCAGCCCTTGCCGGTGCTATTCCTCATACTGCTCGTGGAGATCGCGGTCACTTAGGCGTAAGAAATATCGAAGCGGCTATTCGCGAAGAAAATATTCATTATCCAGAAACGAAATTAGTCTGCCTGGAAAATACCCACAATCTGGCTGGTGGTACCGTCATGCCTATGGCCCAGCTGGCTGATGTTTCTGCTTGCGCAAAAGAACATGGACTAAAGATCCACTTAGATGGAGCGCGACTTTTTAATGCAGCGACAGCTTTACACTTGCCAGCAAGTGAGATTACTCAATATGTAGATACGGTAAATATTTGCCTATCTAAAGGGTTAGCAGCACCAGTAGGCAGTCTTCTTTGTGGGACGGAAGAGTTTATTATCAAAGCTCGTAAGAAGCGGAAAATGGTGGGCGGCGGTATGCGGCAAGCTGGCTTCCTGGCGGCGGCCGGTATCGTGGCTTTAGAAGATATGACGGGACGATTAGCAGAAGACCATGCTTTGGCGCAGAAGCTTGCTTTGGGCCTTGCGGCTATCCCTGGGGTAGTCCTTGACCCGGCTCAAGTAGAAACCAATATCGTAAAAATCGACCTGGTTGCAGGGCTGGATGCTGGAGAAATCGTATCTCAGTTGAAAGCTGATTATGGCGTGTTATGTGGTACGGCAGGGAAAAACAGTATCCGTTTTGTTACCCATTACCAGATAGATGCAGCTGATATTGATGTTGCTATTCAGGGGATAAAGGAATTGTTAGTTGTAAAAATGAAAGCACTATCATAAAAACCAAAAATCCTTTTAGGAGAAAGTAGGATAATCAATGGAAAAAGAAACCCAAGGACAACAAGAATTATTCCAAACTTCTTTGTTTGGTGAACCGACTGCTAGTCCGTTGACAGAAAATCGGGGCCCTAGCCGAGCAGCTGCTAGGGAGTCCAGCTCTAGCTGGGGAATGGTGCAGCAAAGAAAAGAACCCCAGCCAGTAAAAAGGGTAGATACAGCAGCCTTAAATGAGAAAATTGCAGAAAAAACTAATGCAGGCGGCACCGAGGAGCAGTGGGCAGATTGGCTTGACCGTTTGAACCACTGTGAGAAATGTGGCTTGTGTAAAACCAGAACCAAAGTAGTAAAAAACCCGTGGCAGGCCAGTGCAAAAGTGGTCATGCTGGGAGAAGCACCTGGTGGACAGGAAGACCTGCAAGGACAGCCTTTTGTGGGACAAGCTGGTGGTATTCTTACGGAATTTTTAGAGCTAGCGGGCTTAAATCGAGAAGATTTGTATATTGCGAATACTTTAAAGTGCCGTCCTGTGCGGCCCTCTAACAGGGGTATCTACGGGAACTATGCTAATCGAAAACCTGCCCCTGAGGAGACCGCTGCCTGCAAGCCTATTCTCATTGAGGAATTAAAGCTGACGGGGGCAAAATATATGGTGACCCTAGGTGCGGTAGCCTTGAGCTGGGTGCTGCAAAAGCCTGCTTCTATTACGGCCATGGCTGGAAAGCCTTTTTATAGTCAGTGGTTGGGTATGTGGGTGTTTCCTATCTATCACCCAGCGGCACTTATCTATGACGCTAGCAAAAAGGCAACCTATCTACAGCATATGGCCCGGCTCAAAGTATGGCTGGCTGAAAATTTGAATTAATAAAAGATATGAAGGAATAAGGGATGGTGAGGCTATGACCGTAGCGGTGTATGCTGGGACATTTGACCCTATTACTTATGGACATATTGATATTGCGGTGCGCGCTGCAAAACTTTTTGATAAAGTTATCGTAGCAGTGGCAGAGGAGACTTATAAAGAAAACTATTTTTCCATTGCAGAACGGTTATATCTCATGGAGCAGTGCTTTGCCCCCTATGATAAAATAGAAGCACAGGCTTTCCCGGGACTTTTGGTAGCGTATGCCCGGGAACAAGGTGCCAGTGTGATTATCCGTGGTATGCGGGCTGTTTCTGATTTTGAGATGGAGTTTCAGATGGCGGCGATGAACCGGAAACTGGATGAACAGATAGAGACTGTATTTTTACCGGCTCAAAACCAAAATACATTTATCAGTTCCAGCATTATTAAGAAAACATTTATTGCTGGCGGCAGTGTAAAGGACTTGGTCCCTCCTATCGTAGAGCAGGCCTTAATCAAAAAAAGCCAAGGGAAAACAATCCTTTCTCGTTAGAGTATTGCCGGAAAAGGAAGCTTATATAAAGAAGCTTGTATAAAAATATAGAATATTGTTGAAAAATTAGTAAAATATGGAAACTTTTTCCAGAGTTTATTCGTCAAAGATAAATATGAGTTATGCTCATATTTATTTTTGTTTAAAAAATTTCCAATATCTTTCTTGTGAAAATATGGTAATTTCATTGAACAACAGATAGCATCTTGATACAATAAAGGGACGAAGTAAGCAGAAAACATCAGAAAAGAAATATTAGAGAAGGAGGTAAGCATAAGTGAAACGACGCAATACTTTTTTTAATCTTTGTCTTATGCTTGCCGCATTATTATTGTTTTTTGGCATTCGGGCGGCTCATGCCATTGCTATTGATACCAATACCAATACCAATACCAGTGTAGCCAATGGGACCCTCCATACAAGTGTTTCCGAAGGGAAACAGCCTCCTGGCATTACACAAAAGACAGAGACAGCTGCAGAGGTTTTTAAGAAGGAAAATGGTTTTACTTATACGGTTATTCACCAGATTATCGTAGAGAATAAAACGGCAAATACGGCTAGGAATATTCAGATTTCCGTGCCGGCTTTTTCGACGCAGCAGCCGATTTACCAAGAAATCCGCGAGGTAGAATATAATCCACAGCCAGAGTCCTTTTTGAGTGGGGAAGATGGCAACGAGACGGCTGTTTATAACATTGAGCGTCTGGCACCGGGGGAACGGCAAATCTTAGAGCAACGGTTTATTATTGATAATTACAAGGGTAGCTATCAGATTAATGCTGCTGCTGTTTCAGATGATTACCAGGGGTATGCCGGTATCGACCCGCGGTATTTGCAACCGGAACCAGGCATCGAGTCTGACCATAAAGAGATTATCCAATATGCAAAAGAAACTGTTGGTAACGAAACTAATCCATACCTTATCGCTCGAAAGTTATTTGCAGATATTAACCTGTATTTGAATTATCGGGATGGGGAGTATGCCAATCAAGGTGCTCTTAGTGCTTTACGAACAGGGGAAGGCGTATGCCAGGAATATGCTAATTTATTTGTAGCCTCTCTTAGGGCATTAGGCATTCCTGCTCGGGTGCAGGTGGGGTATTTATACAATTCTACCCAGCATACGGGAGAGCCTTATGTGCTGGAGTCTGGATACTTAAATGGCGACTTGCTTTCTCATAGTTGGGCGGAGTTTTATCTCCCTGATATTGGTTGGGTGATAGCAGACCCTACTTTTACTTATACCCTCAAAAATGGAGATAAAGAGGTAAAGCTGGTAGATTGGAGTTACTTTGGACGCATTGCTTCTGAACGGAGCTATCTTTTCTGGACAGGGCAAAATCCTCGTGAGACGACCGGTTCTTATTCCTATACAGACGCGCCTGTTAGCGTAGAGTTTCATGCCGTGGTGGCATTGGGGGACCGTTATTCTCCTTTTACAGATATCGGTCATCACTGGGCGAGAGAAAGTATTCTATCGCTATCGCAAGACCGTATTCTCACCGGGAAACGGCCGGGATACTTTGGGGTTAATGATTTAGTCACTAGGGATGAGTTAGCGGCAGTCATCGTGCGGACGCTGGCTATTACTAATCAGGACCGGCCAAATGTAGAGACAACCTTTAACTATACGGATATCAATACTGGATATTGGGCATTTAATGATATTTTTCAGGCCTCTTTGAAGGGCTTTTTATATGGTTATCCAGACGGTACTTTTGGGATAGGCAAGCCTGTTACTCGTGCAGAGATGGCGGCGATTTTGGTGCGATTGTTTAATTTAACAGATAATTCAGCGGCGCCCTCTGCTTTTACAGACTTAGATACGCCAGGTCAACAGTGGGCAAAGCAGGATATTGTGCTTCTTGAACATAAGAACTTCGTTGCGGGCCGTGGCAATGGACAGTTTGCGCCTGGTGAATATGTGACTCGTGGGGAGATGGCGGCTTTTATTAGTAAGGCATTGTATAACGGTAAATAGAAATTTTTCTCGAAAAAGATAGAAAAAGGATATAAACTGTCGTAACACGCATAGATTATACAGACGATGCAAAAAAGAAACCGTTTGTAGGAGGCGTGAACATGACAGGTAAAACAAAATCCCCCAGAAAAAAGGGAAACCTTCTCTCGGCGTCAGAGCAAAGTGGGAAGGAATATCTATCTTTAAAAGAAGTTGCAGCCCTATCTGGTGTTCGTTATGGTGCTGTGAAAAGGGATATTGACCATGGCGTTCTTGCTGCTTATCATATTGGCAGAAAATATTTTGTGGAAAAGTCTGCAGCTGAGGTGTACAGTCAGTCCCATCAAGGGGAGTCAAAGGCAGAAGGGTATACCATTCGGCAAATTATGGAGAAACTTCCGCTAAGTTATGCCTTTTTGGTGGAGCAGATAAAAACAAAAAAGCTGCCAGCTGTAAAAGTTGGTAGGCAGTATATTATCCCCTATGAAGCTTTTGAAGCATTTATGCAGGAAAACAAAACTAATCAATCATCCAGTCGATAAAGCAATCAAATATAATCTGGACTGCGGTAGGAGTTATTGCAATGAAAAAAGAAAAGATGGTTTGCCATTGCCGTCATATTACCATTGGCGATATAGAACAAGCTGTTTCTCAAGGGGTAGCAGATTTTAGTCAGCTGCAGGCGATGACTGGTGTAGCACAAAGCTGTCGGCGTTGCCGGGAATATGCAGAGAATATTTTTATCGCTGTTTTAAAAGACTATGAACAAAACCAAGAAAAAGAGCCTAGATTATTCTAGGCTCTTTTTTAATATGCAATATCATACATGGTGTTCAGGGGGACATTGGTTTGAAAGAATTGATTTCTATATGATTATTTTACTTTTGCTTCTGGGTTGAGGCAGTTAGGGGGTAATTCTCCTTTGAGGGCGGCGATGATGTTTCGAGCGGCAGTGAGTCCCATATTGACCCTGGTTTCATAAGTGGCGCTGCCGATGTGTGGTGCCATGACCAGATTGGTGAGTTTTTCCAGGCCTGGCGTTACATAAGGCTCGTTTTCAAAGACATCGAGGCCAGCCCCGGCAATCACCTTGTTTTCCAATGCCCAGATTAAATCTTGGGTATTGATGAGCTGTCCGCGAGCGGTATTGATAAGGATAGCTGTTGGCTTCATCATTTCTAGTTGCGGTTTGGAAATGAGATATTTGGTTTCTGGAGTGGCCGGTGCATGAATAGAAATGATGTCGCTTTTCTTTAACAAAGTATTTAAATCCGTAAAAATAGCGCCGGTTTCTTGTTCCAGCTCTGGTTTGGGGCTATGAGCAGTATAGAGCACAGGCATATGGAAGCCCTGGGCCATGCGTATCATGGCGCTGCCAATGCGGCCGGCGCCGATAACCCCTAATGTCTTTCCGGTGATTTCCTGTCCCAGGTAACCGAAGGGGGACCAACTGTCCATCTTCCCGGTGCGGCAGACGGCATCCATAGCAGGGATATTACGAGCTACTGCGAAAAGGAGCGCCCAGGCTGTTTCTGCAGTAGCGATATTTAAGACGCCAGGTGTATTGCTAAGGTAAATGCCTCGTTCGGTAGCAGCGGGGATATTTAAGTTTTCGAAGCCGACAGCGAAATTAGCGATGATTTTGGCTTGATTACAGCAGTCCAGCACCTCTGGAGTGAACTGGTCGTAGAACATGGAAAGGATGGCGTCTTTATCCCGAACGGCGGTTTTGAGTTCTTCTGGAGTAAGGGCGTCTTCTATCTCATTATAAGTGACAGTACAATATTCCTCCAGCAGGTCAATGGCAGGCTGGGGGATTTTTCTGGTAATATAAACATGATATGGTTTTTCTGGCATGGTGTATGCTCCTTTCAAAAGAAAATCAGTCTTATTGACTTTATTATAAAAGGGTTTGCCTTGAGATACAATGCAAGTCTATAAAATTAATGGTAGGAAAATTTTTGACAGATAAATTTCGTGCTGATAGTGTTGAACAGCAGATATAAATTTGATAGTTTTGCCAAGATTATTTTTTTAATGAAAAAGTTTAGTGTTTCTAAACAAAGAATAGCACTTAACTTTCATTTTGTTTTGATTTATTTAAGAAATGATATAAGAAACCAAGGTCAAAGAGTTTTTATATTAAAATTCTTAATTCGCTGTTTTTGAAAAAAATATTGACATTTTCTGTAGTTTATTGTTAAATATTATATGTTGGTTTAGTAAAGATAAACTTAGAGTTTAGGTTTACCAAGATAAATACAAGATAAATAGATGTTAACCTGCAATCTGCAGAATTGCGAAACATAGAAAAAGCGATGGGAAAGCTAGAAAGGGAGTGGAAAGATGGATATCGGCAATAAAATTCGTCAGCTGCGCATGAAAAACGGCTTGACCCAAGAAGAGCTTGCAGCGCGAGCAGAACTGACAAAAGGGTTTATTTCCCAGGTAGAGCGAGATATTACCTCTCTTTCTATTTCTACTTTGGTGGATGTGCTGGAGTGCTTGGGTACGAACCTAAAAGATTTCTTTAGCGATTATGAAGATGAAAAAATTGTTTTTTCCAAGGAAGATGTCTTTGTGCAGGAAGATAAAGAGCTGGGCAATACTATTCATTGGATTGTGCCCAATGCTCAGAAAAATGAGATGGAGCCAATCATCCTTACTTTAGAGCCAAAGGGGAGTGTGGATGTGGATGACCCTCATGCCGGGGAAGAGTTTGGTTATGTATTGGCCGGTGCTGTCATGGTGTATTTGGGGCAGCGTAAGTATAAGTGTAAAAAAGGGGAGAGCTTTTATTACAAAGCCAATAGTCCTCACAAAATCGAAAATATTTCCGGGGAGCGGGAAGCAAAAATTCTTTGGGTATCTACACCGCCCAGCTTTTAAAAGAGACAGATAATGGCAAAAGGAGCGATGGGGTCATGAGTGAAAAAAATGTATCAGAAAACATCATTGAGTTGGTAAACATTCGTAAAGAGTTTGATGATAATGTAGCGTTGAAAAATTTAAATTTAAATGTAAGAAGAAATGAATTTCTTACACTGCTTGGACCTTCCGGCTGCGGGAAAACGACGACGCTGAGAATGATAGCTGGCTTCGAGCAGCCCACCAGTGGACAGATTTTATGCAACGGCAAATGCATCAATGATGTGCCGCCTTATTTGCGTCCTTTGAATACGGTGTTTCAACGCTATGCACTGTTTCCCCATATGAGTATTTATGAAAACATTGCCTTTGGCTTGCGCTTAAAGAAAAAACCGGAAGCTTATATTAAAGAACGGGTAAAGGCTATGCTGAACTTGGTGAATTTAAATGGCTTTGAAAAGCGGTCTATTGAGTCTTTATCTGGCGGGCAACAGCAGCGGATTGCCATTGCCCGGGCTTTAGTCAGCGAACCGGAAGTATTGCTTTTGGACGAGCCTTTAGGTGCTTTAGACCTAAAAATGCGCCAAGGTATGCAGATGGAGTTAAAGGATATGCAGCGGCGATTGGGCATTACCTTTATCTATGTTACCCATGACCAAGAAGAAGCGCTGACCATGTCGGATACTATCGTGCTCATTAACGAGGGGGAAATCCAGCAAAAGGGAACACCGGAAGATATTTATAATGAACCGAAAAATGCCTTTGTGGCTGACTTTATCGGTGAAAGTAATATTATTGATGGTGTGATGTTGCGGGATTATTCTGTGCATTTTTCTGGGGCGACTTTTCCTTGTGTGGATAAGGGCTTTGGGGAGGATAATCCTGTAGAGGTAGTGGTGCGTCCGGAAGATGTGCAGCTGGTAGAAAAAGAAAAAGGGCAGATTTCTGGTGTGGTGCAGTCAGTGGTCTTCCTGGGCGTTCATTATGAAATGCATGTCCTTTGTGACCATGGCATAGATTGGTTGGTTCATAGCACTGCGATGTCCCCTGTGGGCAGTGAAGTGGGCATCTGCGTAACGCCGGAAAATATTCACATCATGGAAAAAAGCTGCAAAAAAGAAACAGTAGATGAGGTAGAAGCATGAAAAAGAAATGGTTGTCTTATCCCTATATGATTTGGATGGCCATCTTCATCGTGGTGCCTATGGCGCTGGTGCTATATTATGCTTTTACGGTGAGGGATGGCGAGGCCGTCCGATTTTCCTTAGCAAATTTTCAGAAGTTTTGTCAGCCGGTGTATTTGAAGGTGGCGCTGCGTTCCATTATGTTGGCTTTTTATTGCACCATCGGCTGTTTCTTACTCGGCTATCCGCTGGCCATGATACTAGCCAGCAAAGAATATGTGCAGAAACGGATGTTGCTTTTACTACTCATTCTGCCCATGTGGATGAATATTTTGCTGCGTACCTATGCCTGGATGACTTTGTTAGAGAAGAACGGTTTAATCAATACCTTCCTGGGAAATTTCGGTTTGGGGCCATATCAGTTCTTGTATACGGATATTGCAGTGGTGCTGGGTATGATATATAATTTTTTACCTTTTATGGTATTGCCTATTTACTCGGTATTGGTGAAGATGGACCATAGTTTGATTGAAGCGGCAGAGGATTTAGGAGCGGGACGATTGACTGTCTTTCGCAAGGTGACCTTTCCTTTAAGCATTCCTGGCGTCATGTCTGGGGTGGTCATGGTGTTTATGCCAGCTGTATCCACCTTTATTATTTCCCGACTTTTGGGGGGCGGACAGTTCAGCCTGATCGGGAACTTAATCGAGCAACAATTCCTCTGGGTGGGGGATTGGCACTTTGGTTCGGCCTTATCTATCGTTATGATGATATTGATTTTGATTTCTACGGCAATCTTAAATCACTATGATAAAGACCACGATAATGAGGGGGTGGGCGGTTTATGGTAAAACGGTTTTTTGAACGGATTTACTTGCTGATTATTTTTGCCTTCCTCTATGCGCCCATTATTGTACTGATGGCCTTTTCCTTTAATGAGTCAAAGTCCCGTTCTATGTGGACAGGATTTTCTCTCAAGTGGTATGAGAAGGTCTTTCAGAATAGTGAGATTATGTCGGCGCTGTATTATACCATCCTGATTGCAATCCTTTCGGCAGTGATTGCCACCATTATCGGTACCATTTCTGCCATTGGCATCCAGAGCTTGGGCAAATGGTCGAAAAAGGCGGTATTGGATATTAACTACCTGCCTGTCTTAAACCCAGATATTGTCACTGGGGTATCGCTGATGATTTTATTTATTTTCGTCAATATGCGGTTGGGTTTTTTGACGTTGCTGTTATCTCATATTGTGTTTAATATTCCTTATGTGATTATTTCTGTACTGCCAAAACTGCGGCAGCTGGATAAAAATGTTTATGAAGCGGCATTGGATCTAGGGGCGACGCCTGCTTATGCTATTCGTCGAGTAGTGTTGCCACAGATTATGCCGGGGGTGATTACCGGTCTGCTCCTCGCTTTTACCCTGTCTTTGGATGATTTTGTAATCAGTTTCTTTACCACCGGTTCTGGTGTGACGAACCTTTCCATTACCATTTACTCAATGACGCGGCGGGGCGTCAGCCCGGAAATCAATGCTATTTCTACGCTGATGTTTGCAGTGGTATTGGTGTTGTTAGTAGTTATCAATGGACGAATGTCCCAGGATAAAAATGTATCCCATCAGGATATCAAGTAGAAACCGATGAAAACAAAAAGAAAATTGGAGGATGAGAAAAGAAATGAAAAAAAGCTTATGGGGATTAGCATTTATGGGATTGCTCTTTTGTGGCATGTTAACTGGTTGCGGTGATAGTGACCAGCCCATGGTGTATGTTTATAACTGGGGCGATTACATTGATGAAGATGTCATTGATATGTTTGAAGAAGAAACCGGTATCAAGGTTCGCTATGAAATGTATGATACTAACGAAGATATGTATGTGAAGGTTAAAGCTGGCGGTAATGCTTACGATGTGCTTATTCCATCTGACTATATGATTGAAAAAATGCTCAAAGAAGATATGCTGCTGGAATTAAACTATGACAATATCCCAAATGCCAGCCAAACTGACCCGAAATTTTTAAATCAACCTTATGATCCAGATAACAAATATTCTATTCCTTACATGTGGTGCACGCTAGGGATTATCTATGATGCAAATATGGTAACCGATCCAGTAGATACCTGGGAAGTGCTTTGGAACGAAAAATATGCGAAAGAGATTATTATGTTAGATAGTCCTCGTGATACCATTGGCATTGCCCTGAAGGCTTTGGGCTATTCTATGAACAGCATTAATCCTGCTGAGTTGGAAGCGGCTAAAGTAAAATTACAGGAACAGCGTCCTCTTGTACTTGCTTACTTGGTAGACCAATCTAAAGAAAAGATGATTAGCGGGGAAGCTGCTATGGCCATTACCTGGTCTGGGGATGCGATCACCATGATGGAACAAAACGAAAACTTGCGTTATTCTGTGCCGAAGCAAGGGTCTAACTATTCCATCGACGCAATGGTAATTCCAAAAACTGCTCAGAATAAAGAAAATGCGGAAGCTTTCATCAATTTCATGTGCCGTCCGGATATTGCTTTGAAGAATACGGAATATATCCGGTACTCTACTCCAAATATGGGTGCATTTGAACTCTTACCCGATGAAATCAAAAATGACGGTGCGGGCTATCCGGAAGACAGCGTTATCGAAGAATGTGAAGTATATTTAGACCCAGGTGAAGCCATTGCCCTTTATGATCAGGTATGGACCGAATTATTTGCAGACTAATTAAACAGATAAAAAGAGATAGACCGTTACAGTCTATCTCTTTTTAAGAGCAAAATCTTTGCTCTTTTAGGCTCTTTCGTGGATTGTTCTTGTTTTTTTGCTGGTTATTCGTTATAATGAAAAAACATCAGAAAATGTATGGGCTTTTACTGCAGGAGTGTTTGCCATATGGAAATCTCAAAAACTAAAATCATAACACAGCAAAAGCTAGCAGTGCCGAAACCATATGGCATTATTTGGGATATGGATAATACTCTTTTACGGACTCATATTGATTTCCGGTTGATGCACAAAAGGGTCTGTTCTTATCTGGCAGAAAAAAATCTCTTGGTGCCTGACTATGCACAGAAGACAACTGCAGAAGTTTTAATGGAGATGAAATCATTTCCTTATTATGACGCAGACTATGGGGCAGCTGCCTGGTCTATTGTGCGGGATGTGGAAAAGATGGGTATGGAAGAGGCCAAGCTGGAACCAGGCGTTCTAGAAGTGCTGGCAGCCTTATCCCAAGAGGCTCATATGGTGGTGCTGACGAATAATTCTCAAGTGCCAGCAGAGATGGGACTAATAGAAAACGGTGTTATCGAGTTATTTGACGGTATTTATGGCAGGGAGTCGGTGCCGGACTTGAAGCCATCTTCTGCAGGCGTATTGCAGATACTAGGAATATTTTCTCATGTACCGCGGGAAAATTGGTTGCTAGTGGGGGACGCTGGCATTGACGCGCGAGCAGCCATAGGAGCAGGTATTGCCTTTGGCAGCTATACTGGCAGTCGGCAGGAAGATTTAGCTATTTATCGGCCTGTGGTGCAGTTTTGTGCTTGGCAACCAGACTGTGCACGGGAAATTATAAACTTTTTAGGTTATCGTTTAGGAAAATAGGGGGATTTATATGACAGCAAAAACTTTGCCTTTCAGCGCAGAAAAAATCAAAGAAATCGTGGCGGAATATGGTACGCCTTTTCATATTTACATCGAAAAAGATATCCGGGAAAATGCTCGGAAACTGGTACAAGCCTTTGGCTGGGCGCCGGATTTCAAAGAATATTTTGCAGTAAAGGCCTTGCCTAATCCTTATATTATGAAAATATTAAGGGAAGAAGGTTTTGGTGGGGATTGTAGTTCTCTGGCGGAGTTAATCCTCTGTGAAAAAGTAGGCATCACGGGAGAAAATATTTGTTTCACCTCTAACGATACGCCTGCAGAGGAATTTGCCAAAGCAAAAGAATTAGGCGCTATTATTAACTTAGATGACCTTACCCATATCAATTACCTGGCAAAAGAAGTAGGCCTTCCTGATTTGTTGGCGTTCCGCTATAATCCCGGTCCGCTCCGGGAAGGTGGTAACGCTATCATCGGTTACCCAGAAGAAGCCAAATACGGTATGACTAAAGAACAGATTTTCACTGCCATTGAACAGGCAAAAGGGATGGGTGTGAAACGGTTTGGTCTCCATACCATGGTTGTTTCTAATGAATTAAATGTGGATTATCTTATTGGTACTGCTACTATGATGTTTGAGCTGGCAGTGGAAATAAAGGATAAATTAGGCGTGGCAGTAGAATTTTTGAATTTAGGCGGCGGTATTGGCATTCCTTATTTACCGGAACAAGAACCTGTAGATTTAGCAGCGTTTGGTCAGGGGGTAAAGCAGGAGTTTGAACGCATTTTAGTGCCGGCTGGCCTGGACCATATGAAAATTTGTCTGGAAAGCGGCCGTATGATTACGGGACCTTATGGGTATCTGGTAGCAACTGCTCTTCATGAGAAAAATATTTACAAGCACTACATCGGCTTAGACGCTTGTATGGCAAACCTGATGCGGCCGGCGCTCTATGGTTCTTATCATCATATTACGGTGGTAGGGAAAGAGGACGCGCCTGCTGACACCAAGTATGACATCACCGGGTCTCTCTGTGAAAACAACGATAAATTTGCTATCGACCGGATGCTGCCCCATATCGATATCGGGGATATTTTAGTCATCCATGATACCGGGGCCCACGGCTCTGCTATGGGGTTTAACTATAACGGCAAGCTGCGTTGTCAGGAGCTACTCTTAAAAGAAGACGGCACTGTAGAATTAATCCGTCGGGCAGAAACTTTAGACGACTACTTCGCGACATTAGATTTTTCCAGATTATAAAAATAGATAAGCAATAAAAAAGAATGACATTTGTCATTCTTTTTTATTAATTTTCAAAGTATCCGTTTTGCTGACAGACTTGATGGATTGCTTCAGCAAAAATAGACCTTGATTTTTTATTATTATCCATGTTCATGTTTTTCTTTTCTAGATAGGTCTCTCTAACATCCGGCCATAAATTATTTTCTTTGCAAAACTGAATTTTCTCAGGAAGAAGGTAAAATCCCTTAGGTTGTTTTTCCCAAGTATATATATTAGATTTCTTGTTGAACCTGATATATTGCTGCTGATGATGTCCATAATTATTTACGATTGCAAAGTCGCAGCTATAAAGGATTTGGGAATGTTCTCTATCCTTTACTTTGATGGTAAAAACTCGTGTGTTATTTTCGCAAGGGGCATAATGATACTTATACGCCAATTTATTAAACGCTTGCATGAGGATATGTTTTATTTCTTTTGCGCTATAATTTTCATCATCATCGTTTACCATGATATTTACATCAAAGTCAAATCCGACATTGCTTTTTATATCGTAAGTAACCATGTTCCTTTTTACGCTACCGACAAATTCATATTGGAATGTAAAATGATTTCGAACTTCGTTTCGAACCTGATGGATTAATTCGTCAAGTTCTTTTCTTATTGGGTTAATTTCATTTTTAACTACATACTTAAAATGATACATTTTCATATCCTTTCTTTGGCGAGTATTGAAAGTTGTTGTTAGATTAGCTATAGGTGTTCTAACTATTATTTTTTATCAGAAGATTGTAGCCCGAATATGGGCAATTGTCAATAAAAAGGTGAAGGTTGTATTATTTAAGAAAATAAGTCGGAAGTGTTTCTTAAATGAAACTTGATAGCATCGGTAAAAATATAAAGAAATATCGTTTATCTAAAAATCTCCGCCAAGAAGATTTAGCAGAGCTGGCAGAACTCAGCGCAAACTATATTGGTTCGCTGGAACGAGGTGAAAAAACACCTTCTCTGCCCACCTTCATTGAAATATTAAACGCCCTGGAAGCCTCTGCTGATATTGTGTTATCGGATGTATTAGACACTGGCTATATTGTCAAAGACTCCTTGCTTCACGAACAATTAGCTCAGTTATCCTCCGAGGAAAGAAAACGCGTTTATAACATCATAGAGACATTTCTCAAAACCTCCTAAACAGTTGTCTGCAAAAAAAATGGAAAATCTAAACTAGTTTGTAATGATTGTACCTAAGTATTTTTTCCTGTATAATGAGATAGGAAAAAGTAGTGAGAGAAGGAGGCAATTTGTTTTATGAAATATCAGCTAGACCAAAGTAGATTGCCTCTTTGTGATGTATTGACTCAGTATGCAAAAGAAGATAGAGTCCGTCTTTCTATGCCGGGGCATAAAGGCGGGCATATAGATACGCCTTTGACCAAGGCTTGGGGGGCTGCTCTTTGGCAGTGGGATGTGACGGAACTTGCCATGACCGACCAGCTGTACCACGCCCAAGGCTGCCTTTTAGAGGCCCAGCAGCTTTTAGCGGATTTCCTTGGAGCAGAGCAGGCATTTTTCTTGGTCAATGGAGCCTCGGCTGGGCTGATGGCGGGGATATTGTCTGTGATAAAGCCGGGCGAGCGTATACTGGTACCGCGTAATGCCCATGGCAGCATTTGGCGAGGTGTAGCCCTTGCCGGGGCAGAAGCTGTGGTGATGCCCGTAGGAATAGATGAAACCTGGCAAATCCCGTTGGGAATAGATGTAAACCAGGTAGAAACGGTAATCAAAGCCTATGCTGTCAAGGCTATGGTCGTCGTCTATCCCACTTATCATGGTCTCTATGGGGATATGGCAGCGTTAATCTCTATTTGTAAAAAGTATCAGGTGAAATTGGTGGTGGATATGGCCCATGGAGGTCATTTGCCTTTCCTGCCGGGGCGTATCCCAAACCCTATCGAGCTTGGTGCTGATATTGTCATCCAAGGTTGGCATAAAACCATGGGCTCTATGACCCAAACGGCTGTAGCCGCCGTGCAAAATGAGACGCTGACTTTTGGTCAGAATTTGCTTTATTTCCAGTCTACCAGTCCGTCTTATCCTTTGATGTCCTCTCTTGATGGGGCCAGGGCTTTATGGGCGGTTAAAGGGTGTCAGTTTGGACAGGACCTTGCAGTCTGGGCAGCAGAATTTACCCAGGCTATCCATCAGGTAACAGGCTGGCGAACTTTGGACAGTAAGGATTTTGCGGGGCCTGTTTGGGGAAAAGATTGTACGAAAATATTATTGGTAAATGATTTTGGACTTTCCGGCTTTGTTGTGGCAGATTACCTTAGTGAAATGGGCATCGATGTGGAAATGGCGGAAGAGGCCCTTGTTACCATTATCTTAGCTATTGGGGATTTACCGCAAAAAGAAAGGATTATCAGCCGGGTCACTGCAGCACTGGAGCAGATTAGGCACAAACAACAAGGGGTATCTGTTCGGGAAAATCATTTGGCTGCTTTTCTTCCCAGTCAGGAAGTGGCAGTGCTGGCGCCTCGGCCTTGGTGGAGCATGTCTTGTGAGCTAGTGCCTTATGGCGAGGCTATTGGCATGGTTGCAGCAGAGATGGTTTCTCTGTATCCGCCTGGTATCCCTTTGCTGCTTCCGGGGCAAGAGATTACAGAAAAAGAAATTGCTATCTTAGAGCAGATGATACTAGCCGGCGGCAGCGTCCAGGGCTGCGATAACGGCGTTATTCGTGTTTTGACAGAAGCAGTAATCAAGAAATGAGAAAGGGGCTCAGTCCTATGAAAGGTGTCTTTATTACGGTGGAAGGTCCGGATGGTGCTGGGAAGACAACGCAAATCCAGGGTCTGACTGCTTTTTTACAGGAAAAGGGTATTCCCTATCTTTGTACTAGGGAGCCAGGGGGCGGCGGTTATGTGGCTCAAAAAATCCGGGAGCTTTTGCTGTCACCGGAGAGCGGGCGGATTTTCCCGCGGGCGGAGGCGCTCCTATATGCGGCAGACCGGGCGCAACATATAGAGGAAGTGATTTTGCCTGCTTTAAACCGTGGGGAATGGGTGGTTTGCGACCGTTTTGCCGACTCTCAGCTGGCTTATCAGGGCTATGGCAGGCAGCTGGATATTCCCGGCTTCTTGCAGCCTCTTAATCAATTGGTGGTTGGAGACTTGCAGCCAGATATTACCTTCTTGTTCTTGGTTGCAGCCGAAGAAGGTTTGGCTCGGATTATCGAAAAGCGAGGAGCAGCACCGGATAGAATGGAACAGGAGGCATTAGACTTTCACCAACGGGTATGTGACGGTTATGGGAAGCTAGCGGCCGAAAATCCAGAGCGAATTGTGGTGTTAGATGGTATGCGGCCCATTGCAGACCTGCAGGCAGAAGTACGCAGCAGGTTAATTCCTTTCCTGTCCAGACAAAATAAATAAGTAAATGAGAAAAAATAAAACAGGTAAGATATTCAGCTATAAATTTACAGATGATTTTATGCGCTGTTTATGATAAAATAAAAAGATAAAAGCTGACAGACGAATAAAGCAGGCAATGATGAGGCAGAGATGAGTGATTTTCCGGAAAAGAGAATTGAGATGACAGGCAGTCCCTTGGCAAAGATTTTGGCCACGGGGCAAATTTCTCATGCCTATTTATTGATAGGGGATGAGATGGCTGTCCTCCCGCAAGCCTTTTGGTTTGCCCGTGGGTTAAACTGTGAGACGCGACTGTCTGGCGGGGCCCAGGATAGACCTTGCGAGGCTTGTCCTTCTTGTCGGAAGGCTCTTCACGGTAATCATAGTGCTATTCATCACATTACAGCGGCTAGCGGACGACAGTATATTTCTATTGAGCAAATCCGCAACATGCAGCAGCAGGCCTATCTTAGTCATATTGAGGGCGAGTATCAAATCTTTCTGCTGGCTGCAAGGCAGCTGCGGAAAGAGTCTGCCAATAGCCTGTTAAAGGTATTAGAAGAACCGCCGGCCCAGACTGTTTTTCTGCTGTATGCGCAAAAGGATTTAGATATTTTGCCGACGGTGCTTTCCCGCTGTCAGATCATACGGTTGCAGGAAAAAAGCGCGCTGTTTCGTAAGGAGATATTAACAAGAGCTGGCGGGTGGTTGGAAGATTTTCCTAATCTTTCCGGAGACAAGCTTCTGTCTTGGGGGGATAAATGGGATAAGGACCGACAAGGGGTCCGCGAATTTTTATTGACGGCGCTGCAATGCAGTCATAGTACCATTTTGAAAATCGCTCGGGAAAACCCACCGCAACAGGCTGCTGCGCTGATGCGGCCTTGGCTGGAGGCGACGGCTGTCATAGAGGAAACCATCGAAGGATTGGATAAAAATGTGAACCAACGCTTGCTTTTAGATGTGTTGGTATTAAAATTAAAAAAATTGTTAGGATAATGGGTAATTTGAAAATATGCCCATATTTCCATGCAGGATATAGAGAAAGAAGGGTTGCAGGGTGGTAACAGTAGTAGGCGTTCGCTTTAAGCAAGCGGGGAAAATATATTACTTCTCTCCAGGAGAGTTTGATATTCAAAATCAGGATACTGTAATTGTTGAAACTGCTCGTGGGCAGGAGTGCGGCACTGTAGTGGTAGGACCGAAAGAAGCGGAAGAAAAAGATATCGTGTCTCCATTAAAATGTGTGCTGCGGGTAGCGACAGAAGAGGATAAGGCAAGGCAGGCGGCTAATAAGGCGAAGGAAAAGGAAGCTTTTGGTATTTGTCAGCAAAAGATTGCGGCTCACAACTTACCTATGAAGCTCATTGATGTGTCTTACACCTTTGATGGCAGCAAAGTGATTTTTTATTTTTCTGCAGAAGGCAGAGTAGATTTCCGCGAACTGGTAAAAGATTTGGCGTCGGTATTCCGCACTCGTATCGAGCTGCGGCAAATCGGCGTCCGTGATGAAGCAAAGATTATGGGGGGCATCGGCTCTTGCGGCCGGGTGCTTTGCTGTCATTCCGTCCTGGGAGATTTTCAGCCGGTATCTATCCGCATGGCCAAGAAGCAGAATTTATCTTTAAATCCCACGAAGATTTCCGGCATTTGCGGTAGATTGATGTGCTGTTTAAAGTTTGAGGACTGCAGTGAATGTAAGAGCGGCGGTAATTGTCCTGCCTATCAAAAGGAGCTGGAGGAGGATATCTCGGAAGAAGATATTTTAGCTCTGGAGGACCGGGGCAGTGATAAAAGCAGACTGGACTAAGAGATGATAAGCCCGAAAAGAGGTGAGACAGATGGGCCTTACAGAGGAATTAGCGGCGCTGGAGGAAACTTTAAAAAGTGCCTTGACACAAATAGAAAAAATGAAATTGGTAGTAGAGAGCCTAGAGGACCAAAATAAAATCCTGCGGGAAAAACTTTCTACAGAACGCATACGGGGAGAGGGCTTTGAGTCCTTGAGCCAGCTGTATAATGAAGGGTATCATATTTGTCATGATTATTTTGCGCAAAAGCGGGAAGAGCCTTGTCTGTTTTGCTTATCCTTTCTTTATGAAGAAGGCTATCATGCCGGTGAAAAGAAAAATAATTCCTAAAATAAATGAGATAGCAGTATGCGTAGAAATAAAATATTTTCTGTAAACATTTCAATTAGTTGTTTATTAGTCGTATAGTGGTTGTATATATGGGAATAGAACAAGAACCAAATATCTTATTGAAATCTGAAGAACGTATGGACAGCTTATTATGGCAGGATTTTAAGATTATTCAAAATAGAAAATGGTTTTGCTTTGGGGTAGACGCTGTGCTATTAGCTGATTTTGCGGTTATTCAGCCAGGCGACTGTGTGCTGGATTTATGTACAGGTGGCGGGGTTATTCCCTTGTTGCTGGCTGCAAAGGAACCAACGGCTGTTATTACTGGTATTGAGCTCTTTCCAGAAGTGGTAGAAATGGCTAATCGAAGTATTCGGCTCAATCAATTAGAAGACCGGGTGACTATCCAAACAGGAGATATTTGCCAGATTGGCTCATTGGTTTCGGCTCAGAGCTATCACGTAGTGACGGTAAATCCGCCTTACCGTAAAAAGGAGACTGGGCGGCTAAGTCCTGTGCCATTGGTAGCAGCTGCGAAGGCGGAGATATATTGTGATTTATCTCAGGTAGTTGGTGCCATTGCTTATAGTTTAGCTGCAGAGGGATGGTTCTATCTGGTGTATCCCTATAGCCGATTACAAGAGCTTTTAGATGTGTTGCAGCGGCAAGCACTACAAGTAATGCAGCTGACCCAGGTAAAAAACTTTTCGGAGGATAGCCCCTTTCTATGTTTGGTGGGAGGTTGTAGAAAAGCACAAGCTGACAATGGATGGGAACGAATAGAGAAAAAAGAGTTTGTTCTCTTTCAGGAAGAGGGCGTTTATACTTCGGAAATGACAGCAATCTTTCAAAAGTATTGTGTAGAAAAAAAATAGATAATCGTAATATCAAAATAGTATCAAAGAGGAAGGATTATGGCAGGCATATTGTATTTGGTTGGCACGCCTATTGGCAATCTGGGGGATATGACATATCGTGCGGTAGAAGTCTTGCAGCAGGTAGATTTTATTGCGGCAGAAGATACCCGCCATACCCGGCAGCTATTAAATCATTTCCAGATTAAGAAGCCGTTGACCAGCTATTATGAGCATAACAAAGAGGCAAAGACGGGATATCTGCTCAGTGAGTTGCAGGCCGGTAAGGCAATTGCCTTGGTGTCGGACGCCGGTATGCCCGGTATTTGCGACCCTGGGATGGACCTCCTAAACTATGCCCGGGAAGCTGGTATCCCTGTCACGGTGGTGCCGGGGCCCAGCGCTGTGATTACGGGCTTGGTGGCTTCAGGCCTGGCAGCGGTCCCTTTTACCTTTGAGGGGTTCTTGGAGCGGGAAAAGAAAACTCGACAGCAACAACTGGCTAAGCTACAGCAGGAGACCCGCACCATGATATTTTATGAGACGCCTCATCGTTTGCTAGCAGCGTTAAAAGATATGGCGGCGGTGTTTGGCGCCACAAGAGAGATGGCGGTAACGCGGGAATTAACCAAAAAGTTTGAAGAGGTGCGTCGGGGAACCATCCAGGAAATGATAGATTATTTTACTAATCTTCCTGCTGTGAAAGGGGAATTTTGTTTGGTGGTGGCGGGAAATGCGTTGTCGCAAGCTCCAGCAAGTTATGACGATAAAGAGCTTCTTGCTATGCGGCAAAAAAGAGAGGCGGCAGGCGTCTCTCGTAAAGCAGCAGCCAAACAAGTAGCAGAAGAGACCGGCGTTGCGGTGAATTATATTTATCGCTTAGGGTTAGACTAACATGACAAAATTAGAAATTTTTGGTATGATAAAAAGAAATAGAGAGAAACTAGATCATTAAGATGGCGTTATACTCAAGGAGGTTTTTAGGTTATTATGGCAGAAGCAAAAACATTTTATATTACTACGCCCATTTATTACCCTAGCGGCAATATGCATATTGGTCATGCTTATTCTACCGTAGCGGCAGATACGATGGCACGCTACAAGAAGTTGCGGGGATATGAGACTTTTTTCCTTACTGGTAGTGATGAACATGGTCAGAAAATCGAGCGGGCAGCAAAAGCAGTGGGCAAAACGCCTATCGAGTTTGTAAATCCCATTGTTGCCAATATGCAATATCTCTGGAAGCAATTGGATATTGCTAATGATGACTTTATCCGCACCACTCAGGACCGGCATAAGCAGGTGGCACAAAAGCTCTTCCAAAAAATTTATGACCAAGGAGATATTTATAAATCTCAATACGAAGGCTGGTATTGCACCCCTTGTGAAACATTCTTTACAGAACGGCAAGTAGGAGAGGAGCATATCTGTCCTGACTGCGGTCGTCCAGTAGAGCTTACCCATGAGGAAAGCTATTTCTTCAAAATGAGTAA
This sequence comes from Peptococcaceae bacterium, assembly GCA_022791255.1. Classification (GTDB taxonomy): domain Bacteria; phylum Bacillota; class Dehalobacteriia; order UBA4068; family JAAVYR01; genus JAAVYR01. The sequence goes on along the minus strand of JAAVYR010000001.1, from coordinate 16,285 downwards.
ATATGCAGACCAATGGATGGAGTTTATCGAAAATCATCCTGACTTTATCCAACCAGAAACCCGCCGCAATGAAATGATTAACTTTGTGAAACAGGGCTTAGAGGATTTGTGCGTATCCCGTACTACTTTTTCTTGGGGTATTCCCGTTCCTTTTGATGATAAGCATGTTATTTATGTATGGTTTGACGCGTTAATTAACTATCTGTCTGCTTTGGGCTATGGTACAGAAGATGATAGCCTCTTCCAGAAATTCTGGGGTAATACGACCCATTTGGTAGGGAAGGATATTATTCGCTTCCACTCGATTATTTGGCCTATCATGCTGATGGCCCTAGGCCTGCCTTTGCCGCAAAAGGTATTTGGCCATGGTTGGGTGCTCATCGATAACGGTAAAATGTCTAAGTCCAAGGGCAATGTAGTAGACCCTTTGATTTTAGTCGACAAATATGGTGCTGACGCGCTCCGTTATTTCCTCATGCGGGAAATGCCTATGGGCCTGGACGCCAACTATTCGGAAGAAGCGCTGGTAACCCGGATCAATGTGGACCTGGCCAATGACTATGGCAATCTACTCTCTCGGACGACTGCCATGATAGATAAATTTCAGGGGGGATTAGTTCTTTCTCCATCAACTCCTACGGAATATGACGACGATTTGATTGCATTGGCAAAAGCCACACCGGATATAGTGGGCGAATATATGGACAAAATGGAGTTTAGCAATGCTTTAGGGGCTATCTGGAAACTCATCAACCGGGGGAATAAATATATTGACGAAGCGGCTCCTTGGGCCCTGAATAAAGCCGGCGAAAAAGAAAAGCTGGCTACCGTCCTCTACAACATGGCAGAAGTGTTGCGGATGGCTACCATTATGATACAGCCAGTGATGCCCAACATCGCGCCGAAAGTATGGCAGCAATTAGGCATTGAAAAAGATGCTGCAAAACAAAACTGGGATACGGTATCCTTTGGCAATTTCCCGGTAGGGGCGAAAATTAACCGTGGCGAGCCGTTATTCCCTCGTATTGATATGGCCGTATTAGGCGTAGAAGGAGGTAATCCTGTGGAAGATGCAAAGACAGCTATGAATGCTGCCATGAATACCCTAAAGAACTTTGCCAAAGAAGTAGGGGATACTGTAGCGGAAGGGGCAAAAGAAATCAAAGCTACTGTTACCAGCCAAGAATTCAAAGACGGTGTAAAAGATGGGGTAACCACTGGTGTGACTGCTGTAAAAAAAGCGGCAGGTGCAGCTGTTTCTGCTGTAAAAGATGTCCTTAATGAAGAGGAAAATCCAGCAGAAGAAAATCTTATTTCTATTGATGACTTTGCCAAAATTGATTTGCGGGTAGCTGAGGTATTGGCTTGTGAAAAGGTAGAAAAGACAGATAAACTCTTAAAACTGCAAGTGAAAATCGGTGATGAAGAACGGACTGTGGTTTCTGGCATTGCGCTCCACTATGAGCCGGCAGATTTGATTGGCAAAAAGGTAATCGTAGTGGCCAACTTAAAACCAGCAAAGCTCCGCGGCATTGAGTCTCGGGGGATGATTTTAGCTGCTTCTCAAGGGGGTTCCTTGGAAGTGGTTGAAGTGAAAGATATCCCTAGCGGCGGGAAAGTGAAGTAGCTATGTCCACTGTAATAGAAGATGAAAAACAGGCAAAGGTTCTTGCTTATTTAGGGGAAGAAAAACCTGCCTTAGATTTATTTGATACCCATGCGCACTTAAATGATGAGAAGCTTTTTCCGCAACTATCAGCCGTCCTAGATAGAGCAAAGGCCAATGGCGTCAATCATATTGCCTGTATTGGCTATGACTGGCCGTCGTCTCTTTTGGCGGTAAAGATAGCAGAGCAATACCCAGAACAGGTAGTGGCTGTCATTGGCATTCATCCCAGTGACGCAGATACCTTGACAGAAGAAATGCTGGAGAAACTCTATAACCTGGCAAAAAGTTCCTCTCAGGTAAAAGCCATCGGGGAGATTGGTCTGGACTATTATTGGGAAGACCATAGTCATGAATTGCAAAAAAAAGCCTTTTATGCACAAATTGACTTGGCAAAGCAACTAAAACTGCCTATCTCTATCCATGACCGTGACGCTCATGGTGATATGCTGGAAATCATCAAAGAGACTAATGCTGCAGAAAACGGCGGTATTATGCACTGTTATTCCGGCAGCTGGGAAATGGCAAAAGTCTGTTTGAAACTTGGCTGGAAACTGTCTATCGGTGGACCGGTAACATTTTCTAATGCAAAAAATTTGCCGGAAGTGGTCGCAAAAACGCCTCTAGAAGAGCTTTTAATAGAAACAGATTGTCCTTATCTTGCGCCCCATCCTTTTCGTGGCAGGACCAATGAACCAGCTCTGGTGCGTCTGGTAGCAGAGAAAATCGCCAGTATAAAGGGGTTAGGATTGGAAAAAACTGCTGAAATCCTTACACGAAACAGTAAGCAGATTTATGGTCTGGACTAAAAATTAGCCTAAATAAAAAAAGCGAAATTTGCCGAAATATCAGAAAATCTCCGAAAATAAGGGGTAGTGTTTTGTTTGACACTGCCCTTTTCTTATTATAGAATACGGTCAGAGAAAAAGTTTGGTATAATTTTTTCTCTGTTGGGCATATAGTAAAGCAAAGACAAATTATTTAGGAGGTTTACATGAATAGTGAAGCAGCTTGTAGGCAGCTGCCCCGTTCTTGGGCGAGGGTTGCCATCATCCTGCTTACCGCATTATTATTCATATCATCTTTCGCAGTTTATTTTCTTTTTGAGAAAAATATTGAAATCATCATTGATGGCAAAAGCCACCATGTACTCACCCGAGATTGTTCGGTAGAGCGGGTGCTGGCGGCAGAGGGAATTACTGTTGGTGCCAATGATAAGGTTTTACCTGCATTTGGCGGCAGAGTGCTGGATGGGGGGACTATCCAGATAACCCGTGCTGTAGAGATGACCATTCAGGCAGATGGTGAGGAATTGAAAATTTCTCATATTCCTGCTACTGCAGCAGAAATATTGGCAGACGCTGATATTGCTGTAGGTGAAAACGACTTGGTAAATATGGAGCTAGACGCTGTGGTAACAGGAGAAGAACCCATTGTGGTTTCTCGTGTTACTACCAAAGTGGCTTCTTTTACTCAGCCCATTGACTATCAGATAGAACGAATTCCTGATAGTACCCTGGAAAAGGGGATTTCTAAAGTAGTAACCTCAGGCCGTGACGGCCGGGAGCTACTTACCGTGCAGGTTTCTTATGCAGATGGCAAAGAAATCGAACGGGTAGAGCTAGCTTCCTCTGTATTAGAAGAGCCTGTCAATCAAGTGATAGCCATGGGCACACTGAACCAGGCAAGCAGAGGTGGTAGAGCATTTGAATTTAATGAGGCAATGGTGGTAGAGGCGACGGCCTATACCTATACGGGGAACCGTACTGCAACTGGTACGAACCCAAAAGTAGGTACCATTGCAGTAGACCCACGGGTCATCCCTCTGGGCAGTCGTGTGTATGTAGAAGGCTATGGCTTTGCCACAGCTGAAGATACTGGCGGTGCCATTAAAGGCAAGATTATTGATGTGTTTTTGGAAACAGAGCATGCTTGCCGCAGCTGGGGGAGAAAACAAGTAAAAATCTATGTATTAGATTAACATGGTCAGGTAGCGCAGTATGTATGATGTCATGCCTGATGATGAAAAACTGCAATTACAAAAAATAATAATGACTAGGTAAGCTCTCTGGGATGGAGAGAAAAAGACGGCATACTTTGGTATGTCGTCTTTTTGTATGGGTAACATATTCATGGAAAGATGTTTTTCAAGAAAGAGATTGGAAAAAGCTTGTTTTTGTGATAAGGTATAAGAAGATATGGTAAAATCTTGAATAGGGAAGGATAAGGGTAGAACCATGACAGGAAAATCCCAGGGTAAACCAACCGGGAAAACAAAACAATTACTAACTGCCAATGATTTTCGTGCTAAGAAAAAGTGGGGGCAAAACTTCCTCTTAGAGCCAAAGTTTGTTGGGAGAATTATTGACGCTGCAGATTTAAATAAAGAACAAGTTGTATTAGAAATCGGTCCTGGCCTGGGTGCTTTAACCAAGCAACTGGCGGAACGAGCAAAGCAGGTAGTAGCAGTAGAAATCGATGGTGAATTAGTAGCATTGCTCAAAGACATCTTAGCGCCTTATGATAATGTGCAAGTGTGTCATGGTGATGCGATGAAAGTAGATTTAGAGCAATTGGTGCAGGAAGCTGCCGGTGATGAGGGGGCGTCTCCTGTTCCCTTTTCTGTAGTGGCAAATCTGCCTTATTATATTACCACTCCCATTGTCATGCGTCTTTTAGAACAAAACTGGCATTGGCAAAAGATGGTGCTGATGGTGCAAAAGGAAGTAGCAGAACGGATGGTAGCTTCTCCGGGCGGCAAAGATTATGGTGCCTTATCTCTTGGCGTGCAATACCGGGCAGAAGCCAGCATTGTGACGATCGTACCGCCGACAGTATTTTATCCTCGTCCCCAGGTAGACTCTGCTGTAGTACTATTAGAAAACCGCTTGGAACCGCCTGTAGATGTTCTCAGTGAAAAGGTATTATTCTCTGTCATCAAAGGCGCTTTTGCCCAACGGCGGAAAACGCTCTTGAATGCTTTAAGCAATAGTGGTGTAGCAAAAAATAAAGAGCAGGTGCTGCAAGTATTAGCGGCCTGCGGCATTGCGCCGGAGAGACGGGGGGAGACCTTATCTTTAGCGGAGTTTGCAGCCATTGCCAATGGCTTTGCTGCTTGTAAATAAAAAATAAAAGTCCAGGAGAACGTTTATGGAAGACCGGTATAAAATCGGCAATCGAATATTAAAGACAAACCTAGCAGTGTTCTTTTGCTTGGTGTTTGCTTATTTTGCTCAGCGAGAGAGTGCTTTTTATTCCTCTATCGCAGCAGTAGTTTGCATGCAGAAATCAACGGATAAGACCATACTTGCAGGGTTTAACCGCTTTATCGGTACAGTCATTGGTGGGATGGTCGGTTTCGGGGTGCTAGAGTCCGCCCGCTTCATTCCCCATTATTATGATTATGTGTATCTTTTCATGGTACCTGTCTTAAATATTTTCTTGATTTGGCTGTGTAATGTGATAAAGAAGCCTGGTTCTGTCGTGATTTGTAGCATTGTTTTCTTAAGTATTGTGACGGACTTTTCCCGGAGTATTCCAAATACTTGGGAGTATGCTACCAGCAGGATTGTGGATACGACCATCGGAATTATCTTTGCGGTCATTGTTAATCAGTTTTTCTTCCGTTCTCATTCTGCAGCTGAGAAGAAAGAAGAAACATCTAGTGGGAAAAGTAGCTTGCAAGACCATGTGGAGCATCAGGAATAAAATAAAAAGGAGAACCGATTGGTTCTCCTTTTTATTTTATTTTGCAAAGGCATGACTGCCGATTTCTGCAGTTTTGGTTAAAGTGTTAAAATACTTGCTTTTGGTAGTTCTGGGGTTCCAGAAATAGAGACCGCCATTAGAAGGGTCTTGCCCGCGCATAGCGGCTTCCACTGCCTCGTATGCAGTAGCGCTTGGTGTTCTGTTAATAGCGCCGTTTCTTACCACACCAAATTGGTTTGGTGCATAAATTACTTTGGTTAGGGTATTAGGGAATTTCGGGCTGTAAACTCGATTAATAACGGTGGCCGCTACTGCTACTTGGCCTTCAAAGGGTTGGCTGCCCGACTCTGCATAGACTACCTTTGCCAATAAGTCGATTTCTGATTGACTGAGATTGATGATATAAGCAGGAGTTTCTGCAGGTTTTTCCTGTGGGTCCTGTTTTTCTGCGGAGTTTTCTGTTGTTAGTTCGTTATCGATGTTGGGGGTTTGGTTATCCGCTTTTTCTTGTAAGTCATCAGTAGCAGTTATCAAAATATTTGTCAATGTTTCGGCATGGGTATTATATGCTTTTTCTAAAAAAGTTTCTTTTTCTGCTTCCTGTTGGATAAATTTTTCTGCTAAAGAGGGAGATGTTTCTTCTGCTAGGGCCACGCCGGAGCATATGCCCAAAAAGCAGGAAACCGTTACCATGAGAATATATTTTTTGTTTATTGTTTGCACGAATAAACTCCTTTCTGTCTAGATAGTAGACACGCTGAATTTGCCGAAACAGACATATTTGCTACTAAACGAAAAGCGTTGGACTTATTATACCAGATTTTCCTGAAAAAGTCATTAGTAGATTTTGCCGCTGGTGTTAGCCTTTTCTTAACGAGGGATTTTTATTCTTACGAACTTGTTTTATTTAAAATATAGTTCATAGAGACATTTTCTGTCTGGCTATCATATCTTACAATAGATAGGGTATCAGAAAATCAGATGGGAAATCTGCCGTGAAATCATGAATTTCTCTGTATTTTCAGGAAAATGGGCCATTGATTTTTAGGCTGGATTTCTTTATTATGGTGCCAGAAGGATAGAAAGGATGGTGTATGGCAGTGCAAAAGATGGGTTGTACTTTGTGTGGCTATATCTATGACCCAGAATTAGGTGATAGTGATCATGATATTGCTCCAGGCATTGATTTTGATGACTTGCCAGAGCAATGGGCTTGCCCGGAATGTGGCGCAGAAAAAGACCAATTTGACCTTGCTTAATCAGATTTTTTGTTAAATGCGGGGCTATCAGATAATCAATATGGCTAGATGCTAAATAAATATATTATAGAGAGATGAAAAAAGATAGCTAAAACTATCTTTTTTTGTTTTTATTGTCAACTCCATAATTGATTGTAGTTGACAATAAGGACTATTCTTTTTACAATGGATAAAAGAGAAAGGCGGGGATGATATGATTAACTTGGAAAACTTAATCAATGATTTATGTGACGGCCGGCAACTGGCAAAAGAAGAGCTGTTGGAGCTAGCCGACTTTGATACTACCATATTGCAGCAGGTGGCCGATGCTTTGCGGCAAAGGTTGAAAGGTGCAAACTTTGAATTTTGCAGCATCATCAATGGCAAGAGTGGTAAATGTTCAGAAGACTGCAAATATTGTGCCCAGTCTGTCCATTATCCCACGGCAGTATCTTGTCATGGACTATTGCATAAAGAGGAAATTTTAAACTTTGGCCAGCAGCAAGAGGCTAGCGGAATTACGCGTTTTTCAGTGGTAACATCAGGTAAGGCGCTGACAGATGAGGAGATAGACCAGTTATGTGAGATTTATAAAGAGATGAGTCAGACGCTGCATATCCAGTGTTGTGCCTCCCATGGATTGCTGAGCAGAGGACAGCTGCAAAAGCTGAAGGCGGCAGGTGTAACCAGATATCATAATAACCTAGAGACTTCCAGGCGTTTTTTTCCTCAGATTTGTACAACCCATACTTATGATGATAAAATTGCTGTTATTCGTAATGCTAAAGAAGTGGGACTTTCCGTCTGTAGCGGCGGTATTATTGGGCTGGGTGAGACTATGGAAGACCGTATCGATATGGCGCTGCAGCTGCGAGAATTGGCGGTAGACTCCACACCCATCAATGTCTTTCATCCCATTGCTGGTACTCCTTTGGGAGAACTGCCTATCCTGGAGGAAGAGGAAGTTTGTCGGACAGTAGCTTTATTCCGTCTGGCATTGCCAGCGGCTGATATTCGTCTGGCTGGCGGCCGCGGCCAACTGGCAGATAACGGGCGGGCTCCTTTTCTTTCTGGGGCAAATGCTGCTATTACTGGGGATATGTTGACGACGGCTGGTCCTTCTATCACCACAGATAAAGAGATGTTAGGAGAAATGGGATTTACCTTTTCTTGCTAGCCGAAAGATGGGAGGGAGAATTTTTTCTTTTGGCAGGAATTTATGTTCTTTTGTGGAATTGTCAAATACAATGAGAACATTTGTTCGGTTTGGAAACCAAAAAGAAAAAGTTTACAAGAACGATTGAGGTAGTTTATGACAGAGGTATGGATGGTGATAGGGCTGGGCGGCATTTTTTTGCTGCTTTTATTAGGATTAGTACAGATGCTGCGGGAAAGTCGGCGGCAACAAGAGCTTGTATCTGGTCTTATTCGCACGAGACAAGATTTATTGCAAGCTTTGGCTGGCAGTGAACAGGGGATCGTCACGAAGCAGGGGGAAGTATGGCAACTGCAAAAGACGCAAATGTCTATGGTAACAGAGGAAATGCGGCACTTAACCGCTACCAATGAAACGAGAATGAACCGTATGTATGATATGGTGAATAGCCAGCTCAAAGAGCTAAGAGGAGAAAATAACCAGGCCATGGAGGAAATGCGCCGTACCGTAGATGAGAAGTTGCAGCAAAATTTAGAGCAGCGCTTAAACGACTCTTTTCGTTTAGTAAGCGAGCGGTTGGAGCAGGTGTATCGCGGCTTAGGAGAGATGCAGCAGCTGGCAGCAGGCGTAGGCGATTTAAAAAAAGTCCTCGCTAATGTGAAAGTGCGAGGTACTTGGGGCGAAGTGCAATTAGGCAATATTTTAGAGCAAATCTTAGCCCCGGAGCAATATGCGGCCAATGTAACTACCAAAAAAGGCAGTAATGATCGTGTAGAGTTCGCTGTAAAATTACCTGCTGCTGGCAGTAGTGGTAGTTGGATTTACCTGCCTATTGATGCGAAATTTCCCTTGGAGGATTATCAAAGGATTTTGCAGGCAGAGGAGCAGGGCGATGTCTCTGCTGCTAAAGAATATGGAAAACAACTGGTAACACGCGTCAAGGCAGAAGCAAAATCTATCAAAGAAAAATATTTAAATCCGCCAGATACGACAGACTTTGCTATTCTGTTTTTACCCATTGAGGGTCTCTATGCAGCAGTGCTGCAGCAAGAGGGGTTAACCGACCAGCTGCAGCGGGATTATCGTGTGGTAGTTGCCGGGCCTACTACACTTGCAGCTCTCTTGAATAGTTTGCAAATGGGATTTCGTACCCTTGCGGTGGAGCAACGGGCGGGAGAGGTCTGGTCTTTGTTGGGTGCTGTGAAAACAGATTTTGGCCGTTTTGCACTTGCTTTAGAAAAAACCCAGAAGAAACTGCAGGAGGCTAGTAACACCATAGATGACGCCAGCCGTAAAACCAGAGTCATTGAGCGGAAGCTGCGAGGCGTAGAGGCCTTGCCGGTGCAAGATAGTGAGGCCCTGCTTTGGCAAGAAGAGTCTGTCATGCCAATGATGGCGGATATGACAGAGATAGAGGAAGATTAGCCGTCTGGTTAGGTTGTATTAGTTTAACCAGTTAATTTGTTGTGCTGTGGTAAAGGGAAACTTCTTTACCTGGGTATCTTCTAAAAGCTCATGGTTTAAGTGGATGGCGGAGATTTGATTATTAGCGTAAGATTTATAATAATAAATACCTTTATCTGCATTCATGCAACAGCTATAAGTGGTAACATTGCACTGGTCTTCTTGATTAAGCACGCTGCCTTTGGTAACGGATACGGCGTCTAATAAATGAAAAAGCTGGGCCATGCTGCTTTCTTCATCTTTATCACAGACGGAGTTTAGCGAGAGATAAGCGGCTTTGACAAAGCGGGAAGCAGGAGAAAAATCGCCTGGCAATCCTACGCACCCCATGCCTTGCCCAAAGGGTTTAATGTTTGCTACTTCACTGAAACAGTTTTGGGGATAGTTAGAAGTGAGATTTAAATATTGGGAAAGGTTGGTCATCTGGAAACCAAAGGCTGGGTTATTGGTAAGGACGCCTACTGGATTATTAAATACACCCAAACCATCCTGGGTGTGTTCCAGCACGATGGAGCTTTCTTTATCTGCTATATGCCAGTGCAAGGGAGTATTCGGGATATCCTTCCGAAAGGGTAAGTCAATCAGATGGGTGCTGGCTAATAACACACGAACCTCTGTAATATTTGCACATTTTCCTAAAATCCAGGGAATAAATTCGAAGGGTGTAATATTGATTTTATTTGCTGTTTCTTCCTGGGGATAGTGGGCATTATCTGGAAAGTTTAGTGCTGCAATGCAGAGCCCTTTTTCGTTGACAGCGTCTGCATAGAGCGGATAACCATCTACCACCATACCCATGCCAAGCATGCAATAGTGGCTGCTGAGTTCTGCTGCTTTTCGCAGGATAAAGGGGTAGTTCCTCGGTGTGAAAATAACAGCACTATTTAACTCATAATCTAAATCCATGGTGCGCCCAAAATAAAAATCTTCTGTCTTCATGGCAATGCTAGTACACATTTAAAAAGAACTCCTTTTCTTTTTTATCTGGTGTTAACATATTGCTCAAGAGAGACAAATGTGCTAGGACAAAAGGAATTAGCAGCTTGGGAAAGGCGTGGTTTAAAATAAAAAAATAAAAGCGTCGAAACGCTTTTATCTTAAAAAAATCTATGATCTGTAAAACTAAGCTCTGTTTACTTTACCAGAACGGAGACAACGGGTGCAAGCGGTAACTCTTTTTGGGGTACCGTCTACTATGGCCCGAACAGTTTGCAGATTTGGTTTCCAAGTTCTTTTGGTACGAATATGGGAGTGACTTACTTTCATCCCGGAAGTAATCCCTTTACCGCAAATTTCACATTTGGCCATATTCTCCACCTCCTTCTTTACTGGGCTCAGCCGAATTTCATGCTTTATTATTTTAGCAGAAAAAATAAATAATAGCAAGTACTTTTTTCTAAAATAAAATTTTTCAGGGAATATTCACCCTTCTTTGGTAAATTATATAAATAATTTCATCTTTTGTAAATAGACTATGATAGATAGCTAGCTAAATAATTAAAATAGACAGATAGGCTAGATATGTAGCTTTGCTGGAAAACCCATAAAAATAGATTGGTTTTTGGCAGGGAGTCGGGTATAATAAAGATAGAATTAGTAAAGGGGGTAGTACCGATACTATGGAAAGAGAAATTTTAAATGAATATGGAAAGATTGTGTTTGATAAAGAAGTACTGGCAACTCTCGCGGGGATTGCAGCAACAGAATGCTTTGGCATTGTAGGGATGGCTTCGAAAAAGCTTTCTCATGGTATTGCTGAGTTATTAAAGAAGGAAGCTCTCGGTAAAGGCGTTGAAATTTTCGACAAAGATGGTAAAATAATAATTCAGGTGAATATTATTGTCGGTTATGGTACAAAAATGTCGGAAATTGCTCACAATGTTGTCAGCAATGTAAAATATGTAGTAGAAAACTTTACAGGCTTACAAGTCGACCAGGTACATGTCAATATCCAGGGAGTAAGAATGGTTGACTAGGGAGGGGAGAAAATCGTGTCTTTAAACGAGATGAATGTGGACCAGCTGCGAGATTTTCTTGTAGGGGGCTGCGCTTTTTTGTGTGAAAATAAGGAAAAGGTGAACGCGCTGAATGTATTCCCTGTTCCGGATGGGGATACCGGAACCAATATGTCGCTGACGATGACTTCTGCGGTGAAGGATTTGGCAAGTAAGAACACCGTAGAGAAAGTGATGTCTGCCCTTTCTAATGGTGCGCTTATGGGCGCTCGGGGAAATTCTGGGGTAATTCTTTCTCAGATATTCCGCGGCTTTGCTAGCGGCTTAGAAGGAGAAACTATCATTACTGCCAAGTCCTTGAGTAATGCCTTGCAAAAAGGGGTAGACTTGGCCTATAAATCTGTTATGAAACCGGTAGAAGGTACCATTCTCACAGTCAGCCGTGCAGTGGCAAAAGGTGCAGTAGCAGCAGCGGAAGAAAGCGATGATATCCTGCATGTTTTGGAGCAGGCCATCGAAGAAGGCAGTGTAGCACTGGCCAATACCCCCAATCAGCTGCCGGTATTAAAAGAAGCCGGTGTGGTAGACGCCGGGGGGCAAGGTTATTTGCTCATTTTACATGGCGGTCTGAAAGCATTGCAGGGAGAGGATTTCTCCGACTTTGCCGTGCTGTCCGGCGGCGCTATGGTAAATCCTGCTGTAAAAAAAGAAGAAAAAGAAATTGTTTATGGTTATTGCACCGAGGTGCTCATCAAAGGGCATAAGCTGCCAGTAGACTTAATCAGAACATATCTTTCCCGTCAAGATGGCGACTGCTTATTGGTCGTGGGGTCTGAGGATTTAGTAAAAGTGCATTTTCACACCAATAAGCCATATAAAGTATTAGAATATGGCCTCAAATATGGTACGCTCCACGATATTAAAATCGAAAATATGCGGGACCAGCATAGCGAACTTACCGATGATTTCTTTAAAATAGAAGAAGAACCAAAAGAGGTGCCAGCACCAGCTGGGCCTACTGTAGCTTGCGGGGTAGTTGCCATTGCCAATGGTGATGGTTTAGCAGAATTATTTACTTCCTTAGGGGCGGCAGAAGTTATCTGCGGCGGACAAACTATGAACCCTAGTGCAGAAGATTTGTTAAATGCCATTGACCGGGTAAATGCAGAAGAAATCGTCATCTTGCCGAATAACAGCAATATTATCCTCACGGCAGAACAAGCTAAAAAACTCGCTAAAAAGCCTGTTCATGTATTGCCAACCAAATTTATCACCCAAGGCATTGGTGCTATGCTTGGCTTTAATGCAGAGACTACTGGTGCAGAAAATGCTGCTACTATGGCAGACTGCATGGCAGAAATCAAGTCTGGGGAAGTGACCTTTGCCGTGCGGAACTCTACCTTTGAAGGGAAAGAAATCACTGCTGGGGATATTCTCGGCTTGAAAGAAGGAAATATCGTTACAGTCGGCCAAGAAACCCAGGCAGTGCTGGGCGACTTGTTGCAGGAGATGGTGACAGAGGACAGCACGCTCATTAGCTTCTACTATGGCAATGATTTAACAGAGGCAGAGGCTATGAGTTTGATAGAAGCAGTAACTGCGGATTATGGTCATATGGATATTGAGGTTCACTGCGGTGGTCAGCCTTTATACTATTTCTTAGTTTCTGTAGAATAAAATATTGCCATTTAGGTGTAAAGAAATTACCTACTACTGCTTATCAAAAAATATCGTTGTAAGCAGTGGTAGGTTTTTTTGATATATTTATGCTATAATGGAGAAAATAGTTTTTTGATAGGAAGGAATTCCGTTTGTGGTGAATTTTGCGAATGTATTAGATGTTATCGAAAAAGAAAAACGCTTGTCTTGTTCAGATGGAGCGGTATTTGGCGGCTTTGCCCAGTGGCTTTTCAGGCTGGCAGAGGATGTGGAAGACTCTGCCTTAAAGCAGCTGGCAGTAAGCTATCTGCAGACAGCCCCTGCAAAGCGGCCTGAGCTTTTACTGCAAATAGAAAGTCTGATTTTGCGGAGACAGCAAGGGGCGCAAGCAGAGGCGCGGCCTGTGCCTGCTGTAAAAAGTGATGGTGTGACCCATCTCCTGGATAAAGAGACATTGGATAGTGAAGACAGTACAGAAGGGCTATCGACACCTGTTGCTTACATTAAAGGCATCGGGGATAAACGGGCGGCTCTCTTTCAGAAGCTGGGGGTCTATACGGCCGGAGATATGGTGTTCTTTTACCCGCGGAACTACGAGGACCGGCGTAAAGTAACAGCCATTGCAGAAGTGGCCATCAATGAAGTGGCGACGGTACGGGGAAAAATTATCGAGATAGAAGAATATCAGCCCAACCATCGTATTTATATTTTAAAGGTATGGCTGCAGGATGCCACTGGTATGTTGCCAGTGATTTGGTTTAATCAAAAATTCTTAAAGAAAAGCTTTTCCCGGGGGATGGAGCTTTTAGTTCGGGGGAAGCTAGAAAAGAAATATTCTAAACAGGAACTGACGGTACAAGACTATGAGATTTTAGGCAAAGAAGAAAACTTGGGGTCTGTTATCGTGCCCATTTATCCTGCTACAGAAAAATTATCGCAGAAAATTATCCGTAAAACAGTGCTGGATACCGTTGATAAATATGAAAAATATATCGGTGAAGTATTACCCCAAAGTGTGCTGGAGAAAGAAAATCTTTTTGCTCGTCGTATCGCCGTACGGGAAATGCACTTACCAACGGACTTTGAAACGCTGAAGGCTTGCCGTAACCGCTTGGCTTATGAGGAATTATTCCTGTTGCAGATGGCCCTTCTTCGTCAGCAATCTGGAGAGACCCAGCCGGGGATTGCTCATAGTAGCGATAAGGGGATTTTAGGCGAGCTAAAAGCAGTGCTGCCTTTTCAATTTACCCAGGCCCAGGAGCGGGTTATTGGAGAGATTTACCAAGATATGGAAAAAAGAGAACCCATGGCAAGATTAGTCCAGGGGGATGTAGGCTGTGGGAAAACAGCTGTGGCTATGGCGGCTCTCTTAAAAGCTGTGCGTTCTGGTCATCAGTGTGCCATGATGGCTCCTACAGAAATCTTGGCGCAACAGCACTATGGGGATTTGTCTCAGGTTTTTGAGCAGTTACATATCCGGGTGGCTTGCCTGACTGGGAGAGTAACGGGAAAGGCCCGGAAAACTCTGTTGGAAGAAGTAGCCAATGGCAAAATCCAGATATTAGTGGGGACCCATGCTATCATCCAGGAACATGTGGAGTTTCATGATTTGAGCTTGGCCATTACTGACGAACAGCATCGCTTCGGGGTATTGCAGCGCAGCGTGCTGCAGGAAAAAGGCGCCCAGCCTGATGTGCTCATCATGACGGCGACGCCTATTCCTCGTACCCTCTCCATGTCTTTGTATGGTGATTTGCATTTGTCTGTCATCGACCAGCTGCCGCCGGGACGGCAAAAGATAGATACCTTTGCGGTGGACCATAGCTATGAAGAACGCATTTGGCGCTTTATCAAAAAAGAAGTGGATAAGGGTGGACAAGCTTATGTGGTGTGCCCGCTGGTAGAAGAGTCCGAAAAAATGGATATGCAGTCTGCTGTGGACCTGGTAGAGAAAATCAGTAAAAAAGACCTAAAAGGCTACCGCGTCGGTCTGCTCCACGGTAAGATGAAGGGGAAAGAAAAAGAGGAAATCACTAGCGCCTTTGTGCGTGGGGAAATCCAGGTATTAGTTTCTACTACCGTGATTGAAGTCGGCGTCAATGTACCCAATGCCACGGTCATGCTGGTGTGGGACGCGCACCGTTTTGGCCTGGCTCAGCTGCACCAGCTGCGGGGTCGTGTGGGCAGAGGGACGGCGAAATCTTATTGCATCCTTATGCATAATGCTAAAAGCGAAGTGTCTCAGAAGCGCATGGAGACCATGGTCTCTACACAAAATGGTTTTGAAATCGCTGAGGCGGACTTATCTCTGCGAGGGCCAGGGGAATTTTTCGGGGTGCGTCAGCATGGCCTGCCACAGCTGAAGGTAGCGGATATCTTCTCTGATGGCAGAATGATGGAACAAGCACGAAAAGACGCGAAAGCCGTATTAGATGGAAAATTTACGGTGACGGAGGAAGAAATGGCTGTATTAGACCACTGCATTGCAGAAAAATTCCTCTTTACACCATAAGAAAAAATCTATAAAAAGAGATTAGAAAATTTTTTGTATAAAAAAAGAATATCTGTTCATAATAACCTTTGTACCGAGGAAGTGAGTGCTTTTTCGGCGCAAAGGTTACTTTTTCTATTGCACAGAGGGTTCTTGTTTTTTCTGGTCAGATTTTTTTATCCAGAAAAGTAACTGGAAAAAAGATGCAGGAAAATTAGGGTATAGAAATCTGATGCTTTGGGCATGATATCTTCTGTAAAGGAAAAGGAGGTGAATGGATAATGAGTAGAAAATCTAATGCACCGGTATACGGTGGCGCTTCTTCTGCTTTGGATAAATTCAAAATGGAAGTAGCTACAGAATTAGGTATCTCTAACTATGACCAAATCGACAAAGGGCAATTGTCCTCTCGTCAAAACGGTTATGTTGGTGGTAACATGACCAAAAAAATGGTTGCTTTTGCTGAACAAGCTTTATCTCAAGGTCAAGCTTCCGGCGTAAACAGCGCAACCCAAACCCAACAAATGAAATAGTTAAAATAGTAGAAATAGTTTTATTTCATTGTTGTGTTTGTTCGTAGTAGTAAGAATTCAGAATATTTGAGATAAATATCTTTGAATGAACGGGCTTATCCCGTTACCAAAAGAAAGAGGAGTATTCGCTCCTCTTTCTTTTTTATGCTGGGCAGCAGTCGTAGCCTAAATTAAAGAATATCCATAGGTTCTTTTCAAAGGGGGCATAAATGCGTTTATGGAGCTGGTCTATACACTTCTTTGCGGTACCGCTCAGGTTCATATGGGCAAGCATGGTAGGCATAGTTTTCAACTCCTTAAAAATTTTAATATATAGTAGCTACGTTTAATAAAACCAATAGTCCTAACTTTAGGATGTTGTGGGTTTTTTAATTGCTATAATAGAGTTGAAAAGCAGAAGAAAAATAGGAAGGGG
>JAAVYR010000021.1 GCA_022791255.1 Peptococcaceae bacterium | reverse complement strand
GTCATAACCGGAACGGATAACCGTCCCTGCTGCAATGGCTCGCACATTCTTGTTATTCACTCCTACCAGGTCCATACCGCTATGCTTGCCGGCCGCATAGGTAAAGCCTTTGGGCGGTGGTGTGCCATAGAGTTTGGTGACTCGGATTTTCCCTTCATATGGTAAAGTCATTATTTATCACCTGCCTTTTTATTTAACATATCGATAGCGTTGGTAACAACGGCAGGAATGGGAACGCCCATTAGGCCAGCGTTTTCAATAATACTGATAACCTCATTCACCAGGAAGGCAATGACAACGCCATCCTTCACCACCGTCGTCCCCATAACTAAATCTAACCGATAGGCTACTAAGACAATTAAAAGGGTGACACCTTTTCGGCATAACCCTTTCCAGCCGGCGCGGGACTCCAAGGCACCGCTTTCTGTTTTAGGAGAATTTTTAAAGATACCGGCTACAGTCAAGCCGCAAACATAATCAATGCCCATAAAGATAAGTAAGGTAATCATAGCAGTATCCCACCCTCCAAATAAATAAGAAATAACAGCGCCTGCTGCTCCGAATAAACTACAAAATCCTTCTCTCAATAAAATCCTCTCCTTTTCTCCATATAAAAACACCTGCCATCCCTAAAATACAATGCTTAGAACGCTTTATTTTAGCCGGGATAGCAGGTGTTTTCTTTTACCTGTTTTTCTATGTTTTTGTAAAACAAATTGGTTTATTTGCATGGGCTCTCTCAAGGACCATAACAAATTAACTATTATTCAAACTTGTTGCCAATAAATTCATTGGTACTATTTGTACTTTTATCTACATAATTTTTGCCCATAATTATATTATTAGAAATTAAATTAAATTTAACAGAAACTTCTAATAAAATTGTGTATTGAGTGCTATCGTAATCGGATGAGACTCCTGATCCCTTTATACAATTATTTCCAATTATGATATTTTTTTCACTCACACCCTTTATGTCTATGGCAACACCGCTACAATTCTTAACAGTATTATTGGAAATAGTGTTTAGTGAAGCATAATATGAACATATACCATACATCGTATTATTGATGCAGGAATTTCCTGAAATATTATTTGTCTTTGATTTTGCCTCTAGCGCAATACCTACTGCAGCACCCTCAATAATATTATTTGCAATTATATTATCTTCACTTAAATACACCTGAATATTATAGCCACGGAAGGGATCAAGATTTCTATAGCAAAGGTTCTTTTCAATAATATTATTACTACTATTTTTTATCATTATATCGCTGCCCTTATTGTTAAGAACAATATTTTCTGTGATGATATTTTTGGAACTATTATTTAAAATTGCAATTCCTCCAGTATATCTTCCATCTCCCAAAGAATAGCCATCTATTGTTAGCCTTTTTATAATATTATTTTTTCCATTATCAATTTTTATTAAAGTAGCCTCATCATCTTCATTGTCTATAGTAATTCTTTTTAAAACGGTAGCATTTCCATTTCCAATCAAAGCAACATTATCTCTATTAATAATAATTTCATTCGTGGTATTATATGTCCCACCCAAAATAACAATTTCACCACCACCATCTGGCAACGCGTCAATAGCCGCTTGAATTTCTACCTGGTCATCTACACCATCACAAAGATAATCGCAATCTGCAGCCGTCCAACCAGCAGTAGAGGTACCAATAACAAATCTGCAAGTGCGCACTCCACCGCCGCCAACACCGGCCTCATCTGCCTTTGCCTTAAATGTGGCATTTCCTACATTGGTTAGATTGGCCATAGCCAAAGGATTATGGTCAGCCCCAGCAGATACATCACCGGCAAACCAAGCGTTACCAGCCCCATCTAATGTATGTACTTGTGCTGCTTCAGTTGTTACATTTTCCATCGTTACATCTTGTTTTTCTTTCATCTTAAAGTCCCCTTTCTTATTCTGTCAAAAAATAACCGAGTAACAATTTTATTATAGTCCTATTTTCCAGATTTTCCCTGAAATTTTTAGTTCGTATAGGTTTTGCTCGTAATCTCCTTGTATTCCTTTTGGGTAAGTATTCCTTTTCTTACCGCCATTTTCACCATAGCCAGAGACCATAAGCCTTTATCATAGTTTCGTTTAATGGTTGCAAAATTCATTTCTATTTCTCCTTTCTTATTCAGCATCCGGCAAACTTGCCATCACTTGGTATTCCATCGCTGCAGCAATGCGTTCTTCTGCAGATGGCATATCATTGGGCTTATTCATTTCCTCTTCAAATGCTTCAATGGCTGCCAGCTTTTCTTCATCTGTTACGCAACTAGAGAAATCGCAACCTTGATTACTATACATTTCTACCATTTGGCCAAGGGTACCAAAGAATGCACCATTAATCTCCCCGCCGGCACATACCACTTTGATGCTGTCCAGTGCCGCTACCGGGTATCGTTCCTTCCATTGCGCTGCTGTTAATACTTCCCCGATTGGGGTAATAATTGGGTCTTGTTTGTTCCAAATTGCATATCTACTCATGTTTATTTCCTCCTTAATTTACGGTTATTCTACCGCTTAGTTCCGTTATTTTCTTAATATATCCGGTCAAAGGGACACCACTGACAATATCCTTCCCCTTGATGGTTTGTTCTTCTCCATTGGTCACACCGGCAAAGTAGTATTTGCTATATGGCGGGATGGAGATTTCGGATACAACCGCTTCATATACATCTACGGTATCAAAAATACTATTGCCGTTTGAACCACCGGCAAATAAACCATATTTTCCAACAGCTGCCGCCGCCAAATCCCTTCTTGCTTGACTTAATGCTGTTGGCATACTTCTTACTAAACTAGCATTATAAGCATCTACAGTAGCATAGGTGGCACCGCCGCCAAATAAAGCATAATTATTTATAGCCGTTGCTGTAAGCCTAGTTCTTGCCTGGCTTAACTCTGTAGGAAGTGTCTTAGTTAAGTTCCCATCATAGGCGTCAATGTTC
This sequence comes from Peptococcaceae bacterium, assembly GCA_022791255.1. Taxonomy (GTDB): domain Bacteria; phylum Bacillota; class Dehalobacteriia; order UBA4068; family JAAVYR01; genus JAAVYR01. The sequence continues at coordinate 32,981 of JAAVYR010000021.1, read as the reverse complement.
ATAGTGGATGTATGACCATTACAGAGCAGTACATAGCCACCAATCGTTGCAGTAGGTAATTTATCATCTGTTGCTATTCTTAATGGCTCTGCTACCCCCCTAGTAAGACTGCTATTATAAGTATCTACTGTAGAACTGCCAGAAAATAAAGCATAATTATGATTACTTCCCCCCGAAGCACGGCGCCTTTTACTACTTAAGGACGGTACAGAGACCTTAGTCAGGTTAGCATTATATGCTTCTACTATATCTGTTGAGCTCTCACCACCAGCAAATAGGATATAGCCGCCTATACTTGCCCCTGCTGCATTCTCTCTCGCTTTAGTTAAATCAGCTGCCAGCGTTCTGGTCAAGCTAGCATCAAAGGCGTTAACAGTATCTATATAGACGGCGTGCCCATTACTATCATTTTCCCCTCGCCCCCCTGCAAATAAGGCATAATTGTCTGAAGATACACCGCACAAACCCGAACAACTATCATATATGATTTTTGAACTATTTCTTACTAAGCTAGCGTTGTAGATATCAAGCGTATTCACCCGTGAATACGCACTGTTTATTCCGCCCGCAAATAGCGCATAATTTCCCACAGTTGCAGCAGCCAATTCATATCTCGCTGCACTTAACGGTGTTGCAATATTATCTTTTTTTACCCGGTCTGTTGTTGTTACATTGGTAAATTGAATTTTTGCCGGTTCCAACGATAAAAAGGCGTCCTTTGGCTCTGCTTCTTTTTTATCCAGCGTCAGGTAATCGCAAACATCATCCGGCAACACATTTGCCTTACAGTAAGTGCTTCCTGATTGTGTTGCCTCATCTGCACATTCTAAAACACCTTCTACCACCTGTCCATCATCTTGTCGAATGCGTACTCGATTTTCTTTTCCCGGTGTTGGTAATCTATCTTTCATCGGTTAAACACACCTCCCGCTTCCATAAAAATTGTATTGGCTTCTCGAAATTGAAAGCCTTTCACCATAGCTTCTAGCCATTGATATATCTGGTCTAAATTCCATTCCATAGCATTCGCATGTTGCCAATTTACAAAAGTTGCAACTGTTGGGAACGCTTTATAAGTTGGGATATTATAAAACCCCGTTTTTAGCCTAAAGATATTCGAGCGTATCCTATCTATTTCCGGCTTAATAGGGAAATCTTCTCTTGTCCAAAAATTATTTACAAAATCAATCCTCACCGCGCCATTGACAGCAGCACCGCGTATACCATCTGAACCAACTGCAGTATCATCAACACACCAACTATTAACACCGCCGACATCTATGTCAAAACACCAGCCGCCACCAGCCGATGGACCGTTATTTTTAGCACCACCACAACCAAAACCACCTTGGCCTGTCAGGTGTCTCGTAAAAAAAATACCAGATCCATCGTACTTTATAAATTGCATTATTCCTAAGGTTGATGTCGTTGTTTTAGAATATTTAGGATCAAAAGCAGCAGTATCATAGGGCCTAAAGTTGTTTGGATGAATGTAATGACTAGCCTTACCATCAATGCCTGGTGTAAAGACACCTTGAGCAATACTATCGTTACCACCGCCACCACCAGCTGCTATTACTAGAGGCTCTAGATAGATACCGTCTTTTTCAAACTGATATCTCTCATCTGTGATTTTGGGGATTTCTCGGAATACGGCAGACATACCACCACCGCCGCCGGCACAAGCATCTACAATACCATCAGCTACAATACCATTATTGGTAATAGTTCCTTTACCACCGGCTAAAATATGTAAAACTGTCCCACCTGGCAACTCTCTGGTGTAGACCATCTTAGCGCCGCGGCCTCCTATATTGGTATCAGCTGATGATGTACAAGAACCCCGACCGCCACCGGCCCCCCAAAGAGTAAAAGTGTATGCCGCCTCGCCAGGTGTTACAAACTTTTCTACCTTGCCCGTATAAGTAAAATTCATCCTACTTGTTCTCTGTTGCCTTGTAGGAGGCGTATATTTAACAAGATATCCACATTCTGCCAGTTTTTCCTTTAAGAACAAAGTCCATTCCTCAATACGGTTTAAATCTTCTGCCGCCCAATGACCTTTTAGAGTCTTATTATCTACATCTACTAGGGTTCGGTCATAAATGAGATTACTTAATGGTTGTTCCATCTGCTTCAAGCCCCCCGTCATATTTGAAATTATGTTCAATGAGAATAGAGGTATCATTTACCCCATATATATCATTAACCTGTAATACATCAAGCAAATCAAGGGAAGGGTCGCCCCGATAAGTAAACTCATAGGAAACCCGCCGCTGCAACATTGCTAAAATCCAATCAGCACAACTACCATCTCTCACCAAAGGGTTAGATATTTCATAAATCCTAGCAATTTCTTCACTTCCTACCGTTCCTGCGGTATAAACTGTTTCGTCCTTTGCCTCTGTGAAGCTGTCCAATACGCTTATTTTTACCATATTATATAGCTGACCAACCTTGATTTGGGCATCTGCTGCCAATTCATCTTGGGTAATTTCCTTTTCTTTTTCTCCTAAAATAGGCTTTATGAAATGAAGATGATTGTATCTATCAACATAACAGCAAGTTTTAGCGGCTTGTGCCGCCAAACGAATAGCCTCGCGACAGCTTGTTCCCACTGGAACACATCTATTTATGACGGTTTCCCCACAACCAGCATCAAATACAGCTGTTACCCCTAACCCCGAAACACCAAGAATAGAAGTAACGGCCTCTTGCAGGGTCCATGTTCCCGTCGTGCCTTGGTCATATTTCACATTATCTAAAAGAAATAGCCAATCATTAAAGGTAATCGTTGCCGTCAAGCCCCCATCATTAGACTTGGCATCTGTAAAATGCTGTTTGCCCATAGATACCTTTTCACCATTTATTTCAATAAACCAGTCCATGGTTTGCCCATCCTGTAAATAGGCATAAAGACCGGTAGGGTTAACCATATTATATAGCTGATTACTATTATCAATAGTTACCGTTACTTCCCCACTAGGTAAAGTCTCAGACCAAGGAGAGACAGCATGTTTGCTATCGGCACTAACAATATTCCGACTGCTATATTCATAGGTAATACCAAAGACCACTTCGGAAATTTTAACCCGGTAAAAAGGCTTACTGGTCTTTAAGAAATCAATCCTTATTTTCCTGTAGTTCATAACAGCCATATCTGCTATAAACTTCCAATTATCAGGATAAAAAGTCTTTTGGCTTAACACATTTTCAGAGGCATCCAATGCTGTAATCCGTATTTCCGTTGCAAATATATCTGGAAGATGTTCATCAAAAATAAGCGTAAACCCATAACTTGATTGGTCTGCTGCAAAAGAAAACATGAGATATGGGTCCTCTCCAAATACACCATTTCCATCTGATAATGGAGATGAAATCCACCCAGTTTGTAAGCCGCTGATGGCGTCTGCTTTAGGATAGAGACGAAAAGAGTTATCAAGAAGAAAACCATCGCCCTCTAGAGTTGCATATTTAGCAAAAGGTTTTTCAATCCCATCATGGGTTTGTTCTATTTGAGAATATTCTGCTTGAGGGGAAGATGTAGGCTGGGCTATGGCCGCCGCTTCTGGCGCAATGACACCAAAGGAAAAACCTAAGCCAACACGGCGGCTATCAGAAAAAGGCTGGTAACTTCCACTAACCCACTGCATTATTCCACCTCCTGGGCAACGGCCTTTATCTTTACCCCATACCAATAAGGCACCCCATTTTTGAATTTGAATATTTTTTGTGGGTCTATTTCAATGGTAAAAAATCCAAAAGTATCGCCTTGTGCCGGGTCAGGATATTCAATGAGTATGAAATTCCCAGAACGAATAATAGGTAGTAATTGCTGCAAAAGACCATCTGGCACCCATTCCCATTCGGCTGTTAGCTCTTTTCGATAACCAATAATATCCCGGACAATTTTACCGCTGGCCATGGTTGTTTCTTTGGCAAGATAGGAGCCCCCCACTTCCAAAGTTCTTGTCCGCGGCATCTCAATGCCTTCAATTAATAGCTTATCCAAATGCAACCCCCTTTTGCTTGGCCACATTCCGTAAGGGGTCAAAAACGACTTCGGCTATTTGCTTACTATCCAAGTTTACTGTTAAATTAATATTTTGTCCTACACAACCAGACATTCCACCAAAAGCAGTGATAATTCCATTAACAATTTGCTCATATAGGCTATTATTTTCCTCTGCGGTCATAATGCGTTCCCCTCTATGTAACTCCGCACGATACCCATCATATGGAACAAAAGCAAGACCGCTAGCATGCGAACCATCAATACTACCAATATTATCAAAGGTGGTATCTTCTATCTCTTTTGTAGAGGACCTCCAAAACATCAATTTATCTTTTAACCAATTCACTTTACTAGATACCCAATTAGAAACATTTGTCCAGATTGATTTTAAACCATCCCATAACTGCATAAATAATTGTTTACCACAGTTAAAAAGTTCAACTCCCAAAGCCCCAAAGGCTTTCACTATTTCAAACACAATTCCAGGCACTTTTTTCAACAAATATGGCAGATTAGAAATTACTCCAGATGCAATTGAAGCTATAACCTCTACCCCAAAATTTAAAAAATCTGGAAGTTTTTCCATTATAACGCCAACCATGTTTTTTACAGCATTTCTAAGGGCTTCATCTGCTCCATCTACGCCTTCTACAAAATCAATAAAAGCTGATATAACGCTGGATATTGCTGGCAAAAAATCAATCATTAACTGATTTTTTACATTTCCAACGGCTTCCCCCAATTTAGCCATTGTTTCGTCTAATTGCATTTGTGCTTCTCTAGCGGCGGAAATTTCTTTGTTGTTCTCATTGAAGGCGATAGCCGCATCTTGATAAGTTGCTGTTAAGGTCTGCGTAATCAATGCATTTCGTTCTTGCTCCGAGCCACATTGAGCAAGTCGAGCATTAAATGCGTCTTCACTGATACCAGCCCAATTTAAAGCATCTGCTAATGCTCCAGTAACTTGTCCGGTTTTTGCTGTTTCATTTGCCGCCTCAATCAAACTATTGATAGGTAACGCATCGCCAAAGGTCCCCATCACTCCAGCAGATATTTCCGTCCAATTAGCTAAGTCTTCCTCATTTTGCGCTAAATTGGCTAATAATTGTGCTGCTTCTGTTGCAGTATCATTATCCCCAATAATTTTATACAATCCAGAATACGCCATCTTGGCATTTTCAGCTGACATTCCATTTACTTCAAATGCAGTATTTAGTTTAGCCAAATTTTCCCGATATTCTTTTGTAGCCTTATCAACGCCTAACAATGCAGCACCTACAGCAACAGCAGCTCCTGTTAATGCAGCTCCCCATTTTGCAGCAGTTTTAATGCCACTCTTAAACCGGTCAGCCAGCCCGGCAGCCTTTTTATCTGTTTTAGAAATAGACTCCTGGGCCTTATCAGAGTCCACAAAAATACTGCCAAAGAGCTTAAATATTTCCAACTACTCACCTTCTTTCTGGATAGAGGCAATAATTCCATATACATTTTCTAAAATTGCCTCTTCTGCTTTCAATTTTGGTGACTGCAGTCTGTACTTAAAATCATCAAACGACATTTCATATTGTGCCCCAACAATCCAGCGTAAAAATATCTGTTCCTCTTCCTGTTGCCGGCAAGCGTAATTAATAATAGTTATTGCATCCTCTAAATCAAAAGAAAAAAGGCACTCTAGAGAAGAGTACCTTTTTAATAGCAGGTCAATTATTTCTTCGTAATCATACCTGCTAATGCAGTAAAAAAAGCAGGCAAATTATTTTCCCTGCTTAAAACTTCTAAATTTTCAGTAAATACATCTAGGTTCATCTTAGCAACATCATCGGCAGACACCTCAAAAGGACCGGATAAAACCTCATAAATGGCCATTTCTGCTTTTTGTTCTGACAATATTTCAACCAGTGTTAACACGCTGGCAATGCCTAGATTTTCTATGGACTTTTCTTTTTTTGTCAATTCCTTTATATAGGGCATTAATTGTTCTTTAATCCCCGCTCTTTTTACCACCCGTAACGCATTAAAAACATCTATTGTTTGCAATTTACGCATTATCTCACCCTCTTTTACTAATTTTCTTTCGTTGGATAGTAAATCTCAAATGGCGGTGTTTCTAAATCATCTAAGCTATAATGACCTGTTAGCGTAATAGGAATAACAGCTTCACTTTTATCGGCTACAGTTAAGGTCAATCCATTAAGACTAATAGCGTTTTTCATGATAATGATAATGGGTAAAGAGTTCCCTTTTAGATTTCCAATCCAAGTAATATTTTCAGCATAGTCCGCATCTTCAAAATCTTCCTTAGCTATAATTTTTTTATAATTAGCAGGAGTTGTCTCGTTTGAAATAGAGGCAGCACCCAACGCAAGCGCAAGATTTGCAGCTGTTATTTCTTTCACATTAGAAACCATTGTGACTGCCCATTCGTCTATAGTTTCAAGTCCTTTTGCCGCTCCCTTAACCCCGTCTATCTCTATTCTCCGTGTAGTGGGAACAGCAGAAAATGACCCACCCCCTTGTGTTGCGCCAATTAACTTACTGGCTGCTGTTTTAGGGGTATCAGTTTTTACATCATAATTTAGAAAAAATGCTCCCACATCCAGAAGAAGATTTTCTGGCGTTTTAGCTGTCAATCCCGTAATTCTTGGCATTCTTTATTCCTCCCTTGAATAAACATATAAGTTAAACAATAATCTTACTCTTTTTATTTCTTTGTTTGCTTCTGAAACCACATTTCTTTGCCCCATATAAGAAAAAAATGAAATCAGCTGATTAGAAAAATTGTAATGGTCCAATAGGTCTTGCATTTCATCTGCAATCTCCTCTATCTTTTCTGTAGATTTACCTAAATCAATAAGGTTTATCTCCAATTGATAAGACCTTTTACCATAATCATCAAGTAGCGAAATCAAAGAAAAGATACAGTATGGATAAGCAATAGGGAACTCTGTTTGATTAAAGTATACTCTACTACATAGTGTCTCTAATAACTTCTTTAGCTGTATGCGTAATTCTTTAGTATTTGTTTTCATCAACTTCCCCATCCTTGTCCATTGTGCTTTGTATCAGAGACAACGCCTCGTTTTCATCATTTAATGCGGAAAGATACTGACTTTCTATTTGTTGTATTGTCTGGATGTTTTTATAGACAGGGAAATCCAAATAATTAACCCCATTCACATGACCGCTCCCGACATGTTCATAACCAAACTGTACCAAGTGGGCATGATATGCAGGTGTTAACCCCTTTTCCTTTGCCTTTTTATTGCTATATATACCCATTTGCAATAGCACTTGCCCGGTAGAACGGTCCTTTTTTACCCATACGCCAACGCATCTTTTTAAGACACCGCGAAAAACAGGAACCATTTTTCTAACCTCTTTTGATAAATATCTGCCCGCATCTCGTAAAGCCGCTCTGGTTAACTCCTCAATGGTATAACTTACTCTATCCACGCTAGAAATAAATTGCACCCCATCCTTATTTATCTTAGTCACTGACTTAGGTACTGGCATCAGCAACCACCACCAATTCCAATTCAATACTTCCAGGTCTGCGATAATGCCGCAAAACGGAATAACGAACACCGTTATATTCAATATCCTTTTGACCGTCATAGTCATAATAATCAGCAAGAACAAAAACACATTCCGGCTTTAACCCAACGGCAATCCCTTCATATGTTTCTTTCATGCTGATGCTTTTTACTCTGGCAAAAACCTCTTTTCCTGTAATGGTTTCCATGGTGTCGCCTGCATCACTTACAGTATGTTCAACGGAAAGCAATGTAATGATATCGTTATACATTAGCCTATCCCCCTCTATAAAAGGCAGTCTTACTCAAACAGTCCGCCTGATATTGCCAACTGTTAAAATAACCATCTCGCTGTTTTTCATCTGTAGCATAGGCATATTTGCAATAGGTTTTTACAGCCTCCACAATTAGCGGCTCAACTTCACTTGTTGCCATAGCTTCCGATACCCCTAGCCGCATTAATTCTCTCTGCGCTACAATTATATAATCTTGAATTTCACCATCTAATTTATTGTGGCTAATGCGTAAAGCAAGCTTTACAGCTTCCAGCATGTAATTTCCCTCCTAACTAAAAAGGAAGGTTGGCTCCTTCCTTTACACTATGCTGCCGTTGCTCTTTTATAAACACATAGACCATTTTTATCCCCCAATTTACCATCACATAAAACCATACCACGGTAAACAGTAGTACCAGACCGGAAACCAACCGACTCATCAGATTTTACTGTAGGCATACTTGCAAAATTAAATTTATACCCTTTTGTTCGCCCAAAAATAATTGTGTCAGCAGGACAATTATCGTCTACAAGCACCGGGTATCCCAAAATATTTAATTTAGCAGGGCTTTGCGGGTCTCTTACAATAACAGGTTTGCCATTAGTATCTGTTAAACCTAACACTTCCCTGTAAAATAAAGTACGATGCAAAACAAACTGCGCTTCTGGCATATATTGGCTTGGGATTGATGCAATAATCCCCAAGATATCCTCGTAAGTAAGACCATCTTTTGTAAAAGTACCAGTATTTGTAATTTCACCACTTTTTAATAATCCAGTAGGCTGGTTTTTCCCAGTACCATTGAGAATTGCATTGCTAATCGCTTTTTCAAGTTTATTCACAAGACGGGCAACCAACCATCTTTCAAAAGCATCAATCCCCATTGCTTGTACATCAGCAGTAATTTCTATGGTTTTAATTAGTTTATATGCTCCTAAGGTAATCATGGACAAACTATCTGCTGCATCCGTTGCTGCTGTTGCCATTTCTACCCAATTGGCATCATTAATGACATTTTCAACTGGAAAAGAAACATTGCCGGGAATATAGGATACATCTACTGCTGCAATCATTGGCGCTAGTTCTAACTGTCCAATAATTTGGTTCATTGTAGTAGTAGGAATTACGGCAGATGCAGCGGTTAATGCTGTTCTTTCTTCTACATCCAATTCTTTACCTTGCATTTGTTTTAAAAAAGCCATGCGGTATTCTGGGGTATTAACTCCATATGTTTTTTCTTCCACTTTATATCCTCCCATTCGTTCCTCTTTCTTTTGCCCTGCGCCATTTTCGATTGAAAAAATATCCTTTTTTCGCTGTTCTAGTTCCTGCAATTCTGCTTTTCTTTGTAAAAGCTGTTCCTTTTCCTTTTGGGCATCTTTCACAAAATCCACACTATTACTTTCTTTCACTTGCTTGTCCAGGTCAAATAACCGGCTTTCCACATCGTTCAAATTCATGTCTTTTAATTCCATGATATACCTCCTAATACTTCATACTTTAGTTTTTCGAGTTCTAAGGCTTTTTTCTGCTCAAGCAACTCCTGCTTTTCCATTTCAATCACTCCGTCAAAATAGGAACGAGCATTTATTTCAGTGTCGGCATTTGCCGGCAATGATACCGCCGATACATCATAAACCTTTTTAATTTCCAAGATTGTTCTTGTTCTGGTTTCTCTGTTGTATACATCTTTAGCAACTGTAAACTTCCAGCTCATCTTAGTTGTCAGGCCGTTAACAATTTCCTCGTGAAGATTTCTTGCCTCATTGGATTTACTTAAATCGGCAAAAATAAAAAGCCCTTTATCATCAGGCTCTATTCCTAGCGTTCCATTAGACCGTCTTGCTAATACTTTGCCACGATGGTCAAACTGCATAATTACATCGGATAAATCAGCATTTGCCAATGCATTGCGGTCAATCATCTCGAAATATTTGTTGTTTCTGTCCTCGTACAGTAAATACGGTTTATTGAATGTAGTTGCATATCCTTCTATATAGAAATCAGTATCAATCCTCCTCGCGCTGGATATCGCTACCAAGGGCATTTCCAGCGCCCAACACTCCCTGTTGGAGTTCATCTGTCACATCACCTCCTTCCTCTCTAATTCCTTGCACAGCATTTAAATTTTGTGCTTCCGTGTATTCCTTACGAATAACCCGAACATCACCGCCTTCCACAGGTGACAAGTTTAATATTTCCCGATACTCGTTAATAGTCAGAACCCCTCTATCAATCAGATTAACCATGTTCATTTTTGCAGAAGTAGAAGCATAAGCTAAACGATTTGCTTCAAAAATAATCTCATTTCCAAAACCACGCTCTCTCTCTGTAAATATCTTGTTAGTTAATTCCAACCCTAGAGCAATTAAAAAAGGCTCTATGCGAGACTCATAGAAAGCTTCCCACTCATCTCCATATGCCTTACTGGTCAAGATATTTTCATTTACACCATAGTAACGATAGATATTATTACGCTGTTCCTCAAAATGCTTATAATTGGCTACTGCTGGCTGCATCGTAATTGGTATAAAATCTTGGGTAGCATCAAGACTTGCAATACCTCCTTCGTTTGCTGAGTTCATATAATCCCGAATAAATTGTTCTTGACTCTTCTTAAGGTCCTTCCCATCTAACATCGCTTTGGTAGATTTTAAAATACCCCGCAAATTAGCAGTAGATTTAATAGCATTTTGCTGTCCTTGGTTTAAGGTATGCAGCAAATTTAATGTTCCATAAATTGCAGTGTTTTCATCTCCAAAAATATCACTTTTAACATAATCTTTTCGTAATGCAGCCAAGTCTTCCCAACCAGCAATAAGATTATCACCCGTCGCAAACAGAAACTTGATATATAAACGGCCCTGAACATCTAACGCCTCACAATTAGCTTGTGGAACAGGATACAAACCAACGCAACGACCTTTATCATCTCTTTTTATGAAAATAAATACCGTATTGTAAATTTCCAACAAGGCCCTCACTTTATATAGAAAATCTTTTCCATTCATGTATAAATTCGGACGATATTGTATTAACCGTTGCAGCTGATTTTCTCCAACTATTTTACCAGCCTCAACACGCCGGATACATTTTACATTGGCTTTGCTCGTATTCTCCGCTATGGCTCGGATGCAACTACGAATAATCTCACTTTGATAAATATCCTTTCCAAAGGAAGAAAACATAGCATTATATGTACCAATTTCCCGCCAACTACCATATTTTACGACCTGTTTTACATTTCCCAATAATGCTTTTATCGCACTGCCTATTTGCAAATTTCCACCCCCTATTTTACATATCTCAAATAATCATCCTCATGGTTATAATAGCTAACTACCGCATTTAATAGGCTTACCATGCCGTCAATGCGTTTAGACTGACTGCATTTTACCGGCTGAATACTTTCGATACCATCTTTGTTTAATGTTTTCTTCCCCGTATTGAGTAGGCACCAACGCAACATAGGATTATTATCATAAATAATCTTATGCTCTTCAAACAAACCTTTTAGTTGCTTCATGGGGTAAGTCCAAGTAAATGCCCCCTGCCTTATTTTCTCCATATCAAAGCCACTTTCTTCCATTTCCTCTCTCCAGTAACCCGATAAGGCCGCATCATATCCTATCCATAAAGGACGAATATTATATTCTTTTACCATAGAAACAAACCATTCTGTTACCTTTTTATAATCTACCGTTGCACCTTCGCAAATTTCTAGCCATCCTTTTTCATACCAGGTTTTATATGGGGCTTCTTTTTCCTTTTTCATTTCTACTTCATCAACCCTCATTTGAGGAAGAAAATATTTTTGCAGCACATAGAAATTTTTATCATTTGGTTTACGAATTAGCAGAGTTGCACAAGTTAAATCTGTAGTCGCTGATAAGTCGCAACCACCAATGGCATAAGAATTTCTTAAATATTCCATATCAATACTTTCTTCATTCACGGCTTCAGCAAAGCTAAGCCAGGTATCTGCGGTATTCTCTGGAATATTAAAATCTTTAGTAAGTACAGTTGCTAAAAATTCTGGGTCCCTTTTGGCTCTTTCCACATTTTCAGCTAATGTCTTAATGGATTTAATCACACCTAACCCTGGATTTGCCTTTGCCCAACATTTTGGGTTTGTCCATTCCTCGCGCTTATCTAGCTCGTATATTAACGGCAGTAATCGATAATCATGATACCCATCATCCCAAAGGGCTACAGATGACGCATAATCGTATATATTATCAAAAAATAATTCTCTCACAAATCCATTGGTACTAATTAACCAAGCAAGGGGCTGTTCTCTTGCTGATTGACTTTGTTTTAAAACATCATAAACCTTTCTATTTCTGGCTTCATGAAATTCATCTAATGCAAAAAAATGGGCATTCAACCCGTCCATTGTTTTGCTATCAGCAGCTAATGGTTTCATTACAGAAAAGGTTGTTGGAAAATAAATATCACTTTGCCGTTTCTTCGTAACGCTTCTTAACGCTTTTGACTGGGTTCTCATGTTTACAGCTTCGTCAAAAATTACTTTTGCTTGGTCTAATTTATTAGCAGCACAATATATCTCAGCACCACTTTCGCCGTCTCCAACTAAGCAATACCATCCAACCCCGGCTGTCTCTGTTGATTTGCCGCATTTTCTAGCTCGTAAATCCACAACCTCATGAAAACGGCGTTTGTTCGTCTCTTTTTCCAACCAGCCAAAGGCCAACTGTAGTTTTGCCTTTTGAAACAACTCTAATCTAATGGTTTGCCGCGCTTGCTTTCCTTTGGAGTGACGGCAAAATGTTTCAATGAAATAAATTGGCCGCTCCCCTTGGTCTTCGTCAAAATAAAAAGGAAAGTCATCAGGTGGATTATTCATCCACTGGACTTCCCTTTGATATAATGCTTTTATCTTTTGAGGAACGACCTCCTGCCCTGCCTCTATTGCTTCATAATACTCTTTTACATAGTTCATCCTTTACCACCAGCAACGAAATTCATTAGAGCTTCACCCTCATCCGTTGCCTGACCTTCGGGCAATAGTTCATTTAATTGCTTGATAATAGATTGATAGTTTTTATCCCTTGCGTTAAATAATCTTGCTGCGGGCCGTTCTCTTTCATATGGAGCTGTTTTATCACTTTGGGTAAATAGCTCCACATCACCCTTTTCGCAAATGTCTTTCCAAAGAAGCGTTAAAGATACACGCAACCTTGCAGCCTGTTCTATCAATCCATCAATTAACTTTTTCTTGTTTTCTGGAATATCTACATAAATCTCTTCAAGTCTGTTTATTTCCTCTTCGACACTTATAATTTCGGTCATCTTATCACCTCTCTTATGGGTAGGGGGGGGTCGCGTGCGTTAGTCAGTATTAAAAAAGGGCTGCACTTCGGTCTCAAGGGGGTATTATTATTTTTTCAGACCAGGGGGACTTCCCTCTTGTGGAAAACCATCCTCATCAAAATAATAAGCCCCGCTCCCTTCTCCTCTTTCCCTATCCTTGTCGTGGATACGACAGTGGCAATTTCTACAAAGACTTATTAGGTTTCCTTGGCAATGTGTTTCCTTTAAGTTGATATTCTCTTGTGTAACATGGTTAATATGATGTACTTCCTCTGCGACCGCTCCGCATTGTTGACATAAATAATTGTCTCTCATAAGAACGAATTGCCTTATTTGCTTCCATTCTTTGGAGTTGTAAAACTTTTTTGCATATGCCTTTACCACACACCCGCTCCCTTTCTTTTTTTACACTACCAGTCCCCACCCCGACTTTCTTATATAGTGTTCATTGCCGCCCAGACTCCAGATATAGAAAAAGCACCTACCATTTACTGTTGGTAAGTGCTTTTTCTCTGCTTACGCATTTTTCATCTTTCGCCATTTACATTATAACATAGAAAATAGGGGCATTTAGGGGCATTATCTAAAGGCTTTCTATTTTCTTTAGAATGAAACCATGAATTTTAGTAACATGTCTATAATCATAATTCATTTCTACCGCCACCTGCTCCCATTTCTTCCCTTCCAGATACCGCTTCCGCATCAGCAAGCCATCCTTAGGAGAAAGGCTATCAATAGCAGCCTCTATCATTCTTCTTAACTCAACTCGCTTATTGATACTTTCATTTATCATCTGCTCCAGTTCATTGATTTTTACAGCAATATTTCCGGTTGGGTCTCCGGTTCCTGTTCCATGGGGCATACCGTCAGACGGCTTTACCCCGCCTAAATCCTTTAAGATAGCTTCTTTCTCTGCCTGTAGACTTTCTATCTCTTTGCAAAGAGGTATGTATTGTCTTAATGTCTGCTTATCCATGTCCCACCACCTAAGCAATACACTCTCTATCCATGACGGCCACAATCCCCCTAGCAGTTAATATATTGTGAATAAACAGCCGGCCTTTTTGAGTCCATTTTGTATTCATGGTTACCCTATCTCTACCATCTCTCCCGGTAAAGGTAACCGTTTCAGATTTGGTATAACCTTTTCCCATATGTTCTTTATACAGCAGCCATTGCCCGCCTACTTTTCGCTGCACCCCTTCCTCATAAAGGATTTTATTTAGCTTGTATGCCGTCAAGTCATAATCTGCTGCAATCTGAGTAATGGTCACGGTTTCCTTGCAAGCTAAGATTTCATCTAGGTATTGTATCTTCGGTTCATATTCAGCAATTTGTTGTTCCAACTGTAAGTTCTTTTGGTTCAAAAGAATAATCTTTTCATCTGCTATCTTTAAGGCTCTGGCCATTACCTTTTCTGGACTATTCCAGTCCTTTTCCAGCTGAATGAAATATTGCCGAGCTGCTTTGCCTCTTTCGTTTCGCTGCAGCATGCAGATTTCCTTCGCCATTTCAATGGTTAGTTGCGCATCCTTTGCTGGTCTTCCACCCTGTTCAGAGGTTTCGCTCAAAAATGAGCAAAACTCCACACCTTCTTCAAACCCATATTCACACATCCGTGGAAACCAGTCCTTAAAAGCTGTTTTTACTTGCAGAAATTCATGTAATTCCCTTGCTGAGACTGTTATTCTATCATTTTCCTGATTTATTGTTACCATTGCAAAATCGTTCATCTTTCCGCTCCCCTTTCCTATCCTGTTACACCCTGCTGGATTTCATAAAGTCTTTTAAAACAACTCTCCATGACTCCATTACTTCTGCCGGGTCCTTATGTATGGCGAGTCCCTTTTCCCACTCTACTATCTTTGCCTTTGCTTCCTCAGGCGTATATCTGCTGAATATCTCATCTGGATACATGGTGCCAAATATTTCACTTAGTTCCTCATTAGAGAAACCGCCTAATACTTCATCACGGGTAATCTTTCTCGCAATCTCCCAAGCTTCTTCGGCTGTTATTTTTGTATTGTATAAATTCTTCATTTTCTCACTCCTCCAATTGCTCCAACACACTTTGAATATCTATGGTCTTGCCTGTCTTTCGTAAATCACTAATTTCATATACACCTGTCGCACCTGATACCGTAATAGCCTCGCAAAATTTATTGTCAGAATGTAGCTTTGTTATGATAGCCTTGGTTTCCTTTCCCGCGTGTTTTTCCACCACATCTCCAACCCTTAACCTGTTTCCCCAGGCTTCTATCTTTGCCTTAGCTTCTTCGGGAGTAAAGGCTCGTATAATATAATCAATATCTGTAGTTCCAAACACTTGATTTGTGTCATCAAGAGACATTCCACCATCGTCTTCATACAACCAAATCTTTCTCGCAATCTCCCAGGCTTCCGCTGCTGTCATTTGGCCGGGCAATTTTTTTATCTGTTTAGCTGCTACAAGCTGCGGTTCCCATCCTAGAAAATGAACAGGATTGGTTGCTCTGTCTATCTCAGAAAGTATATCTAACACCGCTCCCCGGCTGATTAAGTCGTCTTTATTTTTCATTTATTCGTCCTCCTTTTCCATTAGGACCATTATTTCCGCCTCGCTTTTGTATCCCACTGATACTTAGGACACTTAGTTATTATTTTTAATACTACTTTTCTTCTAACATTGTTATCCCAGGGAAAAGTAATTTTCTCTTTGTACTCACTGCCTTCCACCGGGATTTTCCCAACACTTCTGCTCCAACTGCAGCCTGTTCCCTGTTCTGGGCTTGGTACGGCATGGATACAAGTCCAACAGAGGCTTTCACTAACGCTTTTTTTATTTTTTATATTTTCCTTACTGGCACAACCCCGGCTGCAATATTTCTGGCCTTTATTTCCCTTAAACTCTTTACCACAAGATAAACATATTAGTTTTTCTTTCTGATGCTCTTGACGGTATTTTCTGCTACGTTCAATCATCCGCGCTCTGCGACATCTCTTACCACAAGTCACCTGATTAGGGCGGTTGGTTTCAAATTCTTTCCCGCAAACAATACAGGTTTTTAGCATTGCGACACCGCCTTATCAAAAATAGCCCCCTGCCGTATGTATTCGCAAATGGTTTGCTCTACAAACAGTCTGGCATCATCCTTTGTCAACTTTTTCTTTTGCTCCTTTTTATTTTTCTTTTTCGCCTTTTGCCGCTCCGTATAATCTTCATAGGTGCAAAGCTTCACCAGGTAATCTACGGTATTACCAGCGTTATACCGTTCTATAATCTCGTCTTTTGTTAGCATACTTCCACCTCTATCCGTTCCAGGTTTACATTGTCCACCTTATATTTACGACAATGAGCATCAACAACCAGCCTATCGTCTTTCCACAGCACCCCATTGCAGCCATCTAACACAGACTTTATGTAGTTATCTACATCTCCGCCGCTCCCCATAAAGTAAACTTTCATGTCTACCACAGCATTTTCAAACTGCTGTCCCTTGGCGCTAGCTCTCGCAATCATACCGATGGTCCGCTTATAGTCTAGGTAAGCAATAGCCCGCGGATTTACCCATTTAGACTTCTGGGTCATTCTTACCGCCGGGATAGGATGGCCAGGAATGACAAAATATAAGCTATCTCTCATTACTGCAGTCCTCCAGCAATGGCTTGTCCACAACCGCATCAGAAAGCAACAACTCCTTGGTTTCCTGGTTTAACATTTTCTCTAAGCCATGCCGTTCCCGCATACTATCAATAGACCGTCTAAAGGCTGGTTGAATAATCTGCTCCAGCTTATCTTTATCCATTTTGCCAAAATCAACTAACCGTTCCAAAGTACCCACATATTGCTGAATTTCTGGTTCCAAGGCTGCAAAAATTCGCTCTGCCTTTTCCCGGTTTTCCTGGCCTTGGGTCTTACCTTCCGTCCGTCCTGGCGCTGTATAACCAAAGCCATAAGATAATAAATAGGCATCCTCTGCAGCATGTAAAAACTGCTGCCATAGGCTATCTACCGGCACTTGGTGCAACGCGCCAATCTTTCCCAGTCGTTCAAAAATATCCGCAATGGTTACAGGAAATCTACAAACTTTCAGCGCTTCCATGAAAGCCGCCTGGATGATATTTTTATCGTAATTCTGAAACTGTAAATACCAGCTATCAAGCAGGCCCTTCGTTTCCAACTCCCCCATATCTTTGTAAAAGTTAGGAAAATTCGCCTTATTCATAGCAAGAAGTACGGCCACTTCCTTTTTTTGCACTACAACTCACCTTCTTCTTTTAAAATCCCATTAAGTGTATTAATAAAACCGTCTTTTTGCTCTTGTTTTGCTATCTGCTTTTGCTTATACGGTTCATAAAACCCCTGCCATCCTCTGGATACTGCCATATTTACACAAGATAACTTGTCATAGCCTTTTTCTGCCAGTCTATCCAAGTCTCGCAATAAGCAGTAAAAGGCATACTCTGTCAGCGTTTTTTTCATTTTCTTGCGCGCCGCCACAAATTGCTCCAAGGCATTTTGCAAAACCCCGCTATCTGTGTAAGAGACAATTTGTGCCTCGATAGAGGGATATATTTTTTTATTTTTAGATTTAGAGGATTTGGTTTTCCCCTCTCCCCCTTTGGGGGATAAAGGGGGTATATTATTCTTGTTTAGTCTTGTATTGTCTAGTCTATATATGTTCCCGGTTTGTGACCCACTTTGTGTACCTGTTTGTGTCACGGTTTGCGTACCGCTTTGTGTACCGGTTTGTGTCCTAATTTCAAACGCAAAGGGAATAATCGTATATTTAGCAGACTGACTGCCTCTCCGTTCCTTAAATTGGATGCGGCCTACTTGCTGTAGGATATTTCTTGCGGCGTATATGGAATTTTTACCCATTCCTGTGGTGGATTGTAGCGTGGATATGGATACCGTGATTTCCGTGGGCCATCCTGCCTTATTAGCTATGTTCATCAATCCGTGCCATAGACTAATTGCAGATGATTTTACCCTGGCATCTGACCTGACCCAATCGTAAAACGCATTAATCTCTTTTAAATATTCCAAAAGACCACCGCCTAACCAACAAGGACCGGCTCTATATGGTAATCCCGACAAAAGTCCTCTTTACTGCTGTAATTATGGGCTTCCGTATGATGTATCCGACAAAGACATATCTTGCGGAGCGTGGCTTCATCTTCCGGGTCTCCCCTTTTATGAGATAAACCAATGGCGTCATAATGGTGAATTTCCCCTGTTTTCCCACAAATACAGCAAACTTTATTAGAGATACACATTAGCTGGTATTTCTGTAAGTCCGTCATATACTGGCTTGGATTTACCTGTAACTGCACACCGTATTCCAGACAGAAATTCACTAAAAACTCGATAAAGTCCGTTGCATCTTCCTTGCTGCAATCTGAGAGACTAAACATTTGCCGTTCTCTGGTACTGCAATAGACCTGCTTAATACTTTCCTTGCAGCTTTCCACTGTCTCCCCGAAATGAACGCTAATCTCTTTTAAGAGGGCATATACCTTTTTGCGTTGGTCTTCGGTAATCGTTCCCAGCTGCTTCAGCCGTTCTTTCGCGTCTACATCTATTTGCACCCTCAAAGGCTTGTCCCGGAAGTTGGCAAAAACGCTCTCCAGCCGCTTTGCCTGGTCTACGTCGAGGGAGAAAACTAACTTTCCCCCTCGTTTTCCTGCCGTATATCCGGAAATATTACATTTTATTTCTACCATTATGTCACCGCCTATTCTGTAAACGGTTTTTCTTCAACAAGTCCCATTTTTTCTTTGTAAGTAAGGCTTTCCTTCACTTTGTTTTGCACCCATTCCGGCAGCCTTTCCAGTTTCATTTCCCAGCCTTCTTCATCCATGTCGAAGTAGATTGGTTCATTGGCAATTTCCGGCGCCGGAACGCTAGCGTGCAGCTTCATAATGGCTTTAATATTGGCATAGGTACGCTCGCCGTTCTTTTTATGTACCACTTGTATCATGCAGGGTTTCCCAAGAATATTTTTCAGGTCAAAGCCGGCTAATTCATCTTCTGTAAAAGCTCGTCCACGCCAAGCCTCTAAATCCCTGCGCAAGTTCGCCTTTTCCCCTAAAGAGGCCGTGTAGGTATTAGAAATAATCCTTGGTAATTCTTCTCCGGCGCCGTTTTCATAAGTCTCCTCCGGCAATTCCCAGGAAATAATGACTCTATCCGTGGATTTGTCGTATTTCTCGCTGTATTGAGCGCCAATGTCATAAAGGCCCACGCAAGTCGCAATAAATGTCCCTTCCGGGATAATTTCAAATTCCGTGTTTCCGCTTTCTTTTACAACTAAGCTCATTTATGCTTCCTCCCATTCTATGGGACACTTGTCCCCTATTCTTCTTTCCGGCGCCACCAAATACTCATGGGTAACGGCGCAATAGCCCCTGCCAACGCCGCTTTCCCATTTCATAAACCGGCACCAATGACAAACCGGCTCTTTTTCCGGGAGCCCCACCTCTATATTCAGCCAACCTTTACGGTATCTGGTACAGCCGCCTAAGCTTTTATTCATGGTGAACACCCCATATCATCCATTCGTCTTTCTAACTGCCAGGCTTCTTCCTGCAATACCGCTATTTCTTCCCGGATTTTCCGAGCCTCTGTCTGGTTCGCTTCATCCAGGCTATTTTCTAGCTTCCGGATTTCTTCCAGCATATCTAGGCGCTTATAGTAGAGATTATTCAGCTTGATAGCCTGGTCCGTTAGGTCTTCAGGCGGCTGAAACCTATTTAAGCGGTAGGACATGCTGCGTCCCCCTTATCCAAATCATCTTCATTGGCAATATCACAACCAAATGCTCTTAAAAGCGCCATCGTTTTCTTTAATCTTTCAGCCTTTATGCCGTGTTGTTCATACCAATATGTTGTGCCTTGCCGAGAGCCTTGCAATTCTTGCTCCAGCTTACGGCACAAAAAGATATACTTGATAAGCTCCTCCTTGAGAATTTCAAACTGTCTTTTTTCTTCATCTGTCATATACGCGTCTCTCCTTTTACCTCAATATCATAACCATAAAGGCCGCAAGCGCTACCATACCGCCGCCAAACACGATAATGGCCGTATCTAATACATCTAATGATATTTTTTCTTGACCGCTAGTTGATAGAAACGCTGCAGCTTTCTTATTGCGCTCCCAGTATTCTATGCGCTGCCGGAGAAATTGAGTATATTCGTCTACAGCCCGATTAAAATCAGCAACTGTCCTTTGGAAATCCATTTCTTTATCTTCCATTTGACTTTACCCTTCCTTTCGTGGTACACTTTCAGTGAAATAGTTTTTCTTACTTTTTCCGTGTAGCTTCGGTTCTGGAACAGCCGGAGCTACTTTTCTTTTAAATTCCATCTAATCCTTACCCCCTTTCAATAAAATCAGACATTGTTACCTTGACGAATACCGCTTTGGTATGTTAATCTTTACCCGCAAACAATTTTCTTTTGAAACAGTCCTGGCCATTGGTTAGGGCTGTTTCTTTTTATCACGCATCATACCGCCAAGACACCCCGCTTTCGATTACCGGTTCTGGTTTCTTTAATGGAGTTATAAAGATAAGATTTTTATCTAAATCCTTTGCCTTCCGTAATGCCGGCCGCGGTGGGAAATAGTCAATTATTTGTTCCACTGGAATTTGAAATAGAACAGCCAACTGATACATATCATCTAGTGTCCAGCTAAAAGAACCGTCAAATCGAGCATTAACATAAGTAATACTTTTGCCAAGTCTCTCTGCAAGATATTGTCTATCAATACCCATCTCTACCATTTTTTTAATGATTTCTATATAGGTCTTTTTCATCTTGTCTCACCTCCTAACCGTTTGTGGTATAATAAAAATCAAAAAGGATTTTTAATTATGGCCAATCAACGACAAACTTCAGAAAAAGAAATGAAAAGAATTATGAAATATATTCTCATCAACCAAGAAATACCAGAATTAGACGACTTGGGTCGAGAGTGTATCTATTTCGCTGCAAATGAGAAAAAATACATCACAGGAATAAAAGTCACCAAAATGGCATCCGGAAGAATTGTTATGGATGTTAGTAATCCTAAATTAACCCTAGATGGGTTAAACTGGCTTTATCCCAAATGGAGCAAAAAAGATATACTCTGGGCAATCGCCACCGCAACCTCCCTCTTTTTCAACGTGATGCAATATTTAGCGCTGCGATAATAGAAGATGCCGCTAGCAAAATCCCACCGCAATACAGATTATTTATTTCTCTTTGCTGCTTCTCATTTTCACTTCTTAGATTACCAACAGACCATTGAAGGTTTTCTATCTCTTTTTCTTGCTGTTTGATTTTTTTGCTAATATCTCGAACATCGTCCATATGCTCACCTCCTAGCTCTATTTAATCAAATAGATTACGCACCATATTCGGTTAAACCGAAGTCAAGGGGTAAAAAAATAATCTGGTCATAAGGAATACCATATACTTCCTCTATTTTACGCAATATTGGTATATCGGGATAGGTTTTTCCTCTTTCGTAATTGCCAAGAGTATCAGCTCTTACCCCTATGAGGTCAGCTGCTTCTTTTTGGGTATAACCCGAAATCTCCCTCGCCATTTTTAGTGTCATTCTAGTTTTAGGTAAAATTCGTTTTTCGTTCAAAACACATTCACCTCCTTTGCTCAATTATATTGTAATTCGGTTTTACCGAAATGTCAACGGTTTTTCCGAATTTTTTTATTTTTCTATTGATTTTTTTTCGGATATACCGTATAATACAATCATAGGAGGTGGGGAAATGAGTGATTTAGGCAATAAAAAAATCATGGCAGAAAATATACGCTACTATATGGCTTTACATGATGTAACACAAACAGAAATATGTAATACCTTAAAAATAAAAATGCCTACTTTTTCTGACTGGGTAAATGCAAAAACCTACCCTCGAATTGATAAAATAGAACTTATGGCGAATTATTTTGGTATTTCCAAATCAGACTTAGTAGAAGAAAGAAACAAAACCAATGATACTATTTTTCTAAATAAGCATTTCCAAAAATATCAAAAACTTTCTCCCGACAACCAGCAAACCGTCAATAATCTCATCGACGATTTATCTGAAAAACAAAAAATTCAAGATGAAAAGTTTGAAGCAGCATTACAAGAGGTCAAGGAAAAGGCCCAACGGCAAGCTCTTCTTATTGCTTATGGCGGTAAAAATAAAATCCATGAGTTTACAGATGAGGAACTTGCTAAGCTAGATAAATGGATAGAGGAACAGAAATCCCAGAAATTACCAAAATGATTTTGTCGAATATTGTCGAAACGCTAAGTAACTATGTTATTTAGGAGGTTCGACAATGAACAAAACAAAAATTAAAAAGGAAGTCAAGAAATTCTTACAGCAAATTGACTACCCTATTTTCCTTACAAATCTACTAAAACAAACGGACTACATCATCTATTTTTATAATGATGAAAATCTGAATGATGACAGCATTCTATCTTCTATTGATGAAGCTGAATACGCAAAAACAGTAAATTCCTTCTCTTTTGAAAGAAAGGGACAACGACTCATTTTTATTAGAGAAAATCTTGATTATGAGGAAAAGGTCTTTTTGGCTTTACATGAAATTGGCCATCTGGTATTGGAACATCATAAAAACCAAGATACATACTTTGCCATCACATTAGAACAAGAGCAAGAGGCCAATTTTTTTGCCTCATCTATTTATAAATACGATAAAAACAAACTAATCAAAAGAAACATCCTGCTAACCAGCATCTTAGCCGGTTTTGCATTAATAGGCTCGACCTATTTTTTGATAAACCATATAAGTAATTTAGAAGCAACGAAAATTGATAATACTGAATGCTTCATCACCGCTACCGGCTACCGTTATCATATTGGTTGTGACTATTTAAAAGATAATGAAGGTATTGTTTGGCTCACCATCAAAGAAGCTAAAGATAAAGGATATTCCCCTTGCAAAAAATGCATTCCAGAAGAATATAAAAATTCCGATGTCTAATTTTGTCGAAAACACCAATCTTTTAAGCATTTGCATTATACTGGTTATTAGAACCAAAATGCAAAGGAGACTAGACGATGTACGATTTTATTACAATTGACTTTGAGACAGCAAATAGAAATATGGATAGCGTATGCGCTGTCGGGATTGTTGCCGTAACCAACCAAACGATTGAAAAGCAAGAATATTTTTTGGTTAAGCCACCTACCGATGAATTTTCCTCAGCAAATATCGCCATTCACGGCATCACAAGTGAAATGGTAAAAGATGCTGATACCTTTGATAAAATTTGGGAAAATGTACTAGAGAAATACTTCGATGAGTCTGACTATGTAATTGCTCACAATGCCCAATTTGATATGTCGGCACTTATGTGTTCTCTCGAAGCATATGATGATAGAACCATACAGGATTTTGTTTACATAGATAACATTCATCTTGCCCACAGAGGGGCAAAAGAAGCCTTTATAGGCAATAATTTAGAAGTAGCAGCCGAATATTACAATGTGGATATAAAAAATCATCATAACGCTTTGGACGATGCCTTAGCAGTTGCTGAAATCGTCATAGAGATACTTAAAAGAAATGATTGCGATGACCTATACGATTTTATCGCTAAAAAAGATGTAACGACTAAATTGTTTAGCGAGCTGAAGGTAACCCGAACCTTTATTCCCCACCATTTTGTAACCAACTACACAAACGACACGATTGATATGCAACACCTAAAAAATCTTGCAGAAGAAATCATTGCTGATAATTCAGTAGAAACAGCTGAAGTATTAGCCCTCAAAGACTGGCTTGACAAGCATTTACATTTAACTGGCTACTACCCTTTTGATAAAATATCAGGGTTATGTAATGATATTCTAAAAGATAATATCATTACGCAAGAAGAAAAAGACAACATGCTTTCCTTGTTGAAGCAATTTACAAACCCAGTTGATTGCGAAGAAAACAAGCCAGAAATCACTTTTATAGACAAGCTCTTTGTTCTCACTGGTAATTTTGAAACAGGAAGCAAAAAGGAAATTGCTGAAAAAATTATAGCTAAAGGCGGACAATGCAAGGACGGTTTAACATCAAAAACAGACTTTCTTATTGTTGGAGGTGCCGGCAGCGACAACTGGAAATTCGGAAATTACGGCGGCAAAGTAGCCAAAGCTCTTGAGTTTCAAGAAAAGGGTTTTCCGATTGTTATTTTAAGGGAAAGCGATTTAGTTAATTGGATTTAATCTTCAGCATAACCCCATTTTCCCGACCTCGGCAAAATGGTAAAAATAAAAAAAATCCCCCTACCCTGCGCCAACAGGATAAGGAGATTTCAAAAGAGTGCATATAAGATATACACCCTAAGTGCAATTAGTAGTATATCAGATAAGCACTCTTAATTCAAGACGCCTTTTTCAAGGTATTTTTAGAAGGGAGTGCTTTTTATTATGGCAGAAAGAAAAAATGAAGCGAAATGGATTGAAAACCGTGGGAGATGGCAAATCAATGTACAAAACGATGGTAAACGCCGCACCTTCACCTCCTCCATCCCCGGCAAAAAAGGAAAAATCGAAGCAGAAAAAAAAGCTGATAAATGGCTAACCGAAAATACCCAGAATGAGAATATTAGATTTGAAAAGCTATATAACAGATTTTTAGAAGAAGTAACAAAAACCAAAAGCAAAAGCTGCATAAACCAGCATGAACAAAATGGTAGATTATACATTCTGCCTCTTATTGGACATAAAAAGGTAACCGCTATTAATATTCAGAACTATCAAGACTGTATTTATGCAGCCTATAAAAAAGGCCTATCTAAGAAAACCTGTCAGAATATCAGGAGTTCTCTCTCGGCCCTTTACAGTTATGCACGGAAAAACAAAATTCCCCTAACAAAACCAGAGTTTTTAGAAATACCCAATGATGCGCCAGTAAAAGAAAAACGAATATTACAGCCAAATCAATTAAAAATGGTCTTTTCGGAAAAAACGGTTATTAAAAACGGAAAAGAAAGAGAATTTTTCTATATCTATGCTATTCGCCTTATTTTGGTTTTAGGATTACGCCGTGGCGAATTATGCGGGCTGCAAAAGACAGATATTGCAGAAGGAAATATTCTTACTATAAATCGTTCCGTAAACCGTTTTAATGAAATCACGCAAGGTAAAAACAAAAACGCCAAACGGGTTATGATTTTACCGGAAATTGCCATTGCTATATTAGAAGAACAAGAAGCAATGTTAAAAAGGGAAGGTATTATTTCCAAATGGCTGTTTCCCGACGAAGAAGGTTTTATGACTGTCCCTAATCGCTTAGGGAGAGAATGGGAATTTTATCGAAATCAAAAGGGAACAAAATGCACTCTTCACGAACTCCGCCATACAATGATTTCCCTGCAAAAGAACAATATGCCGGAGCAATTATTAAAGCAGGTGGTTGGACATTCAAAGTCAATGGATACCTTCGGTGTATATGGACATGAGGTAGATGGAGAGAAAGAGGAAGCCGCTCAAATCATAAATATGACAATCCAAAAATTAATAAACTAAAGTGTGTACCCCACTGTGTACCAAATAAAAAAAGAACCCCTCGTATCTAGCAAGATACCAGGGGTTCTTTTGGTGCCGGAAACCGGGGTCGAACCGGTACGGGATCATCTCCCGCAGGATTTTAAGTCCTGTGCGTCTGCCTATTCCGCCACTCCGGCATATTGGAGGCGCCACCCAGATTTGAACTGGGGGTAAAGGAGTTGCAGTCCTCTGCCTTACCACTTGGCTATGGCGCCTGATTGCTAGGATAGTATATCACTATTTCCCTATTTTTGCAAGAGCTGTTTTTTAACTTTTACAAAATTATTATATGTCATATTTCGCAAAAGGTGCCATGGACTACCCCTAAATTATACTAAACCATCGAAAAAAAATCCAGTCTTTTTTGCAAACTCCTGATTTATTCTGTATAAATTTTTCCACCCTGGGAAAAATATCCCTACAATGCTTGTCATAAAAAAACAAAATCAGGAGGTTCACCTTATGAAGAGAAATAAAAAAATCATCTTGATACTTTGCAGCTGCCTACTTTTTAGTCTTGGCGCCGCCACCCTCTTCCCTGCCGTTACCGCCGTTAGCGAGACCGTCAAACAAGGCTCAAGCGGCACCACCGTAAAACAAGTCCAACAAAAATTAAAAGATTTAGGCTATTATTCTGGCAGTGTAGATGGAGTTTTCGGTGAAAACACCAAAAAGGCCGTGATAAAGTTTCAAAAAGCTAAGGGGCTCACTGCCGACGGCGTAGCTGGTTCCGCTACCCTTTCTGCACTAGGTATTGGCAATCAGACATCTAGCGCTACCTTACGCCAAGGAGACCAGGGAAATAAAGTAAAAGAAGTACAACAAAAGTTAAAAACCTGGGGATATTATAGCGGTAATGCCGACAGTATCTTTGGACAAGGCACCAAAGAAGCCGTTATCAAATTCCAGAAAAATAATAATCTACCTGCTGATGGTATCGTCGGTACAAAAACCTTTGCCGCCCTTGGTATCGCTCCAGGTGCGGCTGATAAAAAGACCAACACAGCAGGAGTCTCTAATAAGGACGACTCTGACTTACTGGCTCGCGTCATCCATGCCGAGGCAGAAGGCGAGCCATATATTGGCAAGGTTGCCGTAGCAGCAGTGCTTTTAAATCGTATTGAAAGCCCTCAATTCCCCAATAGCTTAAGCGGCGTCATTTACCAGAAAAATGCCATCTCCTCTGTATATAATGGCAGAATGAACAACACCCCTGGTTCTGACTCTGTAAAAGCCGCTAATGACGCACTAAACGGCTGGGACCCCACCTATGGCTGTCTATATTTTTGGAACCCGGATACCTCTACCAGTGCTTGGATACAAAGACTCACCCCTATCATGCGCTTTGGGAAACATGTATTCAGTAAATAAAAAACCTAACAAAAGGAGGCCATCAAAGCCATGGAAACAAACATTGATACTCAAATAGAAAAACCTATGCACACCACACAGGAAACCAGCCATACCAGCAAGATTATGATGGTACTAGCTGTTGCCCTATTCGCCATCGCTATCTTCTGGGGCACGACAAAAGAACGGGAGACCCGCACCTATCAGACACTTTTAGAAAACGAATACCAACAAAGCTTTTATCAGCTATTAGCCAATGTAGAAGATATATCCGTCTCCACTAGCAAGATAGATATGACCACTTCTCCAGCGCAAGCAGGGCAACTGTTATCCGATATCTGGTGGCAGGCAAATATGGCTGAGAATAATCTCTCTGCCCTGCCTCTTTCTCATGAGGCCTTTGATAAATTGGAAAGCCTCTTAAATCATACTGGAGATTATTGCCGTGCCATGTCTAAACAAGCCATGGCAGGAACCCCTCTTACGGAAGAACAGCAGCAAAATATCATCACACTGGGACAAAATATTGCCGCTGTCAGTGATGAACTGCACCAAATCGAAGCACAAGTAAATTCTGGAGAAATCCGTTTTGTCTCTGCCCATAACGATATCAGAATGGGCAAAAACACCACCGCTGACAACAGCAACCAAAATGACAACAAAGCTACCGCCACAGCTGCAGCACCAGAAACCGATACAGAGGAAAACCAAGCAGAGGCTGCCGTCTCTAATTTTAACGATATGAAAACTGACAGCATCGAATACCCTACCCTCATCTATGACGGCCCCTTCTCCGACCACATGGTGAATAAAAAGCCAGAAGGCTTAACGGGGGAAGCAATTTCCATGGCCCAAGCAAAAGAAATCGCCATGAAATTCCCTGCCTTAGATCCTAAGAAAAACTATGAAATCACCGAAGCAGAAAGCGGTAATGAAGCTACCATCCCCGTCTATTGCTTTGATGTCATGAGCAGTGAAGAAGAAAATCAACACCAACTGCATATTGATATCAGCAAAACCGGCGGTCACAATATCATGTTCATGGATTATGCAAGACCAGAGACTACCAATCTTTCCACAGATGAAGGTATCACCAAAGCTCATGAATTCTTAGAAAAATTGGGCTATAAAAACATGCAGGAAACCTACACCATTAACCAAAATAATGTGCTGACCATTGCCTTCGCTTACAAAGAAAATAACATCTTGTATTACCCAGACCAAATCAAAGTCCAAGTAGCGATGGATGACGGCCGTATCATCGCCTTAGAAGCAGCCCAGTATTTCATGAACCACAAAGAAAGAAATTTAGCAACGCCTGCTGTTTCCGTTGAACAGGCAAAGGAACAAGTTCCTACTAAGCTGCAAGTAACTGGAGAACAGCTAACAATCATTCCCTTAGACGGAGACAAAGAATACCTCTGTTGGGAATATAAAGGCATCTACAACAACGAAGACTATGTAGTCTATGTAGACGCAAATACAGGTGAAGAACGCAATGTGGTAAAAATCATCTCCACTCCTGGCGGCAACTGGGCTATGTAACGCCCCACCAAAAGCAAAAAAGAGATTGCAAGACAACTTGCAATCTCTTTTTATTTTATGACTATTCTATCATTCTATGGCTTTTCCCAAATTCCTGTTGCATCGGGTGGCTCTGCACATAGTAAATATCGCTAACAGCATAGTCTAAATATTCATAATACTGGTTAGCAATAATAATTTCCATGGCACCATCCCCGTCCACATCGGCAACAAAATCAATATGCTCCGTCATTTCATGGTCATCATAAGGATATTGCCAGAGATTTGCTTTCAGGGCAAATGCCCCTTCCGGATTTTCCACATCTGGGAAATAGAATATCATATTCAGGAAAGCAATTTTTTCCCGCTGAAAATCTTTTTCTGTCCAATTTTCCATTTTTCCAAGTTCCGTTCCGGGCATATGATAATCTTCCGGATTACGATAAGCATCCCGGATTTCCAGCAGAACCCCGGTTTTACCATCACCCAAGAAATCCCCAGAGAGACATTTGGTTACCTCGATTTTCGTATTCTCAATACCATTCGCTACTAAATATTGATTTACTGCCGGCATAAATCGGTCGATATCCGTAATCTCTTGGATAGGTTTTAAAGGCGCTTGGTCAGAAGCAAGAACAGCAAAATATCCAGGGTCCTCCACCTGCTCATAATCATCACCCTCGAAAGAAATCATGATATCCCCTTCATAAAGACCGCCTTTTAATTTACAAGGATAGCGACCAATTTTTCCCTCCTGGTTATAGCAATCAAATTCTATCCCTTCTAAAGCGCAGATAGGAAAACCAGCACCGTTTGCCCGGGCTTCCCCATTGACCAGCAGCATATCGTCAACAACTAAGATTTGATAGTCCGCTAAAGCATAGGTCGCGTCATATTCTTTGCCTTCCGATACCATTTCATAGGCGGCCTCATAGCCTTCTGTCAAATCTAGTCTTACCCACTTGCCGTCTCGCACTGCATAAGTGGAACGCTCTTCCTTGCCGATCTCCTCATCATAGACATAAGAGGGGTAGATTTCATCATAAACAAGAGGCACGATCAGCTGACTTTCACTGTTAATCACACCATATTTATTGTCTTTCCGCACAATGGCAGTTCCAACATAAAAATTACTTACAATATCAAAATCCAAAATATTACCATGAATATCCACATCGTACCAGCCATATTCACCATTGACAGTGCCTCTTACTCGACCATGACCATTATGAAAAGCATCATAGTTATCATAGATAGGCGGTACCACCACTTCACCAGTTTTGTTATTCTTAAAGCCCCAGCCACCATTTTCTTCAAAGACTACAGGCTGGTCCCAATCTTTGATTTCCCCCGTTAAAACAAAGTCCTCCCAATAAGTACGAGTCTCGCCGAAAGCCAATGTCTGATCATCCACCGCAGGTGGCTCTACTTCCTTGCCGCAGGCACATAGTATAACAGCAAGCATGCCGATTAATATTCCACATCGCAAGAAAGACCATTTTCGCTTCTGTTTATTTTGCCACATCGTTACTCAGTCCTTTACAAAGTATTGAAATTGCTTCTATATTTTATAGACGAATTTATCTTTTAAAATGTTCCCCAGCCAAAGCCACCCGTTCCGGAACCTTTTGGATAGTAAAGGAACCATTGGATACTTCATAAGCCCCAGCACCAGAACCAATACCCGCAACATTAGTAACAGCAATTGTTTTAGATACTTTGCCGCTTAATTCTGTTTCTAATGCAGCTTTGGTTCTAGCCGTTACTGCAGTTAGATTTGCAGAGCGAATATTTGTTAAGTTAAAACCACTTTGCGCATAAATAGGCGTTGGAGCCTTTCCATAATTTTGTGGAATAGTGGTCTGGTAACTACCATTAGCTACTTGCAAAGTTGCCAGTTCCCCTTTTACTACAGTACCACCAGCACCACCCTGGCCGCCATCACCAGCTTTCGTTCTGCTAGCGTCTCCTGCGCCATGATTGGTATAAGTAGAACCAATACCACCTAATCCCTGTACAATAGCATAGCTAACTGGATGTTCTGTGGTATAATCGGCTTTAAAATAACCACCTGCAATCCCCCAGGCAGCATTACCACTACCCTCCCCATCTATGGGCAGATAAGAATTATCTGTATTACCTTGGCCTCGACCAGCTGTAAAACCACCACCAGGATTATCCCATTCACCGCCGCCACCACCAGCACCCCCACCGCCAATACCAGCAGCCGGGTAACCACCAGCACCACCAGTATCATGTGTTTGGTTTATACTACCAGAACCACCGCCACCACCATAAGCATTTACAGTTACAGTTCCATAAACTGCAACAGTACCCATACCTTGGCCAGCCATACCATTACCGCCATCTTTGCTAGCGGTACCACCTACACCACCGCCACCGCCATTCCCGCCGATACCGGCACCGGCTCCGCCGCCACCACCACCGCCAACATTGTTACCACCAATACCGCTAATAGAGTCACCACCTCTGCCGGCATCACCGCCGCGGGCAGTCAGACTACCACTACCGCTAATAGTAAGACTCGTACCAACCGGTACTCCTATCCCTGCATAGCCATTAGCACCAGCTTTACCAGGGGAAATAACAGTACTGCCAGAAGCAGTAGACCTGGTTACATCACCGCCTTTTTCAGCTTTGCCACCTGTCACCACCAGTGTACCATCAACGATTAAAGTCAATTTTCCATTACCGCCCAAGCTAATCGGACTGCAACCATTTTCGTAGTCGTCAATCTTCACCGTTTGATTTGCCGGCACCCGCAAAGTAGCAGAACCACTTGACAGCACAAAAGTAGTGTTGCTGATATCCGCTGACTGCAGGCTATAATCGCCGCCATTTGCTAGGTTGTAGATTTTGTTGCTTTGCGGTGCAAAGCTCCCAGCGAGCGTCCCGGTACTGCTTGGCGCCGCCCATGCCGCCTGTGGGATAGGGGGAACCATGGAGAGCAGCAGGGAATGATGCCACTTTTTACGAAAGCATTATTTTCTACTACCGACAATTACCTTCCCCTCTGCCGGAAGTACTCGGTAATGCCCATGTACAACGTGGCACTATCCACCCGTTCCGGAACCTTTTGGATGGTAAAGGAACCATTGGATATTTCTGTATACCCAGCCCCAGAGCCAATCCCTAATCGACTATTGCTGTTGGCTGGATTTTGGTAACTCAGTACTCGGGATGCATTGTAATAACTACCACTTTCCATTTGGGCTTTAGTAGTAGCTGTCTTACGTCCAGCTGCCAAAGAATGACCGTTTTGCCAATAAATCGGCGTTTGGTTTACTCCCCATTGTTTGGCTACCGTTGTCGTAGTACTACCGTTGTAAGCGTATAGCTTTGCCGTATTAGCCTGGTATACAGTACCACCGGAGCCTGCGGTACCACCAGAACCACCGTTATACTGATTAACCATCCAAGCTCCAAAACCACCGCCAATATAAGCTCTTTTGGGGAAGGTATCACTGGCAGCAGTCGTGCTAGTACTCAAAGTACCATTACTATAATACGCACCACCAGAACCACGGTCTTGGTTACGGTCGCCACCAGTAGGGATATTCCCGTTTATCCCACCAGGTTCATACTGCTGCCAACCGCCAGTAGTATCATTAAAGTAAGCTTCTGCCCCACCACCGGAAAAGCCACCGCCACCAGCACCATTAGAACCACCACCGCCACCGGCGCCACCACCGCCGACCCCTGCAGCAGGATATCCACCACCACCGCCGGCATCACCATAAACACCGTTACCGCCTCTGCCCCCAGAAGCACCGCCACCACCATAAACATAAACATTTACTGTGTCATAAATATGTACAGTACCGGCAGAAACACCAGCACCACCATCATCCCCGCATTTACTAGAGATTTCATTCAGTTCTATGATACCGCCACCTTTACCGCCAGCGCCACCATTACCACCAATACCAGCCCCGGCACCACCACCACCGCTACCGCCGCCGATTTCTCGTTTAGAACCAACAGTATTATCATATACGGCCCAGAAATATGCCTCCGAACCAGGACTAGCGTCCCCGCCATAAGCATACAACTTACCACTACCTCGTACCGTTAAGGTAGTGCCCACGGGTACATTAATCCCCGCAAACCCAGCAGAGTTAGCCGCATATTGCTTCCCCTTTTCTTTACCAGCACCACCATACACCTTCAAGGTTCCATCAACGATTAATGTCAGCTTTGCATTCCCCTGTAGCACAATCGGTGACTTTTCGTTGGCATAGTCGTCAATGGTCAGGTTTCCCGGCACTCGAAGCGTTGCCGTAACACCATTTGGTACCACAATCTGTGCATTAGTCAGCGTTCCCGTTGTCGTCAGTGTGTAATCCCCACCATTTGCCAGCGTTAGCGTTCCGCCAG
>JAAVYR010000020.1 GCA_022791255.1 Peptococcaceae bacterium | reverse complement strand
GCTGATGGTCTCATCATCGAAGTCCACAATTGTCCGGAAAAAGCATGGAGCGACGGCGCTCAATCCTTAAAAGTAGAACGGTTTCAATCTGTTATCGAAAAAGGCAGAAAGATTGCTCAAGTTATTGGCAGGGAGATGTAAATGGATATTACGATTTTCCCAGGAAAAAGTAGGGGGGCGGTAACTGTGCCGCCCTCTAAAAGCATGGCCCATCGCGCCATCATCTGTGCGGCCTTGGCCCAGGAAGGAATAAGCCGCATCGAAAACATAAACTACTCCCAGGACATCCTGGCAACCATTCAATGTTTGAAACAATTAGGTGCTGAGATTACCTGTGAGGAAAACAGTCTTATCGTAAAGGGCGGTATCTCTTATCATGGCTTAAATGAGGCCGTTCATTGCAACGAGTCTGGGTCTACCTTGCGGTTTCTCATTCCACTTTTTGCTTTGAAAGAAGAAAAAACCGTCTTTACCGGAGAGGGCAGACTGTTACAGCGTCCTCAAACCATTTATCAAGATATCTTCCGAAAACAAGGGCTTCTTTACGCACAAAATCCAGAAAACATCACCATCCAAGGAAGATTAAAACCAGGCGTTTTTGAAGTGCCTGGAAATATCAGTTCTCAGTTTATTTCCGGATTATTGTTTGCTTTGCCTTTATTAGAAGGCGACTCTCTTATCTCTATCTTACCGCCTTTTGAGTCGCAAAGTTACTTAAAATTGACATTAGACTTATTAAAACAATATGGCATTGAAATCCAGCAAAAAGATAAGTTTACCCTTTTGGTACCAGGTAACCAAAGCTACTGCTCCCATGATTATCGGATAGAGGGAGATTATTCCCAAGGAGCTTTTTGGTCAGTGTTATCTGCTATCAATAGCCCCATTAGCTGTATGGATTTACCGGAAGACTCTGCTCAGGGTGACAAAGCAATTCTTACAATTTTGCAGCAATGCGGAGCAAAAATCAGCGCAGCAGAGAAGGGTAAGGGGTTAACTGTCATTGGGGGACAGCTTATAGGCAGAGAAATTGACTTAGCCGATTGTCCGGACTTAGGGCCTATCCTTATGGTACTAGCGCTATTTTGTCAAGGGAAAAGCCGCATTTATCATGCCAAACGGCTGCGCTACAAGGAAAGCGACCGCATCGCTGCGATGGAAGCAGAACTGCGAAAACTCGGTGCAGATATCACTTCTACAGAAGATGAAATCTTCATCACTCCAAAAATAAGCTATCAAGCAAAGGAACTCATAGAAACCCATGGCGACCATCGCATTGCCATGGCCATGGCAATAGCGGCAACAAAATGTCAAAATTCCGTTACCATTAGCCATGGTGAAGTGGTAGAAAAATCTTATCCCAATTTCTGGGAACATCTTGAAAACTTAGAAATTCAGGTGGAAAAGCATGATTGAAGAAGGAATAGAAAAAAGCCATAAATTCTTAATTGTCGGCTTAGGGTTAATCGGCGGCAGCTATGCAAAAGGACTAGCCAATGCTGGATATGAGGTATTTGCCATAGACCGAGACGAAACGGCGATTGCCTATGGACTAAAAGAGGGATTTATCCGAAAAGGCGCTGTCAATACGCAAGAACAAGATACACTCCCTTTAATCCAAGAGGCAGACACCATTATTCTGGGACTCTATCCGCAGGATACCGTGGATTGGGTAAAAACATATCAAGAAAATTTCAAGCCCCATATGATTGTGACTGATGTTAGCGGCGTAAAACAGTTTGTAGTAGCTGAAATACAGGCTGCTTTGCGGCCAGATGTAGAATTTCTAGCCTCCCATCCCATGGCAGGGAAAGAAGTATCTGGGGTATTTAATAGTGACCCGGCTATTTTTCTGGAAGCAAATTTTATTATCACGCCAAGTGACAGCAATAGTATGAAGGCAATTAATCATATCAAAGCACTGGCTACCATCTTAAAATTCCGCCATATTGCCATATTATCCCCACAAGAACATGATGAGATGATAGGCTTTCTTTCTCAGCTAACCCATGTCATTGCAGTAAGCCTCATGAATAGCAATGACAATCCACATTTGGTAGAATACACAGGAGATAGCTTCCGAGATTTGACCAGGATTGCTAATATTAATGAAGTGCTCTGGAGTGAGCTCTTTTTAGAGAATAAAAACATACTCATCCAACAAATAGATAACTTCATGGTCCAGGTAAGCAATATACGCAAAACACTGGTAGAGGAGGATATCCCCACTTTAAAACAGTTAATGATACAATCTACAGAGCGACGAAAAAAATTCAATAAATAAAACAAAAACCATCAAGTATTAATAAAAATAATACCTGATGGTTTTTTATAATTAAAACCGACGAAACAGTCCAAGAACTGTACCTAAGATTTTTACATCCTTGACGATAATGGGCTCCATAAATTGATTTTCGGGCTGCAAACGAATGTAGCCATTTTCTCGATAAAAAGTCTTTACCGTGGCGCTATCCTCAATCAGGGCTACAACAATCTGTCCATTATAGGCCTGAGGCGTCTCTTCAACAATAATATAATCGCCACTCAAAATACCAGCATCAATCATAGAGTCACCGGATACCTTTAAAATAAAAGTATTATGATTGGTGCGGATAAAAGATAAGGGGACAGGGAAATAATCCTCAATATTTTGAGAGGCAAGAATAGGAACACCTGCTGTAACTCTCCCTACAACAGGAATTTGCACCATTTCCTGTTCTATAGGCATATTACTATCGCTATCATCCTCCAGAGAAAGCTCTAATGCACGAGGTTTTGATTTATCTCGTTTTAAGTAGCCTTTTAACTCCAATGTTGCCAAATGACTATGTACGGTAGAACTAGAGCTTAATCCAACAGCTAGGCCAATTTCTCGTACGGAAGGTGGGTAGCCCTTGGTTTGTATTTCTTTTTTGATAAATTCTAATATATCTTGTTGCCGTTTGGTAATCCCAACATAATTCATAACAAACGCTCCTAAACCTTTTTTATGGTGCTGTGATTAGAACAAGTATACCATGGATTTCCAATAAAATCAAACAAATGTTCTATAAAATGCTTGACAACGAACAGTTGTTCGGTTAGAATAAAAACAGAACAAATGTTCGATTTAAGAAAGGGTGAATGTTATGAAAAGAAAGAGAAGACAATTACGCATAATTCCATTGTTAGTAACAATTGGATTATTCTTTAGTGTTTCTGCCATTGCATTGGGCAGCAATAATATAAATGGTACTATCGAATACCAAATCATAACGGTTGAGAAAAATGATACTTTATGGTCTTTAGTAGAAAAGCATCATCCTGATTATAACGGAAAAAAACAAAAAGCTATTTATCAAATTCGAAAAATTAATCACTTGGATAATGCAATGCTGCATGTTGGCCAGGAATTAAAAATGCCTCTTGAATTAAAGTAAGCATACTTTTTAAAACATATAAAAAAGCCCTAAAATTAGCCGTTTTAAGCGACTTTAATTTAAGGGCTAAGGTATTTGTATGTAGTTAAATGCAACAGATATTATTTAATCTAACTTTTTACCATAAAAATAAATCAATGAAAGTTAAATGGAAGTTAACAGTGTATTACTTTTTTATAAATTCGGCTTCACTTCCGATAATATCAATTATGTAAACTAAGTAATCTCAAAAGAAACACCCATAAGAATTGCAAGTAATCAAATAGAACCAAACAAGAGACAACCTAAAATAAATTGGTTGTCTCTCTTTTTATGAGCGTTTTAATTCTTTATAGATATGCTTCATGGTAACAGCATCTTCAGCCTGCATATCATAGGACTCACAGATGATAGTCGGTGTATAATTTCTTTTTATTAACACATTTGCTAAAAGAGCAAAATCTGGACCATATTTTTCCTCAGAAAAATTATGGTGTCGTTTTTCTCCGCCAACGGTATATTCAATAGGTGAAAAATGACAATGTAGATTTTGACAAGCTTCACTACCCAAAGCGGCCTCTATTTTATCAAAAACTGCTAGAAAGTCTTCTTCCTTTTGTAAGCAGCCATTACCCAACGCATGAAGATGGCCCCAGTCTACTGTTGGATATACAGCGCCTGGATAATCCTCACATAATGCAATAATTTCTTCTAAATTTCCTAATTGATTTTTCTTTCCCATGGTTTCAGGAGCTAAATAAACATTTTCTAATAATTCCAATTCATTTGCCTTTTCGATCGTTGCTGCTAATAATTTTTTAGCACGGTCTAATGCTTGTTCTCGGGTATCCCCTTCTTCTGCTGGATTACCAGAACCCGGATGAAAAACTACCTTTCTTGCGCCCATCCAGTTAGCAGCTTCTAAAGACTGAAGTAAATGGTTCATGCTGGATTGTTGCTTATCTGGGTTTATAGCTGCAAGATTAATATAATATGGTGCATGAAGACTCAGAGCGATATCACAAGCCTTAGCTTCTTTTCCCAGTTTCACTGCAAAATCTTTGCTGATTTTGACACCTCTGGTGCACTCATATTCATAGGCGTCTAAACCTTTTGCAAATAACCAACGACAAGCTTCCAGTGAGCTCTTACGCTTATTATCTTTATAAAAAGACTTGCTATTGCCCCCTGCACCAAATCTTGTTTTATTCATCTTTACAGCGCTCCTTTTTAGCGGATAAATTCTCCCTTCAGATACCATGTTTTTGCACCAACAATTTTTGTTGGCACAAACAGACCAGTATAATCCCTATCGCCTTCTATTGCGGGAACATTGACAATTTTATTGGTGTCCGTTCTTCCGGTCCACACAGAGGCCTCTGTTTTGCTTCTTCCTTCCACCAAAACCATTTGCACAGAACCAATCAGCTTTTGGTTATTTGCCAAACTATGTTTGTTCTGGATAGCTAAAAGCTGTTGCAACCGTTGATTTTTTACTTCATCTGGTATTTGATGTTCTCTTTTTGCAGCTACTGTTCCTGTTCTTGGGGAATATAAAAAAGTATAAGCGTCATCAAAGGCACATTTGTCTACAAACTCCAGTGTTTCCTGAAAGTCCCTTTCTAATTCACTGGGAAAGCCCACTATCATATCTGTAGTGATAGCACATTCTGGAATTTTTTTCCGGA
Organism: Peptococcaceae bacterium; assembly: GCA_022791255.1. Taxonomy (GTDB): domain Bacteria; phylum Bacillota; class Dehalobacteriia; order UBA4068; family JAAVYR01; genus JAAVYR01. Next base: position 21,042 of record JAAVYR010000020.1, on the reverse strand, counting down.
TTGCTTCTAATATATGCCAGAACTGCTCCGTTGTATACCCACGGTTCATATCTTTTAATGTCTGATTGCAGCCGGATTGTAATGGCAAATGAAAATGTTTGCAGACTTTTGGCAGGGCAGCAATGGTATCAATTAACTCCACATGAAAATCTTTTGGATGAGCAGACATATAACGAATGCGTTCAATCCCCTCTACCTTGCTAACTTCTTCTAATAAAGTCGCAAAATGATGACTGCCACCGTCTGGAAAATCCTTGCCATATGAATTTACATTCTGCCCTAGCAACATGACTTCTTTCCCGCCGGCAGCAGCAATAGCTCTCACTTCATTTAAAATATGCTGCATACTGCGGCTACGTTCTCGGCCACGCACATAAGGAACAATGCAGTAAGCACAAAAATTATTGCAACCATAAATAATATTTACTTTTCCTTTGAAAGATTGGATATCCTGGTGCACGGGAAGTACTGCATGCTCCAAGCCAGGTGTTTCTTCGATATCATAGATGAACTGTTGGTTTTGACGAAATGTACGAATATAATCCTGCAGTTTTGGCAGATTAAAAGTACCAAAAATAATGTCAATATGAGGAGCTCGTTTTTTGATGCGTTCTTTTGCACCAGACTCTTGTGCCATGCAGCCGCAAACCACCAATATAACATGGGGGTTTGCTGTTTTATATTTTTTTAGGCTTCCCAAGTAGCCTAAAATCTTTGTTTCGGCACTCTCCCTAATGCAGCAAGTATTCACCACAATGATATCCGCTTGCTTAATATCTGTAGTCATTTCATTTTTTTCACTGCTGGGCGCCCCTGATGCATCTGTATAGTTATCTAAAATACCGGCTAAAATCTGTGAGTCATGCTCATTCATCTGACAGCCGAATGTTTTAATATAATACTTCACCTAATCACCTATTTCATTTCAGCTTATTATGGCGTATTCTAACTTATTTATAGTTAGATTTTACTTTGAATTGGAAGGACGAAAATCTTTTATTTGGATTTGGCAGCTTTGTCTTCCCTGATATTCATTTAAGTTTACTGTATAAAGAAAGTCAAGAAAAATATCATGACCGCCTAATTCTTCTATCTGGATTTTATCCCAACAGTCCGGACCATAGGTATCTCTTATCATGTCCACAAACTTATCTTTTTGCCCAAAAAGGATTGGTTCTAATATCATGTTTTTTGCTGTTTTCACCTTTAAGCGCAACACATTGCGTTCTTTACCGATGCAGCTTACCTTGAGTAAGAGTAGTTCCTTATCTGCAAAAACAGGCTGCGGATTGCTCTTACCAAAGGGTGCCATCTGCGCAATAATATCCCACAAATGCAGATTACAGCTATCAAGAGACAACACATGGTCTATCATATAGGTAGGCTTCATATCATCCCAGGACATAGTTATTTGTTGGTTTAAGAGCGTTCGAAAAGTATCAATATGTTCTTTTGGCATGGTGAGCCCTGCAGCCATTGGATGGCCGCCAAATACCGTTAGTAAGTCTTTCACAGCAGAGATAGCTTCAAACATATGATACCCCTCAATGGAACGGCCAGAACCCTTTACAAAGCCTTCTTCGTGGGCATTAGTAAGAATAAAAACAGGCTGATGATATTTTTCTTTTATTCGTCCAGCTACAATACCGGCAACACTTTCTGGCAAAGTATCTAAATAAAGAACGAGTACTTTATCATTTTGGTAATCACCTGTTGCCAGTAACGCTTCTGCCGCCTCAGCACCAGCTGCAGTCAATCTTTTTCGTTCCTGGTTTAAGGCGACTAGATAATCGGCAATTTCCCGACAACGATAAGTTTCCTCTGCAATGAATAATTCTACCGCCATAGTTGCTAATTCTAACCGGCCAGAAGCATTTATACAGGGACCCAAATCAAAACCAACATGATAACAACTAATTTCCTTATCTCCAAGACCAGCAGCTTGTATTAATGCTGCAATTCCCTGATTGCGCGGATGGGATAACGCCCGTAACCCTCGCTTTACTAAAAAGTGGTTTTCCCCCACCAAGTCCACCAGGTCACAAACAGTGGCAATTGCAGCAAATTCTAAATATTCCTGTTCATCTGCTTGCCAATCTAAGCCAGTTTCCTGGTACATAGCTTCTGCTATCTTATAGGCAACGCCTGCCCCGCATAATGTTTTACAAGGATAAGAGCAAGCCTGATTTTTTGCATTAACGATAGCGTCAGCAGGCGGAAAGATAGGCGTCCTTTCACCTGCTTCATTTATCTCAAAAGGAATATCATGGTGATCTGTGATAATGACAGTCATGCCTTTTTCTTTAGCATAAGCTACTTCTTTTACTGCTGCGATACCAGTATCACAAGTTAGCAATAAGCCTGTTCCCCGTTCTGCTAAAAGGTCAATTGCTGGAATATTTAAGCCATAGCCCTCCGCCTCACGCTGAGGAATATAATAATCTACATTGGCGTCTAGCTTTTGCAGTAATTTATATAAAATAGTCGTGGCCGAAACACCATCTACATCGTAATCACCGAAAATGGTAATCAGCGTCTCAGACTCAATCGCCTCTAACAACAGGTCACAGCAAGTATCCATGCCTAAGAGGATAAAAGGGTCATAAAGAGAATACCCCTCTCCAGGTGATAAGATAGCTGCGATATCTTGGGGCTCTTTCATCCCGCGGAGATAAAGTAGTTTTGCCAGCATTGGATGAATATGATACTGCTCGGAGAGAGCTGATACTGCTTCATTATTACATTGTCGCACAAGCCATTCAGTCATAAAACTTCCTCTTCTTTTTCGTCATTAAGTATTAGAAATTCGCTTTTTTTCTGGCTTTTCCTGCCCTTCTCTTTTAAATAAAATAAGAAGAAAAAAGGAAAAGAGTCGCCTCTTTTCCCAAATTATAAATATTTTATAATTTATCTAATTTTTTGCTGAGTGGAAACCATCTTCCTTGGTCTGCCAAATTTATCTTTTAATAAACCACCTAGCTCGCAACAGATGGTACCCAAAAACATTAGCGTGCAACCAAGTAATTTATACCCATCAAAAGACTCTCTCTTTCCTGTTACAATATCAGGAATAAGGAAAGCAAATACAGCTCCCCACACCGGCTCCATAGCAAGGAGAAGCGCCGTGTGGCTAGGCGTTGTAAAACGCTGCACCAATGTCTGCACGCCAAAACCACCAGCAGTCCCCAGAAGACCTGTAAACAAAATCGTCAAGAACACAATAGGCTTAGCAAAAAGTTGTATATCCTGTATTACATTACCATTAGGATATACCAACCACAAGAGTAAAAATAACACTGCTGCAGTGCCAATCTGCAGTACCGCAATAAGAGAGGCGTCTAATCCTTCATTGGTATACTTATCAATAAAAACAATCTGCAATGCAAAACAAAAAGCAGAAACCAGAGAGATAAAGTCCCCTTTGTTAAAAGAAAACTCTACACCGCCTGATAAATAAAATAACCCCACCAGCGCAATAAAAACACCTAAGAAGGTAGCTTTATTAGGCGTTTTCTTCAAAAGCAAAATACTCAAGAAAGGTACAAACATAAAGTTCATTCCGGCAATAAACGCAGATTTCGTAGCAGTAGTATAGATAAGACCATACACCTGCAACCCCATACCTAAAAACAAAATGACACCAATAAAAACACCTGCCTGCAATAGTTTACGGTTTATTCGGCCTAAGCTCTTGCGAAAAATAAACAGTAGCGCAAGGCTTGCTACCAAAAACCGTCCTGCAAGATAAGGACAAACAGGGATTTCATTGATGACATTTTTCATTAATGTGAAGGACGCACCCCAAACCATGGCAACTGCAAGCAATAGAAAATCAGCCTTTAACTTATCCCCTCTGGTCAAGGTTATCCCCCATTTCAATAAAATTATAGATTTTAGCCATTATATTTCTTTAAGAATTCCTGCATTCTCTTATTATCAGGATTATTAAAAATCTTTTCTGGGGTATCCAGCATGGTGATTTGTCCCCCATCCATGAAGACGATACGGTCAGCGATTTCTCTGGCAAAGTTCATTTCATGGGTAACGATGAGCATGGTCATCCCTGTCTTTGCCAAGTCTTTGATAACCTCTAATACTTCATATACCAGCTCTGGGTCTAAGGCAGAAGTCGGTTCATCAAAAAGCATGATTTCTGGGTCCATGGCAAGAGCACGGACGATGGCCACCCGCTGCTGTTGTCCACCAGAAAGACGAGCCGGATATTCATTTACCTTTTCAGCAAGGCCTACCTTTTTGATAAGCTCCAGCGCATAAGGCATGATTTCTTCTTTCTTCTTTCCTTTTACATGGATGGGCGCTTCTATTACATTTTCCAGCACTGTTTTATGAGGAAATAAATTAAACCGTTGGAATACCATCCCCAGCTTCATGCACATTTCAGCCGTTTTCTTTTTTCTAGACCCGTTATTTTTAATGAGACTTTTACCATTTTTCATTTGGTCTAATACTTCATCATCCAGATAAATAGTACCGTCAGTAATATGTTCTAAGTGATTTAAACAGCGTAAAAAGGTACTTTTCCCAGAACCAGAAGGGCCAATGATACAAATAACCTCGCCCTTTTCTACTTCCAGATTAATGTCTTTTAAGACTTCCACATCACCGAACTTTTTATAAATATGTTCTACTTTAATGACTGACATCTTATGTTCCTCCTATTCATACCGGGAATACTTTTTCTCTAACTTGTTAAAGACAAAGGTAAAAATCGTTGTCATCAACAGATACAGTACCATAGCCGGTAAATAAATCAGAACATCGCCATTTCTGGTAGATATCTGGCTAGTAATACGAGATAAATCTGTAAGACCTATCATAGATACCAAAGCTGTATCTTTTAATACCATGATAAATTCATTCCCTACTGGCGGAATTAACCGACGGTAAGACTGAGGAATAATAATTCTCCGCATTGTCATAGCGTATCCCATACCCAAAGCCTTTGCTGCCTCAAACTGGCCTTTATCGATGGAAAGAATAGCAGCTCGAAATATTTCAGCTAAGTATGCCCCACTATTCAAAGCAAACGCTACATAAGCTGCAATAAAACGGTCTTGAATATTAAAGGCAGGATTAATCTGCGGCAAGGCAAAATAGATAAAATATAGCTGCATCAAAAGCGGCGTGCCTCTGAAAAACCAAATATAGAAAGAGCAGATTTTATCTATAATAAAGTTATGCGAAATACGCCCTAATGCCAAAAGCAACCCGATAAATAAACCAGTGGTTACAGCAATAGCAGTCAGGGCTAAAGTAATGCCGGCGCCATCAAATAAGGCGGGCATATAGCCTGCAATACGGTCAAAAAAACTCATGGTACCCTCCCATATAAATTATGCACTGAATATCATTATTCAGTGCATAATCATATTTCTTGTGACAATTAGAAGATTATTCAACAGCTGTGATGTCTTCACCAAACCATTTTTCAGAAATTTCACCCATTTTACCAGAAGCATATAAAGCGTCGATTGCTTTGTTTACTTCATCAGCCAAGTCTTGGTCTTCTTTGCGGATGCAGATACCGATTGGTTCGCTGTCTTCACTTTCCCAAACGATTTCATATTTAGATGGGTCTTTGGCAATATAGTATTTTGCAACTACAATATCAACAAGAACTGCATCAGCACGACCTAATGTTAATTCATCGAAAGCCTGCATAACAGTATCAAACTTGTTATAAATGATATCGCTGTCATCACCCATGATTTCAATCATCTTATCATCGGCAGTGGTGCCTACTTGGGTTACCACTCTTTTACCACCCAAGGTTTCTAAGGAAGTAATATCAGTGGTACCAGGAGCTGTTACCAAAACCAATTTATTGGAAACATATGCTTTGGTCATAGCGTATTTTTCTTGCCGTTCTGGAGTTAAGCTTACAGAGGAAATCACAACATCATATTTTTTACTTTCTAAACCGCTGAAAATACCATCCCAGTTAATAGGAACGATTTCTACTTTTTTACCCATTTCAGCAAAGATAGCTTCTGCTACATCAATATCGAAACCGATAGAGGTTTTACCATCTTCATCAACAAATTCCATTGGTGGGTATGTATTATCAGTCCCTACCAAAATCACTTCTTTATCCTTCCAAGAAGTAGCAGTGTCTTTATCCTGATCTTTGTCTTTGTCAGCATCTCCACCGCCGCAAGCTGCAAAAGACATAGCAGATACAGCAAGTAATGCACTTAAAGCTGCAACTTTAAAAAACTTTTTCATTGTTTCATACTCCTTCAAACATATTTTCTTGAACTTATTATTCATATTTTCTTGTATAATTGCATAAATATTAGTTTCTGCAAATTTACAAAAAATACTATTAAAATTCTACCCCACCCTGCAAAAATTGTCAATGATAACCTGGTAAATCCTTCGCAATATTTAAAAAATAAAATAGAAATCGTCTCCTGCTGCATAGGCTATGCAAGAAAACGATTTCCATTTTATGATATATCATGATTATTATTTCTTTTTATTGGTTTTTACTGGTTGATTTTTCTTATTACGTGCCATTGCCTTTACATCTACCAATAAAGAGCCAGCAATAAACATAGAAGAATATGTCCCAGCTACAAGACCAATGAGAACTGCCAAAGAGAAGTTTTTGGTCGTATCTCCACCAAATAAAAGAAGCGGAACTAATAAGAATAAAACAGCAAGTACTGTATTAATAGACCGCGTCAAGGTTTGACGGATACTATCATCTACCAGATTTGGGAAATCATTGCTGCCATGGTATTTAATGTTTTCCCGTACACGGTCAAAGACAACAATCGTATTATTGATGGAATAACCAATAACCGTGAGCACTGCCGCAACAAAAGTACTATCTACTTCTAATTTTAGCAAAGAAAAAACACCAATTACGATTAATACGTCGTGGATTAATGGTACTACCGCTGCAATGGCAAAATGCAACTCAAAGCGGAAAGCAATGTAAACCAACATCAAAGCAAAAGCAATGAGCAATGCCAAAATTGCATTGGTAGCCAGTTCTTTCCCCATAACTGGTCCAATCAATTCATTTTGTGTTAATTCATAAGGTCCAAATTTTTCTTCTAATCCTGTCAACAGCTGACTAGAAGCAGTCGTATCTAATACGCTAACACGAATATAATACTCGTTATCAGCCGTTTCTTGAATAGCAGGCGTCTGGTCCGTATATTCCATAATGCCTTCTCTGAGCTCAGCCATTTCTACTGGCTGTTCAAACTTCATTTGCAAAATATTACCACCAGTAAAATCAATCCCCAAGTTTAACCCGCTTAAAAACAAGGAAATCAAACCGGGAATAATGACAGCTAAAGAGATTATATACCAGATTTTTCTTTTCTGAACAAATTGCACCGTTTCTCTCCCCTTTCTTAAGCACCGTAAAATTTCTTATTGCGGAGACCATTGATACTAGCCATTGCCAAGAGTAAATACTTGGTGAAGACAATGGCTGTAAACATACTAGCAAATAACCCTAAAGATAAGGTAACAGCAAAACCCTTTACAGAACCTGTCCCAAACTGGAACAAAACAAGAGCCGCAATCAAAGTCGTCACATTGGCGTCGATAATGGTAATGACTGCTCGTTTAAAACCAGACTCAATACCGGCAAAGAGAGATTTTCCTGCCCGCAACTCTTCTTTGATACGTTCATAAATAATAATATTGGCGTCTACCGCCATCCCTGCAGAGAGAACAAACCCTGCAATCCCTGGTAATGTTAATGTCGCATGTAAGAGATTTAACCCCCACATTAAAAGAAGACCATATACCACCATAGAAATCACTGCTACCACACCTGGTAACCGATAATATGCAATCAAGAAAATAAATAAGATACAAACCCCAATAGCAGTCGCTTTAATGCTCTTTGTCAAAGAGTCTTGCCCTAAGGTAGGACCTACTGTCTGGTGCGCAATAATTTCCAAATCAACCGGTAAAGAACCACTTCTGAGCAAAGCGGCCATGCGAGCAGCGTCCTCAAAAGTAGCAAAACCACCAGAAATTTGTGCTTCCCCATTCAAAATCGGTGTGTTTACCACTGGATCTTGGATTAACTCACCATCTAAATAAATATTAATCTTTTGTCCTGTGTACTGCATGGTTGCAGTACCAAAAGCCTCTGCACCTTCTGGTGTGAAGCTAAGAGCTATGACATTTTCATTGGTGCGGCCATCCTTTTGCGGAGTTACTTCTTTCAAATCGGCCCCCGTTACAATGACATCACCATTAGGCCCGCGAAATTCCAAGCGTGCTGTTTTCCCCAGCATAGCAATGGCATCTTCTGGATTATCAATGCCGGCTAACTCAACGATGACCCGTCTATCCCCTTCTCTTTGGATTAACGGTTCGCTAACCCCAAAGGAGTCTACCCGTTCCCGGATGATAGCAGTAATCGCTTCCATTGTTTCCGGCGTTACTTCTTGCCCTTCTTCTGGTTTCGCTTCTAATACCACATGAGCACCGCCTTGCAAATCCAGCCCCAAGTTTGTCTGTGTTTGGATAGGACCTAAAGAAAAATATACTGCTGCAAGAATAAGCGCTACAATGATGGTTACCTTGAAACCACCTGCTTTTACCATAGCATAAACCTCCTTTTGAAATTCCCTTCTGCTAATATAAGTTGTTATTTATCTGATGGATAACGCCTAATAAGGCAACCTGACGGCTGCCTTATCTTTATAGCGAAGCTATCCTTAATTTTCGCTTTTTTCTTCGTCGTCCATATAATCTTCTAAGTCGTCGATATTTACTTCTTCTTCATCGACTTCCTTGATTAAAGCGCTTTTAGGCCCAGCAATAGCAGTTTTCAAAAAGGTCAACTCTACGCCTTCCCCTGCTTTAATTTTAATGATTTGGCCATCCATATAAGTGATGATACCCATCAGCCCGCCAATGGTCACGATTTCATCACCGACTTTGATTTGTTCCATTACTTCAGCCCGTTTTTTCTGCTGCTTCTTTTGGGGCATGATAAAGAGCAGATAAAACACTGCCATCAAACCAACAACATAAATCAATGTGCCTGTCATATTTCCCATAGATTACACTCCTTATTTTCCTATATTAAACCTTAAGTAAATTCTCCTCGAAATTCAAAAATCCTTTATTTACCAAGAAATTTTCCAAATTTATCCAACAAAATCTTTCTAAAATTCCCTATTTTTCATCATTACATTGATAGTGTGCCCAAAATTCTTTGCGATACTCCTGAAAATACCCTTCTAAAATAGAAGTTCTGATTTCTTCCATAAGGCGAATGAGATAACGCAAATTGTGAATGGTCGTCAAACGAATACCCAACACTTCATTGGCTTTTAGCAAATGGCGGATATAAGCTCGGCTGTAGTTACGACAAGCATAGCAATCACAGCGGTCATCAATGGGGCGGAAATCCTTAGCATACTGCGCATTACGAATAACCAGCTTTCCTTCTGGTACAAATACCGTGCCATTGCGGGCAATGCGTGTAGCCAATACACAGTCAAACATATCGACCCCACGAGCAACCCCTTCCACTAAACAGTCCGGAGAGCCTACCCCCATAAGATAACGAGGTTTTTCTACGGGAATAAAAGGAATGGTATGCTCTAATAATTCATACATCAAAGGCTTTGGTTCCCCTACGCTTAATCCCCCGATACCATAGCCACAAAAGTCCATATCCACTAATTCTTTTGCACTTAAGGCGCGAAGTTCCGGCTCCATCCCCCCTTGGATAATGCCAAAAAGTCCTTGGCGGTCGTGATGATGGGTTTCTTTACAACGAGCTGCCCAGCGAGTCGTCCGTCTTAGCGCCATTTCAATATCTCGTCTGCTATCCCCATAGGCAGAACATTGGTCAAAGGCCATAGCAATATCAGAGCCTAAAGCCATCTCAATCTCCATCACCTTTTCCGGCGTGAATTTATGATAGGACCCATCGATGTGAGAGCGGAACATTACCCCATCTTCCTGCAATTTCCGCAAATCATTTAAGCTAAACACCTGAAAACCACCGCTGTCTGTAAGGATAGGCCGGTCCCAGTGCATAAAGTCGTGCAGGCCCCCTGCCTCAGCAATCAGCTCATGGCCTGGTCGCAAATATAAATGGTAAGTATTACTTAAAATAATCTGAGCGCCGATTTCCTTTAACTCTTCTGGTGTGATAGTTTTTACTGTTGCCTGGGTGCCTACTGGCATAAAAACCGGCGTCTTTATCTCTCCTCTAGTGGTATGCAAAATGCCGGCTCGTGCTGCAGTCCGTTCATCTTGTTTGTCTAATGTATAGTAAATAGGCGGTTGCATCTATTCTCTCCTTTATGTTCGTCTATTTGTTCAGCTATTTAGTCATCTATCATATCCGCAATAAACATAGCGTCGCCAAAACTAAAGAAACGATATTTTTCTTTGATAGCTTCTGCATAGGCAGCCAACACTCGTTCCCGGCCGGCAAGAGCCGATACCAGCATGAGCAAAGTACTCTTGGGCAGATGGAAATTGGTAATCAAACCATCTATCACCTTAAAACGATAGCCCGGGTAAATATAAGCCTCGGTCCAACCTGTGCCCGCCACTACAATGCCATCATCAGTCGCTACCGTTTCCAGCGTCCGAGTGCTGGTGGTCCCCACACTGATTACCCGGCCGCCTCGAGCCTTACAGGCATTGATTTTATCAGCTGCTTCTTGGGTCACTTCATAATATTCCTTATGCATTTTGTGATCCAAAATATTCTCTACCTTTACAGGACGGAAAGTACCCAGCCCTACATGTAAAAGAACTCTAGCGATTTCTACCCCCTGGGCCTCTAGAGATTTTAACAAATCATCTGTAAAATGTAACCCTGCAGTAGGCGCCGCAGCAGATCCCTTTTCTCTGGCATAAACAGGCTGATACCGCCCCTGGTCTTCTAAATGCTCCTTAATATAAGGCGGCAAAGGCATTTCACCAATGGCATCTAGCAATTTATAGAAATCCCCTTGATAATGAAACTCTACAATGCGGGTGCCCTCATCACTAATGTCTTTAATGGTTGCCGTAATATCATCATGCCCCGGAAAAATCAGTTTTGTACCAGGCATAGCCTTCTTCCCGGGACGCACCAGCGTACGCCAGCAGTTAAGTTCTACTTGATTTAAAAGCACCAGTTCAATAACAGCACCGGTTTCTTTGTGTCCAAAAATCCTTGCCGGTAACACCTTAGTATCATTAATGACCAAAACATCTCCAGGACGAAGATAGTTACCGATATTGTAAAAATGGTCATGACGAAAAGCACCGTCCCCCTTAGGCAGAACGAAAAGCCGAGAGGCATCTCTCGGCTCTATGGGGTGCTGAGCTATTAATTCTTCCGGCAAATGATAATCAAAATCTTCTAATAACATAGATTATTCGTCTTCCTCTTCTCACACAATTACATTATTTATAGATGGTTTTCAGATAAGACACCTTACCGTTATAATACAAGTCTAAAATATCTGTATAGCTTTTACCATCCAAGGCCATATAGCGAGCACCAGCTTGACTCATGCCGACGCCATGTCCAGAGCCAAAGCCCTCAAAAATAACTTTATCTCCGGTAACCCGTTGGTCCTTATTGAGAGAACTTACTCCATCTGCTGATTTAATAAAATATTTGCCGTTATCTAGGACAATCCTTGCAGCGGTGCTGCTGGATGTGGATGAATACAAATCTTTTTTATCTCCGATATCCAGGGTTTGGGCTTGTCCATCTACTTGCTTTACATAAACAGAAGCACTGTCAGCTACATGAAACTTAGTACTTTTCAGCCCAAAGACAGAGCGAATATTCTCTTTGTCTATGTAAATTGTGCTCTTCTCCCCAGCGACCACAATGCGGCTTACCCGGTCAGAAGGATTGGCGTCGCCATCAATGGTTCTGGTTTGCACCTCTATTGATACATAAGCACCTAGCCGACGGTCATCGTTTTTATCATCTAAGTATTTATTTACCATCTTTTCGATCTCTGCCGGGGTATATTCCACTGTCCAGCTATAGTTATTGTCTTTGGCATCATAAGGAGACGCTACTCCTACAAGACAAGGATTTTCTGCACCGCCCCAGGCATTGCGGCTCGACTCCGTATAGCCACCGCCATTAGCATGGAAAAAGGCTGTTAGAATATGTTCATTTCCCTTTTTGTCTTCATATACGATTACCTTGCCAACAGTATCATCTACAGCATCGACTACATTGGTATTAGCAGTAGATTTTTCTTGGGTATAGCCACCATATGCCTGGTCAGAAGTACCCGCTGTCACATCATATTTCCCATTGGCATTTAAATTGCTGAGCGCATAAGAGCGAGCGGCGATTGCCTGCGCCCGCAATGCTTCTTTAGGGTAAGAAGGACTCATTTCCATGCCTACTACCCCATAAAGATAATATTCTACATCTAACTGATTGATAATCATCACACCAGACATAGCAGAGTCTAAGACTACATTACCGCGGTATTGTCTGCCATCATAGCTGAAAATAGCCTTATTTTCATTGTCTGCTTTGAAGGTAATAGGACCGTCAAAGCTCCCTAACCGTTTTCCGTCGATTAAAATTTCTATCCGGTTGCTTTTATCACTTTTTACGGTAATTTCAGCATCTTCCTCTACTTCACCTAGTTTTTTATTGACATCATCGACAACGATATATTCGCCTTTATCAATGGTAAAAGTATCTTTATTTAAACCAGTAGCTAGCGCCACACGAATTTCTACACGATCACCATCATTTAAGATATCGATCTCTTTACTTTTGGCGTCTACATTATTTTGGTTAGCAAAAGGAAGCACACAAAGACAACCAATTGCAAGCACGCACATGAATTTATGTTTTTTTATCCAATGACCGATTTGCACAATACCGCCCCCTGTTTCCATTGCATTCTGGCACAGCCTTACAGCATCAAGTTATATTTTTTATATTATATACCATTTTACGACAGAAAGACAATCTTTCTTTTGCCTATCCATCTTTTGGTCTTTAATCTTTTTTCTTCTTTTCGTAACGGTCTCGTTCGCTTAAAATGCAGCCACAATATTTTTGCATATAGAGTCCCATTTCTCGAGCCATAGCTTGTCCCTGACGGAAGAAAGGACGAAAATCAAAATAGAAAAACGGTATTCCAAACTGCTCTCCGATGGCCTCGCCTTGCCGGCGAATAGTATCATGGCGCTGATAAGGACTAATGAGCAAGCTTGTCGTATAAAAGTCGTATCCTTCTTCTTTGGCAACTCTTGCTGCCTCTTCCAAACGCAGCTGATAGCAACCGTCGCAACGGTCTGTCCCCTTACCCAAGGCCATCTGTAAAAACTCTTCTATGGTATAGCGGTCATCCACCAAACAAGGCATTTGCCGCTGTTCCCCTAAAAGCTTAAAACTCTCTAACCGCTGCCGAAACTCCTGATAAGGATGAATATTGGGGTTATAAAAATATAATGCACAATCCATACCCGCTTCCTGCAGCATTTTCGTGGGTAATGTAGCACAAGGCCCACAACAACAATGCATCAATATCTTCTTACCGCCATAGGGCGTAAAATCAAAATCCAATTGTAAGATACTGGTATATTGCACCTGTTCTATTCGTTCCATGATTTACCCCTTATTCCCCATCAAATAAACTGTTGCTAGCCATACTTTCTTTTTTAGCGGCTTTTTCTAATTCCTTTTTACGACTAGCAGGCATTTTCCGATTAAAATATTTATATGCTTCTACGGTGGCTTGTCTACCACGAGGCGTCCGATTTACAAAGCCCAACTGCATCAGATAAGGTTCGCAAACATCTTCAATGGTGTCGGAAGACTCACCGATAGCTGCAGCAATGGTATCCAGGCCTACCGGTCCGCCAGCAAACTTATCTAAAATAGCCAGCATCACCTTTTGGTCGATTTTATCTAATCCTAAGCCATCTACTTCTAAGAGTTTAAGACCCGTTTGCGCAATTTCTTTGGTAATAATCCCCTCACCGTTTACCTGGGCAAAGTCCCGAAGCCGCCGTAACAAACGATTAGCAATACGCGGCGTCCCACGAGAACGACGGGCAATCTCTAATGCGCCAGCCGGTTCCATTTCCACTTTCAGCATTTTTGCTGCACGACTAATAATCTCGACTAAATCTTGTTCGTTATAATATTCCAACCGGAAAATCATGCCAAAACGGTCCCGGAGCGGTGAAGACAACATCCCGGCCCGGGTGGTTGCCCCGATTAAAGTAAATGGAGGTAGGTCCAGCCGCAGCGTCCGTGCACTAGGCCCTTTCCCAATGATAATATCAATACAGTGGTCTTCCATAGCAGGATAGAGCACTTCTTCTACGACGCGGCTCATGCGATGGATTTCATCTATAAAGAGCACATCCCGCGGCTCTAGGCTAGTTAAAATTGCCGCCAAATCCCCAGTCCGTTCTATAGCAGGACCAGAGGTTGTGCGAATATGTACTTGCATTTCGTTGGCAATGATATTGGCAAGGGTGGTTTTACCAAGCCCAGGCGGTCCATATAATAACACATGGTCTAGCGCTTCTCCCCGTTTTTGGGCGGCCGCCATAAATACCTGCAGATTATCTTTTATTTTTGTTTGCCCAGTGTAATCTGCCAGCGTCATAGGACGAATGGTAGCTTCTGTCACAGCATCCTCTATTTGAAAAGTAGAAGATACAACTCGGTCTTCTGGGGCAACAGAAGGCGCAACGCTACCTAACTGCTTCCCACTGCTATAAATAATATCTTCTTCTTCATAAGTATTTCCCATGTTTACCAGTCGCTCCTCTTATTTTTCTAGGGTCAGCTGCAATGCTTCTTTGATTAATCGATTGATATCGGCCACAATACCTTGCTCATCTAGCCGCTTTTTCGCCTTACGGATTAATACAGCAGACTCTTTTCCGCTATAGCCCAACTGCTCCATGGCAAGGATAGCCTCCTGGAGCCCAACCGCGTGAAGCGTATGATCATCATCTGCAAAGGCAAACTCGGCTTGGGCTTCATCATCTGCAAAAGCTTTCGTTTTTTCTTTCAGCTCCAGCACAATACGCTGGGAGATTTTATTACCGATACCCGGCACTTGATTAAAGACCTTATAATCACCATTGCCAATAGCCACCGCTATCTGTACCGGAGATAATAGGTTCAAAATAGCAAGCCCCGTTCTTGCCCCGACGCCATTGACAGATATGAGCATTTTAAAGATTTGCAGCTGTTCCTTATTAGCAAAGCCAAATAATGTCCAGCTATCTTCCTTTACCTGCAAATAAGTATGCAGTGCCAGTTCTTTGCCTGTTTGCAGAGAGCCTGTCATTTGCTGGATAGGTATAAGCACCTGATACCCAATGCCCCCTACATCCAATGTCACACTATCTATTTCTTGATCTATAATGGTTCCGCGAATAAATGCTATCATTGTTTTGTTTCACCTTATTTTTATGTTTATTCTATCCGATTTTCCGTGAATGAGAATGACAGATAGCCAGAGCCAGCGCATCCGCCGCATCATCGGGCTTTGGGATAGCAGTTAGATTTAAGAATGTCTTTACCATATATTGTACTTGCTGCTTTTCAGCTCGACCATACCCTACTAGGGCCTGCTTTACCTGGAGCGGAGTATATTCCCCGATAGGAATATCCTTTTGTTGAGCAGCAAGAAGTATTACGCCTCTAGCCTGTCCCACACTGATACCAGTCGTGATATTGGTATTAAAAAACAACTCTTCCACTGCCATCTCCTGGGGCTGATATTTCTCAATCAGCATCTGCATACCTTGATAAATACGGTCTAACCGTTCTGGTAAATACATATGAGCAGCGGTGCGAATACAGCCATAATCCACCACCGTATAACGATGATTTATCACATCTATCACCCCATAGCCTACAATGGCGGTGCCAGGGTCTATGCCTAAGATACGCAATAAATCAGCCTCCTTTATGAAAACATAATATTATTCTACAAAGGCTACTGATTTCCTTTATTTCTTTCCGCTTCCCGAAAGACTGCTTCATCGTTTCCACTAGGAGCTACGCCACCGGTAAAAAAATCTTTTTTCAGCAGTACAGAGAAGGTGCTGCCCTCTCCTACTACTGAATGCACTTTTATATAACCATATTGCTGATGAATAATGGTTCTTGCCAGATACAGACCAATCCCACATCCTTCTTCTTGTTTCACCCCAGGCGAACGGTAAAAACGACCAAATATTTTGGGGATTTCTTCTTCTGCGATACCAATACCGGTATCTGTCATATTGATACGAACAAAAGAAGGATATTCCTCCATATTAATGGTGATAGCGCCCCCTTCCGGTGTGTACTTCACACTGTTATCCAGGATATTGCCTAGGGCCTCTGCCGTCCACTTCCAATCAAACACACCAGAAAGGTCTAACAAATGAGCGGTTATCTTAATATTTTTTAGAGCTGCCAACCCAGAAATATTATCCATAACCTCCTGCAAAAGCAATTTAATACTGTTTTCTTCAGGTACTAGTTGGATAATTCCCGCTTCCAGCCGAGATAATTTAATTAATGATTGGATAAGAAAGTCCAGCTTTTCTGTTTGACGCAATAACTCTTGTAGTAATAACATGGCTTCTGGTGAAAAATGCTTGCTTTGTTCTTGTAGGAGCTGACCATATAAGCGTAAATTGGCAATGGGAGTTTTTGTCTGATGAGAAATATCACTAATTAATGTTTTAATAGCGTCTCGTTCAGCTGCTAAGCTTTCTTGTTCCCGCCTACAGCTGACCAAATACTGATACATCTTGGTCTCTAAAAGAGAAAGTTGACTTTCATCGTAATGACCTTCCTGAAACCTACCCAACATCGCCCTATCCAGCATAGCACTGATTTCAAGAGTCTGCCGCCTTGTCCGCTGATAATACCGAAAAACTGCTACTAGAAGCAAGCACATAACGCCTACCCCTATCCAAATACCAATTAATAATTGTTTTTCCATCTTATTTTGCCCAGGTATAGCCAATGCCATAAACCGTCTTGATATATTTCCCCGGGCTCACATCTCCTATTTTATTCCGTAGTCTGTTGATAGCTACAGACAAAGCATTTTCATCAATAAATTCCCCACTGTCAGACCAGACAAAATCTATCATATAGTCGCGTGTTAAGGTTTTTCCTTTATTTTCTACTAATAATTTCAACAGTTTTTGTTCTGTCTTGCTTAATTCGATAGGCGTCCCAGCCTGTTGAAATTCCATCGTATCAAAATTAAAAGTAAAGTCATCTATCTGTATGATTTGTTTCTGTTTTCCATAATTTCTTCGTAATAACGCACCTACTTTTGCCCGCAGCACCATCAGGCTAAAAGGCTTGGTAATATAGTCATCTCCACCGATTTCTAGGCCAGTAATAATATCTGTTTCTAAATCATTGGCAGTCAGGAAAATAATAGGCATAGCGGTATCCTTGCGGATTTCCCGGCAAAGATCAAAACCGCTGCCATCCGGTAAATTCACATCTAAAATGCTTAATACAATAGGTGTTTCCATCAAAGCACGCCTAGCTTCGGCCAGTGAATAACAACAAAGCACCGGGTACCCCATGTCTTTTAAAGCAAAGGCAATCCCGTTGCATAATGCTTTATCGTCCTCTAATAAAAGAATAGATTTCATAAAAAATCTGCCTTTCCCTGTAAAGTAAATACTCATTTGTCAAAATGACTTTACATAAAAATATTATACCACGAACAATCTGAATTTCGCTTAAAAAATAAAAGACAGCTGGTTTGCCAACTGCCTTTTACCTTCTTACAGATCATTAGATTTGATAGGTCTTATAATGTATAAACTTCCTCTTGAGAAATCATAGGGATTTTATTGCCAGCAAGGATAGCAATAGCCTTGTCGGTATCTTCTACCCGGAATACCAGGTAAGCTCCTTCTTTCCTTCGCGTAATAAAGGCATAAGTATATTCCAGGTTAATATTATTTTCGCCTAAGACATGGAGGATGTGTACAAGACTGCCTGGCTCGTCAGAAACAGCTACAGCAATTACTGGCGTAATGGAAAAAACGTAACCTTCTTCTTTTAAGATTTCAGCAGTTTTATCTGGATCATTTACGATAATGCGCAAGATGCCAAAATCCCTAGTTTCAGCAATAGATAAAGCACGCATATCAATATCATGTTTTGACAACACATCGGTAAAAGACGCCAACTCTCCGGCAGCGTTTTCTAAAAAGACAGAAATTTGTTTTACAGACATAGATGCCACCTCGTTTCTTCTATTTCTTTTTAATATAATTTTCTCTGATCAATAACGCGTACAGCCTTGCCTTCGCTGCGAGTAATAGACTTAGGCGCTACCAATCTTACCTTTGCATAAATCCCTAACATTACCTTTAATGCTTCTACCAATTCTTCTTCTTTGGCACTGATTTGGCTTAAGGTATCAGAGAACATTTCTGGAGTCATTTCTACTTGTACTTCTAGCTTATCGCTGTTATTTTCTCTGGTTACGATGATTTGATAGTTGGCTTCATAGCCTTGATTTAAGAGTACCGTTTCGATTTGGGATGGGAATACATTTACCCCTTTGACGATAAGCATATCATCACTACGGCCCATAGGTTTACACATTTTTACATGGGTTCTGCCACAAGAGCATTTTTCCCGGGTTAATACACAGATATCCCTAGTGCGATACCGTAAGAGAGGGAAGGCTTCTTTGGTAATGCTGGTAAACACCAACTCTCCTTTAGAGCCGTCAGGCAATACTTCTCCTGTTTCCGGGTCGATGATTTCCGCAATAAAATGGTCTTCATTAATGTGCATACCCGTTTGTGCTTCACATTCAAAAGCAACGCCTGGCCCGGAAATTTCTGTCAGTCCGTAAATATCATATGCCTTAATGCCTAATTTATTTTCGATATCATGACGCATTTCTTCTGTCCATGCTTCCGCCCCAAAAATACCGGCTTTCAGTTTGATTTGGTCGCGAACGCCCCGTTCGTGGATGCTTTCAGCAAGATAAGCAGCATAAGATGGAGTACAGCAAAGAATAGTCGCTTCTAAATCACACATAAATTGGATTTGCCGGTCCGTATTCCCAGAGGACATTGGCAATGTCAGAGAACCTACTTTATGAGAGCCGCCATTGAGCCCTGGCCCCCCAGTAAAGAGCCCATAACCATAGCACACTTGCACCACATCTTCTTTGGTACCGCCTGCCGCCATGATAGCCCGCGCACAGCAGTCATCCCATAAATCAATATCATGCTGAGTGTAAAAGGCCACTACCCGTTTGCCTGTAGTACCACTGGTAGATTGTATTCTCACCGCGTCACGGAGCGGTACTGCTAAAAGTCCATAAGGATAAGCGTCTCTTAAATCCGCTTTAGTAAGAAAAGGTAACTTATGTAAATCTGCCACAGATTTAATATCATCAGGCGTTACCCCCTTTTCCTCCATTAGTTTTCTGTAATAAGGAACATTTTTATATACATGATGGACTGTTTTCACCAGTCGTTCATTTTGCCATGCAGTTATCTGTTCCCGAGAAGCGCATTCTATTTCTGGTTGATAATAATGAGTCATGTTACAAAATCCTTCCTTTCCCTGAATTCCCCTGAAAATATGACCACGCTAGTGCTTATCTCTGCACTATTTGTCTTTTATCATACCACCTTTTTTAGGGTTCGTAAATAAAAAATTACTTTGGAATTCAAATTTTTTTCGAAAAGGTAGCATAAAAAAGAAGAAAAAGACTGATGCTGTCTCTTTCTTCTTTTTTGCTGGCACGGACACATTACTATCGGCCAAAGCCACTCGTTCCGGAACCTTTTGGATATTAAGGGGACCATTGCTTTGTTCTGTAAAACCAGCACCAGCACCAATCCCGGCAATGGCTACGGAAGAACCTTTTGTTACACTAGCTAAACCATTTTTACTGGTATTGTTCATGTCTGCAAAAGTTCTTACGCTAACAGAACCAATGCTTTGGGTTCGCATCGCACTTAGGTCATAACCACTTTGCCGGTAAATAGGGGTTGGATTTATCCCCCATTGTTTCGTTGCCGTAGTGGTATAGCTGCCGTTGGCTACCTTCAAATTGGCTCTAACCACATCCGAAAGGGTTACCGTACCGCCAGCACCACCCTGGCCGCCATCCCCGCCAGAGTGACCAAGTACACCAGTACTGGTCGTGGTACAAATAGATGCTTCCCCACCAATTCTGCTTCCTGTAATCGTATAGGTACTTTGTGTAGTTCCCCAGGCTAAAGCAGATTTACCGAAGTAACCACCGCCGCCACCAAAAGTAGCGTCACCCCCAGGACCGCCGTTGGTACCGCCCATACCATCCTGTTCACCACCACCACCAGAGAAACCGCCGCCGCCAGCTGCAGTAGAACCCCCACCGCCACCGGCACCGCCACCACCAATACCGGCAGCAGGATATCCACCGCCGCCGCCGCCAGAGGTAGTAGCTGTGATACGACCAGAGCCGCCCCCACCACCGTAAGCAGTTATCTTCACTCTATCATAAAGGCTAATAGTCCCAGCATTGGCGCCAGCTTCCCCATGATGTCGACCAATACTTTCCGTGTCACCGCCATTACCCCCATTACCACCGATACCGGCACCGGCACCACCGCCGCCACCGCCGCCATAGTCAGCCATGCCTGTGGTTTGGTCGCCGCCGTGGCCAGCGTCGCCACCTCGTGCGACTAAGGTTCCGTTACCGTAAACCTCTAACTTAGCACCTGTTGGCACTGCAATCCCAGCAAAACCGCCCAGACCTTTGCCACCTGGCGCCGTCTTAGATCCTGTCCCATGAGTTGCTGCACCACCAGTTACTGTTAAAGTACCAGTAACATAGAGCCGCAAGGTACCGCCGCTAACCACATTAATAGGCGATTTTCTATTGCCATAGTCGTCAATGGTCAGGTTTCCCGGCACTCGAAGCGTTGCCGTAACACCATTTGGTACCACAATCTGTGCATTAGTCAGCGTTCCCGTTGTCGTCAGTGTGTAATCCCCACCATTTGCCAGCGTTAGCGTTCCGCCAG
>JAAVYR010000019.1 GCA_022791255.1 Peptococcaceae bacterium | reverse complement strand
TAGCTAGGTTGTAGATTTTGTTGCTTTGCGGTGCAAAGCTTTCAGCAAGTTCGCCGGTACTGCTTGGCGCCGCCCATGCCGCCTGTGGGATAGGGGGAACCATGGAGAGCAGCAGGGAGAGGCTGAGTGTAACAGCTACAGCCTTCCGTAGAGATAAAGATTTCTTTCTCCAGCCTGTTTCCTTTCTGCCTAATGGTTGGTTAAGCAAATTTTTAATCTTCATAAGTATCATTCCTCCTTTTGACTTTATGTCTGTTATTCCTTTCCAGGTGTATTTATTTAATTTCCTATTATTATAAATAATAAAGAAAGTTGTGAGAAAATAAATACACATTCAGTGGTCTAGCGTTTTGCCTATCTTCCCGGAGGGAAGAAACGACAAAATGGCTAAATAGAATAATTTTTATTCTATTTAGACTTCTCTTACATTACAATTATATGCTAAAACCTTTGATTTGTAAAGGTTTCCGCGAGGAAATAATAGTAATTATTCTTAAGAAAACAGTAGTTTTTTGAGGCAATTCTGAATAAATACTGAATTTCCAGGGGTTTCCTTGGAATTTTAGCCAAAACTTACCAATGGCCGGTAGAAACTTTCATAATGATCAATCCCTCTTTGCTCCCTATAGTCATTCTAATCACCTTGTTGATATATATAAAGTTCCGCTTTTCTCTCTGTTACGATGCTACTTTCTATTGTCTTTAGAAAAGCTTCAGTGACGCAGAACCAAGTTTAGCGGAAGACAAATAAATAGGGTTTAAAAGAAATTTTTTAACAGGCAGTCGAACATATGTTCGACAATATTCCCCATTTTCTTCCTATATTATGCTATTCTACACCGAGCTTCGTTTTTCCTGCTCCAACCAGATTAAGAGCACATTAATATCCGCAGGTGAGATGCCAGATATGCGGCCCGCCTGACCGATATTTTCCGGCTGTAAATCTGTAAGTTTTTGACCTGCTTCTAGGCTGAGTCCCTTGACCTTTCGATAATCAGTACCTACTGGCAGTCGTTTATTTTCTAGCTTTTCCGCCCTATCGATGGCCTCCTGCTGTTTTTTAATATATCCAGCATACTTTGCCGTGATTACCACTTGCTCTTTTGCCGCACGACTGCCATCACCTTCACCGATAAGATGGATAACATCTTCGTAAGAAATATTAGTGCGTTTTAAGAGCCCCATAGCAGAGATGCCTTTTTGTAATGGGTTATCACCCTTTCCGGTAATGAGCGCCTGCGCCTTCTCATCCTGAGGTGTGATTTTTGCCGCTTCTAGACGCCTCTGTTCTATCAGGATTTCCTCTTGTGTTTCCTCATAGAGCGCCCAGCGTTCCGCAGAAACAATTCCTAATTCTTGTCCCAGGGGCGTTAGCCGCGCGTCAGCATTATCCTGCCGCAAGAGCAAGCGGTATTCCGCTAGAGAAGAGAACATCCGATAAGGTTCCATCACCCCTTTGGTAACCAAGTCGTCTACCAGCACCCCCAGATACCCTTGTGTGCGGCGGATGGCGATAGGCGCCCGCCCCAACACTGAAAGACCTGCATTGATACCGGCCAGGATACCTTGCGCCGCCGCCTCTTCATAGCCAGAGGTTCCATTTATCTGCCCCGCCGTGTATAGTCCCTTGATTTCCTTATGAGCCAGATGATGATTTAGCTGAGTTGGCTGCAGACAGTCATATTCGATGGCATAGGCTGGACGGATTACCCGCACCTGCTCTAGCCCAGGGATGGTCTTTAAGAAAGCGATTTGCACATCCTCCGGTAAGCTAGAGGACATCCCCTGCACATACCATTCGGTGGTGTCCAATCCCTCCGGCTCTAAGAACGTCTGATGACTGTCCTTGTCCGCAAAACGGACGATTTTATCTTCGATAGATGGGCAGTATCTCGGCCCCGTACCTTCGATAATACCGCTATATAGCGGGGAACGGTGCAGATTTGCCCGGATAATATCATGAGTTTTTTCGTTGGTATAGCTAAGCCAACAAGAGATGTGAGGCCGCGCCTCTACTTCTTCCGGTTTTGTTAAGAAGGAAAAGGCCAGCGGTTCCGGGTCCGGCGGCTGTTCCTTCATCTTGCTAAAGTCGATGGTTCTGCCATCTACCCGCGCCGGCGTCCCTGTTTTGAAGCGGCACATATCCAGCCCCTGCTCCCTCAGCCAAATACCTAAGGGCGTTGCCGGCGGCAACCCGCTAGGACCAGAAGGATAATGGACGCTGCCGATGACCACCCGACTATCTAGATAGGTCCCCGTGGTCAGCACCACACACTGACTATAAAAGGCCGCCCCCGTCCGAAGGATAACCCCTCTCACCTGTCCATTCTCCATGATGAGCTGATTAACTTCCCCTTGACGGATATCCAGGTTCTCATAATGTTCCAAAGCCGCAAGCATTTCTCGGTGGTATTGGTTTTTATCCACCTGCCCACGCAGACACTGCACTGCCGGTCCTTTGCTCCGGTTCAGCATCCGCATTTGGATTTGAGACTTATCAGCAATACGGCCCATGAGCCCGCCCAGTGCGTCTACTTCCCGCACCAGGATCCCCTTTGCCGTCCCCCCGATAGAGGGATTACAAGGCAGCATTGCCAAGGCGTCCTTATTCAAGGTCAGGAGCAGTGTCTTTACCCCCAGACGAGCACTAGCAGCAGCAGCCTCACAGCCTGCATGACCACCACCCACCACGATGACGCCATATTCCCCGCCGGTAAACAGCGGCTCTCGGAAGAACATCTCTTCACTATTCAAATGTGAGCTAACATTTGACATCTTTAAAAAATCCTTTTCTTTTTCACTTGCCCAGACAAAACCGGCTAAATACCCGGTCGATAATATCTTGTCCTGCAGTCTTGCCGGTAATCTCGCCCAGCTTCCGCCAAGCGCCCTGCAAATCTACAGCAATGAAGTCCCCTGGCAGCCCGCCAGCAATAGCGTCCAAGCTATCCTGCAAATAATCTTTGGCCCGCAGGATGATTTCCTGATGGCGAGCACTAATAATGGCTGCATCATCAGGCACACTGACTTGGTTTTTGGTGAAGATTTCTTGGATAGCACTTCCCAACTGGTCGCAGCCATCCCCTGTCAGCGTGGAAATAAACGTCACAGAAGCGTCTAAATAAGCTTCCCGGACCGTTTCCCTTAAGAGTACCATTTGAGCCTCTGTAATCAAGTCTTTTTTGTTACAGAGGACAAGGGTTTTGCCTTCTGCTTGTCGACATTGGGCAAGGATTTCTTCATCTGCTGCAGTCAATCCCGCCGCGCTGTCAATAACAGCCAAAATAAGCTGGGCCTCTCTGAGCGCTTCCCTGCTTCTGGCAATGCCAATCCGCTCCACTGCGTCTGCCTGTTGTTCCTGGCGAATACCTGCCGTGTCCGTCAGCACCAGCCGAAACCCATTGATATTTAACGCTTCTTCAATGGTATCCCGGGTCGTGCCGGCAATATCTGTAACGATTGCCCGGTCCTCCTGGAGCAAGGTATTCATCAGACTGGACTTGCCGACATTGGGCCGTCCCACAATGACAGCCCGGATGCCTTCTTTATAGATTTTGCCCTGTTCTCTTTGGGCCAGTAAGATGTCTAATTGTTTGATGGCTTTTTCCACATCTATAGTCATTTGGTCTCGGTTTAAGGTATCTACCCCTTCGTCGGGATAGTCGATGTCACCCTCAATACCGGCAATGATATCCAAAAGTCCATCGTTGATTGCTTCTATTTTATCTTTTAAGCCCCCTGCTAATTGCTGGGCTGCGATTTTTCCTTCTTTTGCAGTTTTGGCTTCTATTAAGTCAATAATCGCTTCTGCCTGCGTTAGGTCTAAGCCGCCATTTAAGAAGGCCCGCTGGGTAAATTCTCCCGGCAAAGCCAGGCGCGCACCACAAGATAATACGAGTTGTAGAATATTTTCTAGGCTAAGACTGCCGCCATGACATTGTATTTCTACCACATCTTCTCTAGTGTAAGAGTGAGGCGCCGGCATATATACAACAAGAGCTTCATCCAGAATAACACCTAAGCCATCACATACCCAGCCTAAAGTCAATTCTCTAGGATGGGGCTGCCAGTCGCCCTGACCCTTGGCTTTGGGCCGAAACACCTTCTTTAAAATGGGCAGACCATAAGGACCGGAAAGGCGGATAATGCCGATGCCTCCGGCTCCTCTAGGTGTTGAAATGGCAGCGATGGTATCGCCTATCATAGATGAGCTCCTTTCTTATTTATTTTATGCGCCTCGGGGGGATATCTTGTATCATTTTCCCTTTGTTCGCGATAATTTTACATTTTTGGTTAATGTTTCCTACTATTCATACCCGTTTATTTTAATAAATCTTGCAGATTTTTTCTAGCGGAATTTCTTTCCTACACCCTCTTATAGTGGGCTTATATGCCAATTTCTACCAGATAAGCCACCACTAACCCGTCCCCCCTACTAGATATGGCAAATTTTTCTTTTAAAATTTTAAAAAATTTTTTGAAAAATTTTCCTAAAAATCTTTTTCTGAAAGATTTTTTACCGATTTTTGCTTAATTTATCATTAACCTTTGCTACATTCTTAATAAATCTTCTATCAAAAAAGCTATAAAAGATGAAACGTTCTGTTTGCTTTCATGTCATATATACAGTCCCGCTCCTACTGTCTCCTCGGTCACTCCCTTGATTGACATTTCAAGTGACCGCCCACTTATCATCCGGCTATCAGAAATAACCGGTCTCTCTTTATATGTTTCCACACCCATAACCATATGCCAGAAGCAGCTAGTCCAGCCTATGTACATCGTGGCATGATTTAGGCTGTTTGTTCAGGAGGTTTATGTGGCTGCTCCAGCTTTTGCTGGGCTAAAATCCCCATAATGAAGATGCGCACTTTTTCAATGGTGTCCTCATCATTGATTTTCTCAATATCTGCTTTGAGCATTTCTTGTGCCTTAGTCATCACTTTTCCTCCTTTTTATTGCCTCTATCAACAGTATATATTGCTTTTAGCAACCAGTTAACCCTGTATTCCCTAGGACATGTTGACATAGGCAACACAATTTGTTATGCTAACATCAACATGAAAAAACCTGGCGCGAGGTGATTTTTATGCTGCATCAGCGGCTAAAAGCTCTTTTAAAAGAACTGCATATCTCCCAACGGCAATTCGCTATGAAGATAAATATAGACCCTGGCTATTTCTCCTGGATTATCCAGGGCAAGGTAAATCCACCTGACCGCATTCTTTTGCTCATTGAGAATATTTTCCAGGTAAACCGTAACTGGCTAGAAAAAGGCGAAGGAGAAATGTTTATCGATAAAGGCGTGTCCCTCGCTAAAAAGCAAGTATTAGAAGCCATTGATACATTAAGTGATGAGCAAGTATATGCCGTCTCTTCTTTTATTCAATATTTAACAGCAAACACTGTAAATAACGAAGCTGACCACGACGCCCCATCCCAAACCTATCATCACCCAGAAATCCCAGAAAAATAATAAAGAGGTGCTTTTTAAATGACGAACCAACCAAGTTTTGAAGAATTAAAAGCATTTTTTGCAGCTGATCGCTTTGCCATGGATAATGGCATCGTGATCCTAGAAGCAACCCCTGGCTATGCCCGCTGTACTTGTCCCATCTTACCGCAGCATTTTAATGCCGGCGGTACCGTCCAAGGGGGCATGCTATTTACCTTGGCGGATTTTACTTTTGCAGTGGCTGCTAATGCTAGCGGTATTCCTACTGTCACCCTAGACAGCACCATCTCCTTCCTCCAGCCGGCAAAAGGTAAAGAACTTACTGCCATCGCTAGAGAAATCCAGACAGGCAAAACTATCTGTCGCTATCAAGTAGAAATCACTGATGACTTAGGCACTAAGGTAGCCATACTCTCTGCTACCGGTTTCCAAAAAAGATAGAAGTAGATAGTATTTCTTACGCACTTGGGAGCACCATCTGTCATCCTGGATACTGCCACTTTCTACAAAAGCATTTTGGATTACTTCTGACCATTACTTTTCCCTCTGTCAGAAACACTCAGTATTTCTCATGTACCTCGTGGCACCATCCGTGGCATTATCTGTATAGAAAGGAGCAACTTCTTATGGCGAATAAAAAAAGGAATATCCCAGCGCAACCTCGCGCCCCCAGAAATAAAACCCTAACCCTTTCTGAAACAGAAGCTGCCCATTACGCAAAGGAAAACCTCATACTCACCACCCCTGCTTCTTTCGGTCAGATTAATAATCAGATTATTTGCGGCGATACTTTTGCCACCCTTCCCCTGCTGCCAGCAGGGTTTGTGGATTTGCTGATTGCCGACCCCCCTTATAACTTGCGGAAAGATTATCATGGTGCTGCATTCAAATCTACCTCTGCTGCAGACTATGAGACTTATACCCGCCGCTGGATAGAGGGCGTCTTACCCCTCTTGAAGGAAGAGGCTTCCATCTATGTTTGCTGCGATTGGAAAAGCAGCATGGTCATAGGGCCGGTGCTGGCTGATTATTTTCAGGTACGAAACCGTATCACTTGGCAGCGAGAAAAAGGCCGCGGCGCCAAAACCAACTGGAAAAATGGCCTAGAAGACATCTGGTTCGCTACAAAAAGCAAAACCTATACCTTCCATCTGAACGCAGTAAAAATCAGGAAGAGAGTAATCGCCCCTTACCGGGAACAGGGCACGCCTAAAGACTGGGAGGAGACCGCCGCCGGGAACTTCCAGAATACTTGTCCCTCTAATTTTTGGGATGATATTTCTATCCCCTTCTGGTCCATGGCAGAAAACACCGACCATCCCACCCAGAAGCCGGAAAAGCTCATGGCCAAGCTGATTTTAGCCAGCTCTAGCCCAGGAGAAATGGTCTTTGACCCCTTTTTAGGTTCTGGCACTACTGCCGTTACCGCTCAGAAGTTAGGCAGGCATTTCTGCGGCATTGAGCAAAATCCCCTTTATTGCACTTGGGCACAAAAACGCCTGGCCCTAGCAAAGAAAGATAATACCATCCAGGGTTTTGCCGACGGCGTCTTCTGGGAACGAAACACCCAACCACCTCACAAGTAATCAGGATAAAGACTTGTAAAAAATACCAGCACCTGATTACTGGACAATTTTTTCAGGTTTTTTTATAATCAACACTGTAAAATAAATATAGGAAAATAAGTATCAAGAAGAAAGGAGCATAGGCCGTTTTATGAAAATTGTGTATTGGTTTTTAGGGTTCTTTTTCTCTATCCTTGCCATCATCAGCGCACTGCTGCCTGTGCTTCAGGCATGGTTTTTTTGGATATTAGCCGGGGTATATTTCAGCAAAGCGTCACCGAAGTTTCGTGCTTGGTTTACAAACTGCTGGGTTTACCGCAAATTCTTAGCTCGTTTCTTAGAAAAGAAACCTGAGAAAACCACAACCAAGGCAAAATCCCATCACATCACCCTGCCTACCACCAATAAAGCTTGATATAAAAAAGACTAAACTATCGCCGAAATCATCGAGATAATTTAGTCTTTTTCTTATGTTAAATCAGTTACATCATCTGTTCCTATGTTCCTAGGCCCAGCGGGTATCTGCCTCTCCAGCAGGAAGATAACCTGCCGCACCTAAAAACACCACGAGAAACATTAGATTAAAAAAACAGGAAACCATAGACATTTCCTCAACATATAGCACCTTTCCCTAAAGCTACAGAAGCTATAAGAGGGGCACTCTTATAGCATTCCATAGTTTAGGCCGGTAGGTTCTCCTTTTTAGGAAGAAGGACCTACCTGTTTCTGCATAAGAAACTAACATACATATCTATTATCTCAGATGATATCAGTTTATATCAATTTCCAGCTAATCCAGAAATATTGATTTCTATTTACCATAGCATTACAAATTCATTGTTACATTTGTCGTTCTTATGTTGAATGGAGCCAGTGAGATTTTGTAAATTCCTTACTTAGTTGCAGCCACATCCACAGCTGTTGTTTCCACAGCCACAGCCATTGTTGTAGCATGGTTGCACGCCACAGCCACAGCCATTGTTGCCGCAAGCAGAACCTAAGAATTCACATACAAATTGTAATACGATCAAGATAATGATCAAACCTACAATTCCACCAAATCCACATGCACCATAATTGCCAAAACAACCCATAAAAAATCCCTCCTTGTTTTTTCTTTATTTTTTTTAGGAGCTGCCAAGCCCGGGGCGCCCCCAGTAGCTGGAAGCACACCCCCTCTTGACATGAGACCGGAGCGTTTTCTCCGGTGTACAACCGTTCAGCAAACCAATACCGGCATCATACCTCTGGGGACCTGGAGAACTTACCAGCAGCCGCCACAGCCAAACACAGAACCGAGGATGGCAAGACCAACCAACGCTCCTATGAGGCCGAAGCCGCCACAGCCACCGTTCCCCCAGCCGCAGCCACAGCCATTACCGCATCCATTTCCCCAACCACAGCCGCAATTATTGCCGCAGCCACCGCAACCGTAGTTGCAGCCGCAGCTGTTATTGCAGCAGCAGTTACAGGAGGAGCAAGTATCATAGCAGGGCGTACAGCAGTTTGTGGAGCAGTTATAGTTTCCGCAGCCATTATTGTAAAACATAGTATAACCTCCTACCGGAGCAAGTATTGTCGGTGTTCCCGGCGCTCCATACTTCATAGTATGAACAAGCACCTTCATGTGTGACACCAACCACTTTCCTCCCGAAACAAGCCATACTACAGCAGAAAAACTGCTGTCTCCCAGAGGCGGAGGCCCTTTCCGTTTTCTGACGGTTAATACATTTCTAACATATGGATTTTCCACCCAAAGTGTGCAAGACAATGTCGCAAAATACAAAAGAATTACCAACTGCTGCCGAAAGTTACTTTTGCTTAGGAAGTAGTGAGCTTTGCCTCTCGTACAAAGTGGAGGGTTTTTGTCATCCTGAGGAACGAAGTGACGAAGGATCTTTAGATACTTTCTCAGGGACATGCCGCCCAGATATCCCACTTTTATATATTGGCCTACATTCTGCTTTTCCCAATTCTGTAAAAAGTAGAACCTATATTATTAAAAAGTTGCTTTCTACCTCTGACAGATGGGCAGGTGCAAATTATTTACCTTTGGATTGCCTTCCTCATATACTAAAAGATCCTTCGCTAACGCTCAGGATGACAATGAGAAGCACATACTGCCTCTCTATGTCATCCTGAGGAGTGCAACGACGAAGGATCTTAAAAGGACTTGCAATATTTATTGCAAGTCCTTTTTAATTAAATCTTTCCGAATAATAATAAAATTCATCGGGGAGCCGCCGCCTGTTTGACGCGGGGAACGCCAACTTCTGGCGAGGCTGTTACCAGGTCAACCAGGCGGCAGTTTTGCTTCTTTTTCTAAAAGAAGTTAAAGACTTACCCAAAGTAACTTTTAGCACTTGCCCACCTGTAAAAAGTAAAATTTATCTTATTAAAAATCACTATTCAATTCCTCAATCATAATCTTCTGCCACCAAATCTGTTTGATACACTTCTGCCATAATTTTCATCCCC
>JAAVYR010000018.1 GCA_022791255.1 Peptococcaceae bacterium | reverse complement strand
TAGCTAGGTTGTAGATTTTGTTGCTTTGCGGTGCAAAGCTTTCAGCAAGTTCGCCGGTACTGCTTGGCGCCGCCCATGCCGCCTGTGGGATAGGGGGAACCATGGAGAGCAGCAGGGAGAGGCTGAGTGTAACAGCTACAGACATCCAGCTATCAGCAATAGTAAGTAATTCTTGCTATATTCTTCTTTTGTTTATGCTTTTTTAAATGATTTCTGCACACCCTGAAGAATGGTATCAGATGCCCTTACCTCTCCAAGCAATAAAGGAGATGCTGGATTATGAAGCTTAAAATTCTCAATAGCTTTTTGTGGTGTTTTATTGGCATAACAATATTTACAACCATTCGGACAAGTATCGTAAGCTCCAATATCCCGTGTTTCAATACAATGACAGCCCTGTCTTGTTCCTTTATGCTTCAAATCCTTAAATATGATACCATTTGCACCACCTAACATATCCAGCGTCATACACCCAGAAGTATGAATACCATAACGACTAAAATCACCATTTATGCCACAAGTTTGAATAAATATACTATGTTTCCTTGCTATCTCCCCTAACCTCTGCGCTAATGTATCCATATCAGATGCTGTTAAAGGAATTAAATCTGGCATATTAACGTCTAGTTTTTTATACATCTCAACAAAACTGAAAACGCAACGGTCTATGTAAGGAGCCAATACTTTTGCCATAGAGGCAAATGTTTTTAAATGCCGTTGAATAGTGTATTTTTCTGTTAACAAAATTGGGTCATACCGCCAGGCAACACGTTGCTTTCCTACTAATTGGGATAATTCTATCAATGTCTCTATGCTCGCCTCAATAGCAGGCACTCCTGGTTCAATATCCCTTCCATATGCTGTAATCGTATAATGAAAATAAGTATTGAATACATCTGTAATCTCATGAAGACGAGAAAGGATTGGTTGATAATTTTTAGAACAAAATACAACACAATCTACTTTGTCAGGTGTTAAATCATAGCGACTGATTTTATTAGGAAATAATGGATTTCGACTTAATACATAGCCCTCTGCAAAGCGACGCAACAGCCAATCCGAATAATATTGAACAGTATCCGTCCGTCCCCCTGTATTGATAATCATGATGAATACTTCTCCTCTTTTTCATATAAACTTGATTTTATAAAAAATGTTCTCAATAAAATATTATTCGATCCCATCACCTATAAACAACGGTAAATAATAACAATAGTAGCAAAAAACAAATATTCGCGGCCGTAAAGTAACGGAAATATGCACTTTTTAGCTCATTAGCTTCACGCACTACTAACTTATAAGAAATCAGGCTAGCCATTGAGGCAATCAACGTTCCCAGCCCACCCAAATTTACTCCAATAAGTAAATCCGTATAGTTATCAGTAAAGCCAGAGAGCAAAAGTGCTGCTGGCACATTGCTGATAATCTGGCTTGCCGTAACGGCTACCAATAGTTCATGATCACAAACAACCTGCTGTAAAAATTGATGAAAAGCTGGCAGCCTTCCCATATTACCGATGAAGATAAAAAAGCCGATAAAAGTTAGTAATAAACTATAATCTAATTGCAAAAAAATTCTTTTATTTACGATTAGCAGCCCTATAATCGTAATTCCCAATGTAATTCCATATGGAATTAATCTAGCAACAGTCAGCAAAACCAGACCAAAAAGAATGGCATAAATGAATAGTTGCCCCCTGGTTCCGGAAATTTTTCTTCTTTCCTCAATAAAACACGCAAGCTTAGTCGGATACATTTTAAGCAATGCAAAACACCAGATAACAGTCAACAGCAAGGCAAACAGGGTATATGGTAACATGAGCACGACAAAAGAACATAACGAAATTCCAGATTTACTATATAAATACAGATTTTGTGGATTTCCAATCGGCGTCAACATACTACCCAGATTGGCAGCAATGGTTTGCAATACGACTATGGGAATAAGCAATTGTTTTTTTATCTGTGACCCAATTAAGGCAAAAATAGTAAAAGTAAAAGGAACAAAGGTAATCAGTGCCACATCATTGGTAATCAGCATAGCAGAAAAAAAGCAAAGCAAGACAAGTCCCAGCACTAACTGCCAGACCTTCTGCACTTTGCTTAAAAGCAGTTCTGCTACCCACTGAAAAAAACCAATATCTTTTAACCCAGCCATAACACCCATCAGACAAAACAAAATCGCTAGCATACGAAAATCAATATAGGTGATATATGTAAAATCTGGTCTAACAAATAGCATAGACACTAGTGCCAAAACAAACGCAACACAAAGTATCCGCTCCCGCTGCAAGCAGTAGATTATTTTCTCTTTCATTTTGTCGCCTCATAGCCCAACATATTCTTCCATAATTTTATTATTATAGCATAATAAGTTGATAAATTCACCACTCATTTCATAGAAAAAAGAGCCTAATATCTGCATAAGATACTAGGCTCTTTCTATAGAGATTATAAGGTGACTTGAAAATTTTAGCTTCATCTTTATTGCTTTTGTTGCTTCTTGGCACTTATGAATAATTCAGTAATATATACATTTCGCGCATTGGTTAAGCCATCAAACCAATTTTTGAGTTCATCAACCTTGTCTATCTTAAACAGGATATTATCTCCGACTGATAAATCAATAAATTGTGTGTTGTTGAAAAAAATCCAATGCGTTTCATTCTCTACCGGTTCATTCTCTTCTGAACAAATAAGCTTGTTCAAACGATAACAACGAAAATCTTCGCTAAGGTTTTCACGAATTTCTGAAATTTTGGCATGATACCAACCAGCTTTGTCGGGTAACAATTTACCATTTGTATCAGAAACCGTGTTAAACCCTGCCGCTTTAAAAACAGCGGTATCCTTTTTTTTGTGTTGGTCACCTGTATCATGTGTTGAATTTTCAGAATTTTCTATATATTTTTGTAATTCTGCTCGTGCCATTTTTGCCACTTCTACCCATTCTGCATCAAGTTCGTTAGGTGATAACAGGCATAACGGTTTTGCAGGGTCATTAAAAGCTTGTATGTTTTTAAGCATATCAATTTCAGTATATACACAATAGGTTAATACAATAAGAATAATTTTAATTTTATCCTTTTTCCAAGCATCTAGCAAAGGGATTAGTTCTTTATGCATAATAAAATCAGACGCCAAATAATCTTTAGAAACAAGCAAAATCGCAACAGCAGTTTCTTCAATTATTTGGTCGATCTGTTTATGGAAATTTTCACCAACAGCTAATTTATCATCGTCCCATTCTTCAATTTCAGATAAATGTTCAAATGGTTTTAAGTGTGTTTTTAATCCTAATTTATATAATGCGTCTTTATGACTATAACTAATAAATATCTTATTTCTCATAACCTTTCCCCTTTATAGATACAGGTATTCTGAAGTTTCATCAATGCCTATCCATTTGTCGTTAGTGATATCTACCATCCCTATACATCTGATTAACCTATCTTGATATATTATTATAACAAACCGCAGTATTCTCTTCAATAGGTTTGCTGTTTCTTATTCTTTTCAATCAAGAAAAGATTTTCTCATAAAAAGTCCGTCTTGATAATAGTTTTCATCAAACTAGTAAGTATTTTCAGTGTATCACAAAACAAAAATCCTGATATCATAGATAACAGGATTTTTAATGGAGCTGCTGGCCGGATTTGAACCGGCGACCTGCTGATTACGAATCAGCTGCTCTACCAACTGAGCCACAGCAGCACATCACTACTTCTTATATTCTATCTATTTTACAGGATTTGTCAAGTCAGACGTCTTGTAGTATACTAGTAAAAAAATCGAAGGATATGATGTCATGTTAAAAATTCTCTGTATCGGTCTAGGCGGCGGACTAGGGGCCATAGCCCGATACTCTTTAACTACACTTATCAATCACATTTGGCTATCTGCATTTCCCTTAGGTACGCTTCTTGCTAATTTTCTGGGAGCGGTATTTATGGGAGCCATCACCCAATGGGCGGCAAAATATGAGATAACCGCTTCTCTTTGGCTGCCATTTCTGACAACTGGCCTTTTAGGTGGCTTTACCACCTTCTCTACCTTTTCTTTAGAGACGGTAAACTTAATGGAACAAGGACAATGGTTACTAGCGACCTGCAACATACTCTTTAGTATTAGTCTTTGTCTATTAGGTATTTTCTTAGGTAAATATCTCATAAAGCTTTGGTTTTAAAACAAAAAATAAGCAATCAGAAGATTGCTTATTTTTTATGTACACAGAGATAAAACGATTGCTTATTCCTTATCTGCATCTGCAGCATCAGTAGCATCAGCGGGTGCTTCAGTATCAGATACGCTATCATCGGTTGCATCTGTTACATCGGCATTACTTGGTGCTGCATTTTCTGGTGCATTACCCGCGTCATCTGTTGGTGCTCCAGCTGGCGCTTCAGTTGGCGCAGCATTATTTGCATCAGGAACATCATTTTGCTGTTGTTCCT
The DNA here is from genome assembly GCA_022791255.1 of Peptococcaceae bacterium. Lineage (GTDB taxonomy): Bacteria > Bacillota > Dehalobacteriia > UBA4068 > JAAVYR01 > JAAVYR01. The sequence goes on along the minus strand of JAAVYR010000018.1, from coordinate 246,134 downwards.
GTTGTTGTGGTTCTGCTGGCGGAGCATCCACCTTTTCTTCGTCTTTGCCACAGCCTGCAAATAAAGCCATGCTTGCTGCTAATACACATACAAGTGCTGTTTTTTTCATGTTACATCCTCCCTATTTTTATCTTTTTTCTTTGTAAAACCCTGTATCTCGTAAAAAATTTTACCATGATTAAAGTAGAAAATCACCACAATTATTCCGACAAAACACCTGCTATTCTTAGTGAAATCTTCATTTTCAGCTAAGAAAAGTTATCAGGCTTGACGAGATTTATCACAAAGACACCCTATGAAGATAATTTTTATGATTTTGGGCTTTACCAGACACTACTGATATATACGATGAAACATAAAAAAAAATACCGAGAATTTCGGTATTTTTTTATAGAATATCTTATTTATGCTTTTCTAATAAGCGATTTTTGAAAAAAGAAACCAGCACACAGCCAACTACCATGCCCACCGCCCCTTGCACAGTATTAAAAACAATAGCAACACTAGCCGTTTCAAAACCATAAATAACCCATTCAAAGAGAAAATATCCCACTACCATTAAAGCCTCACAAAAAGTGTAAAGACATGCTGTCTGCAAAAAGCCCAGCTTACGCCGGAAGCCCCAGGAAGCAATGAGCGCCATAAGCGCTTTGATGCAAAAAGTAACTGGTATGTAGATAAGATAGCCGGCGCCCAAATCTGCAAGAGCTGAACCAATACCAGCAGCTAATGCAGCAAAAGGACCCATTACTGCCGCCGCCAAAAAGATAAGTCCGTCTCCAAGATGAATATAGCCAACTATAATAGGAACTTTAAAAAACATCGTGGCTACCGCAATAGCTGCTGCAAACATACCACCATAGGCCAACCGTATCAATTTTTGATTTTCCACAAAATTCACCCCATAGCCAATTTTAGGCCTAAAATATTTATTTTTATATTATACTCTTTTTCCTCTTATTGTAAAGCAAGGAACCAGCAATAACAAAAAAGAGAGGTCAAACACCTCTCTTTTTCTTGTTTATATTTATTTGTTTAAATAAATGTTTTCTCCTAGAAATTCTACTGCAGCAATATCAGACATTTCGATAACCCTATCAAACTGAATGCTGCGCGTTAAGACATCTTCATCGATTTCGACGCGCTCAGAACGAATGCCCTTTAGCACACTGCCATCCTGCAAAATAATTTTAATAGGAAACCGTTCCATGGTATCTTCATAATCCACAATGTCAAATTCCCCTGTTTTTATTTCACTGGGAAGCGGTGGTGGCGTACGGTCATATTCAGCAATAGCCTCGCCCTTTAAAGTAACAGATAAGGATAATGGAGATAAATAAATCTCTGTTACCTGCACCTCTTTGCCATTAAAAGGAACCGTTATATTCGGTTGGAAGCATTGGGATACATCTTCATAACGAAGGGGAAAATTTAAATCCCAATCGCCATCCATATCCAGATACAAGATTTCCTCTTCCTCGTTATAACCAATCAACCCAGTTAGTTTTAAGAAAATATCAGCGTCTACCAATTCTTCCGAAGCTTCAATTTCAAAAACAAAGCTGATTTTATTATCAGTAGGGTCATCATCCGGCAATTGGTTTACAGTGGAACCGCCAGAAATATTATTTTTGTTTGTCAAATCAAAATGGAATTTTCGAAATGCATAATCCTTTGCATCCAGCACAGTTCCTTCCGGTGCAAACAAATCTAATAAAACATAGAGATGGTTACGGTCGCCTATGCTTTCCTTAGCAACCAAGCGATATCCTTGGTTTTCCGCTTCCACATTAATAGCAGTACCAGCCTTTTCCACCAGTTGATTTTGATCCTTATCTAATTTCAAGAATTTCTGAAAGCCCTCATCCAGCTGAAAATATGCCACAGCCGATACAGTCAAGGCTAGAAATAATGCAGCACAAGCCACTAACCCTGTAAAATATTTTTTCTTTGCTCTTATGGGCGTCATTGATTTCACCTCTTGTTCCATTTGTTTTGCTGCTATCGGTGTTGCAGCCAGAGAATTATTTTTCTTTTCTTGCATGATTTTTTCCATGGTTAGTCCCAGAATATGATGAACCTCTGCCTCTTCTAGTGACTCTCCAAAATCAACATCATTTAGTGCCGTTAAAAATAAATCGGATTGCTTTTCCGGTTGTTTCTCCTGTTGGTTCATAGAGCAACACCCCTCTCTGATAATTTCTTGCGTAATCTTTCCTTGCCTCGATACAAACGGCTTTCTACCGCTTTATAACTAAGATTTAACATGTCCGCAATCTCTTGAATGGAAAACCAAAAATAGTAACGATAAAGAAATATTTCTTTATCCGGAAAGGGAAATGTCAGCATTTCTGAATAAATATCTTTTGCCGTTTCCTGACTTACCACACTGTTTGCCGTGTCAATATTGCTATCTAGCGCCAGTTCTATCTCTTCAAAAGTCACAGTCTGGCTATGCTTTAATAACTTCTTTCGCATATCCAGCGCGGTATATCTTGCAATGCCGTAAATGTAATTTTTTAGGGGATAATCCGGATGATAGCGACCGCAATCTTTCCACAGTTGAAAAAATACTTCACTAATACATTCCTCGATATCGCTTTTCTTATCCCGGCCCAGAATATTTCCGCAAATAGTCTTTACTGCCCCACCATAAATCCCAAGGGCTATCTTTAGTCCTTGTTCAGGATGTTCTTTTATCTCTTTTATTAATGCATCATCTGTTATCTTCTCCAAAACATCTGCCTCCTTTCTGTCTGTTTTCTTCTGTTCGGAAAAGCTTTTCACTTATTTATTCTTCTATTTTTTCATATTCCCTCACTTTTTATGAAGAAATAGAAAAGCCTACTGCAAATATTTGCAATAGGCTTTTCAGGAAGAGAGAGAACTCTAACATAACTGTTTTCTGATTTATTCTTTATCTTTATGGGCTGCAATTACTTTTTCTGCTACATTAGCAGGCACTTCTTCATAATGACTGAATGCTACGGTATAAGAGCCTTTTCCTTGGCTCAAGGATTTTAAGTCCGGCGTATAACGAAGGATTTCCGCCAAAGGCGCCTGGGCCGTAATCCGCTGTTTTTTACCTTCTTGCTCCATGCCAAGAATTCTACCACGGCGGCTATTCATATCCCCCATAATATCACCCATATATTGGTCTGGCACTAAGATACTTAAATCCATAATCGGTTCTAAGAGAACTGGTTTTGCCTGTTCGCAGCCTTTACGGAAGGCTAAGTTGGATGCAATTTTAAAGGCCATTTCTGAAGAGTCTACATTATGATAAGACCCATCCGTCAAAGTAATTTTGATATTAGTTACCGGGAACCCCGCCAGAACCCCTTCTTGCATAGCTTCCCGCATACCTTTTTCTACAGCTGGGATGTATTGCTTTGGCACCGAGCCACCAAAAATCGTCTCAGCAAAGAGGAAATCTCCATCTGGATATGGCTCAATATTTACCACCACATGACCATATTGCCCATGTCCGCCAGATTGCTTTTTATGTTTGCCTTCCACATCTTTTGCCACTCCTTTGATGGTTTCCCGATAAGGGATGCGGATATCTTCTTTATCTACATTGACGCCGAATTTCCTTTGTAAACATTCGATAGTAATATCAGCATGGTTTTCCCCCATAGCCGTAAGAATAGTCTGTCGTGTTTCTTTGTCTTTCCGATAACGAAGGGTTGGCGTTTCTTCCAGCATCCGGTTGATAGCACCAGCCATTTTATCTTCATCAGCCTTGCTTTTTGGCACTAAAGCCACAGAGAAGTTTGGTTCTGGGAAGACAAGCTCAGGCAGAAGCACCTCGTTACCAGCAGTCGTCAGTACATCCCCTGTTACCGTCTGCCCAAGCTTTGCTACCACACCAATGTCACCCAGAGGGATTTTATCCAGCGTAAATTGATTTTTCCCCTGCATGGTAAACACCTGACCGATTTTTTCTTCTACCTCTTTATTGACATTGTAAAGGGTGGTTTCTGGCAACATTTCCCCTTCATACATTTTGAACATGCTGATTTTCCCTACATAAGGGTCTGCCATAGTCTTAAAGACAAGGGCAGCAGGCTTTGCTGTCGCCAAGTCAGCGTCTATGGATACCAAAGGACTAGGCGCAAACTCTGCTAAGAAATCCAAAAGCAGCACTGTACCAGTATTTTCAGTAGCAACGCCATATAATACAGGAATGGCTCTCCCTGTCTGTACGCCGATTTTGAAGCCATAGCGGATTTCTTCTTCTGTCAAGTCATTACCATCTAATAATTTTACCGTTAGGTCATCATCATTTTCTGCAGCAAACTCCATCAGATATTCCCGGAAACGAACAGCGTCCGCCCGCATTTCTTCAGGAAAAGGAATTTCTCTGCGGGTGTTATTATCATATTCATATGCCTTCATGGTAAATAAGTCAATGATACCATGAAATTCATTTTCTAAACCAATAGGAAGCTCCACTGCTACCGTCCGTTTGCTCAGTTTAAGACGGATTTCATCTAATGCTTTTTCATACTGGGCATGTTCTTTGTCCATTTTATTGATGAAGATAACCGTTGGTTTTTTCATGGCCATAGCCTTTTCCCAGAGGATTTCTGTCCGCACCTGTACTGGGTCTACAGAGTCCATCACAAAGAGCAGTGTGTCACTGACTTCCATCGGCCCTACTACATCTCCATAAAAATCAGAAAAGCCCGGTGTATCTAAGAAATTTAGCTTGCAGTCCTTCCATTCACAAGCAGCAAGGGTCGTACTGATAGACATCTTTCTTTTTATTTCTTCCGGCAGATAATCAGAAGCTGTGTTGCCCTCTTCTACCTTACCCAAGCGTTTAATCGCACCTGAAGCATACAGCGCCGCCTCTATCAAAGAAGTTTTCCCTGCACTGCGATGAGATACAACCCCGATGTTCCGGATTTGTTCCGATGGATAAACCTTCATAAAATGAACCCCCTTTTTAGCCCTATTTATTTTATTTCTATCATAAATTGCATTCATTGCAATCAGAAGCTTATCAATAACCCTATAGCAATCTCTTCTTATTGTTATATATTCGGGGTCACCTAAGCAAACCCTTTTCTTTTCGGCAAATATTTCCAATTTTATAATCTATGTTTCCCTTTTCTTAGCATTTCTTTCCTCCTCTGCGCATAATTTTATAACAATCTATTTTGCCAATCGGAGAGAAAATCATGCTAAAAAAACAAACACTCTTCATGGGAACACTCATCTTATTAGGTGCCAATGTGATTATTAAGGCACTGGGCTTTTTTTATCGGGTCGTCTTAGTTCGTCTATTAGGTGCAGAAGGCGTCGGTCTTACAGAAATGATTGTACCGGTCTATTCCTTTTTTCTGGTAGTTGCAGGCTGGGGCATCGGCCTCGCTATGTCTCGCATGATTGCCCATGCAGATGAACAAAAAGACTACCCTCTAGTCGCGGAGATATTCTCTACTGGAAAAACAATGCTCATCACCAATAGCCTAATCGTTACCCTTTTGGCCTTTTTATTTGCACCCCATTTTATTACCTATATTGCACCGGATACCCGCATTTACCATTGTTTCCTGCTTCTCATTCCCAGCATTTTCATTATCGCTCTTTCCTCCTCTTACCGCAGTTTCTTCCAGGGCATTCAACAAATATCCATCATTGGCGGCGGACAATTAACAGAACAGTTTATCCGCACCATTGTAGGCCTTGGCTTTGCCTATTTCCTGCTACCCTATGGTCTAGAAATTGCCATCCTTGCAGTCGCCATTGGTACCTTCTTTGGTGAGTTAGGAGGCAATCTCTATCTATGGCTACGCTTTCGCTCCATTACAGCGCGGGATTATCCCTTTGCAAATAATAACGCAAAATACAGCTTACCCCTTGCTTATCACATGGTAAAATTTGGCACTCCTGTTACACTCAATCGTATGGTTTCCAGCGGTATCCTTATGTTGCAATCAATCCTAATCCCTCTCTGTCTGCAAAAAAGCGGTTTTGACATGCCTACAGCTACTGCTATTTATGGCAACTTTGCTGGTGTTGCCATGTCCTTAGTTCATCTGCCAGGCGTTTTTACCACCAGTCTCACCGTATCCATCATCCCCGGCATTGCTTCCGTACTGCACCAGCCAAAAGCCCTGCAAAACCGTATCAATCAAGCGCTCAATGCCACCATGTATTGTACCCTACCAGGCATGTTAGTGCTCTTTTGCTACAGCAAAGAACTTTGCGATTTTCTTTTTCACGCACCGGAGGCTGCCCCTATTCTTACGCTACTTTCCCTAGGCGGTATCTTTATGTACATGCAAATTACCTTTTCCAGCATTTTACAGGGCTTAGGAGAAGTACAATATCTTCTTTTTACCATGATTGTCAATGGCATTCTCCTCTTGGGTGGCATCTATTGGCTGGTTCCCAAACCTTGGCTGGGCATTCGCGGCGCGGCCATTGCCATCTTTGTATCCGCCCTTGCCTCCTGCCTCTTAAACGGCTGGCGACTAATTACGAAAACAAGTTTCCGCCCCCAACTATGGAAAGGCATCCTGTTGCCGCTCCTAGCTATCCTTATAAGTTATTTGACTCTGGAAACTATCAAAGGATTGCTGCTCTTGCAGCATTACCCACTGCTTACCGTTATGACACTCTCCACCATAATGGCTATGGTAGTCTATAGCTGCTTACTTATTTTGGGTGGCGCTGTTCCCTTGCCAAGAAAAAAATAAGAGAGTCTTTGCAAAGACTCTCTTATTTTTTATGCCTGTTCCCAAACCATCAGTTGTTCCTTAACACCAGTTGCTTCATCCATAGATGTTTCTACTGCCGTAAAGCCATTTCGCTCATAGAAGCGCACTGCTTTTTCATTATCACAATACACATGTAATGCCAAAGACGGGTAAATCCCCTGCCCATAAGCAAGCAAACATTTACCAATACCTTGCCCTTGCGCCGCAGGATGAACAAAAAGCCCGGCTATGTAGGAACTCTCTGTAATACCAAGGAAACCTATTACTTTATGGGTATCTTCCGTCTCATAAACAAATACTTCAGCTGAAGGTAAGTAGACCTGCTCCATCTTCTCCAACTGCCCCTGCCAATAGGTAACTGGAATAAAGGGATGAGCCTGGGTATTCCCAGCCAGCCACATATCCAAGACAGCAGGCATATCTTCTTTTTTCATCAATCTAATCATTGTTTTCTTTCCGTCAAGCTTCACACAAAGGTTACTTCTTCTTGTCTCGCAGGCCGAACAACATAGTCGCTTATCGTAACAAGAAATCCGCTAAACTCCATATCATTTAAAGTTTGTTCGTAATGCTCAATACTTTCCGTTGGCAGCAACCGCCCATCACAAGGAAGCAGCAATTTTTCATTTTCTGCAGAGGGTTCATATTTTACATATGTGACTTGTAGCCCTGTGACAGTACCCTCCAAAACAAGAAGACTTTGCCAATCAGAGCTATGAGCTTCATAGTAATATTCAACTTTTCCTATGTCAAAGGGAAAATCCAGCCCATTTACTGCATATACCAGCCATTTGATAGTCTCTCCTATTCGAAAAAATCTGCCGCAGCATTCATACTGCCAGCTTTCATAATAAACAGAACACTCCTTCATTGGCAATACCTCTATAGTTTAATTTAGTCCGCCAATGCGGTCCATAGGCCAATAGCAGCAAAAGGCCTTGCCTTTGATATTCTCCATCGGTACAAATGGGTCTTCCCAGAGATGACTATCGAAGCTGTGGTTACGATTATCCCCCAGCACAAAAATGCAGCCTTCCGGCACTTGTACTTCAGCAAAGTAATAAGAAGGAATATCATGGTCGTAGCCAGACTCATCCAAAACCTGACCATTGATATAAACCTGACCATTCTCTACTTTTACTTTATCCCCTGGCAAACCAATTACACGCTTCAGCAAATCTTTCTTCTCTGCAATGCTGTCATTTGGCGTAAAGACAATAATATCCTGCCGCTCTACATCACCAAAACGATAAATAAATTTATTTACCAATACCCTATCATTAGCAAAAACAGTTGGATACATAGAGGTAGTCGGCACGATACGGCTGTCTATCACAAAGATTTTAATAACCGTTGCAATACAAAATGCAATGATAATTAAAACAGCATATTCTTTGATAATATCACCCAAGGTTCGCGACTCCATATTTACGATTTCGTCATGATTTTTCACCATTATCATCGCTCCATTTTCTTGGTTTTCTCTTGCTGGCTTACGCCCTTACTTGGTTCGTTCCTGATGGATTAATCCGATGGCTTCATTCCGAGTCGCCGCGCTGGTCTTAAAATAACCCCGTACAGCAGAAGTCACCGTTACAGAACCAGGCTTATTGACTCCTCGCATGGTCATGCACATATGCTCCGCCTCTACAATGACTAATACCCCATGAGGGTCTAATACTTGAACAATCGCGTCAGCTATTTGCGCCGTCATCCGCTCCTGGATTTGCAGCCGCCGAGCAAAGCACTCCACTGTCCGCGCTATTTTAGAAAGTCCCGTTACCTTACCGTTTTTGGGGATATAAGCAATATGAGCAACGCCAAAGAACGGCATCATATGATGTTCACACATAGAATAGACAGGGATATCTTTGACGATAATCATATCATCGTAATTTTCTTCGCTAAATTGCACCGATAAGTGAGTCTCGGCAGATTGTTCCATACCGGCCAAAATCTCTTCATACATACGAGCGACCCGCATAGGCGTCCCCTCTAAGCCTTCCCTGTTAGGGTCTTCCCCGATGGCTTCTAGGATATCTTTTACCGCTGCTGCGATTTTTTCTCTATCTACTTCTTTTTTCTTTAACTCTACCATGTCTGCACCTTCGTTTTCTTGCTTCTCTTATTATTATATATTTTTTCTTGAATACTATCTGAATTTTTACATGTCTTATTATTTTATAACGAAACCAATTAATCGTCAAGCAAGGGATGTCCCCAGGCAATGGCCCTAGTCATATTTTTCATTACCTGGCATATAGATAGGATAACATTATTTCCTTTGAGGAGGTCTCACTATGAATATAAAAAATATGAACATGAAAAAAATGCTTCCCTCTGTATCCTTCGGCTCTCCCTTATCAGCCCTTGCAGCAAAGGCCCCTGGCGGAAAGCTAGCTGCAGTGTTATGGGGATTAGCGCTCTCCTTCGGGATGATTTTAGGCTGCACACTCATCTATAGCTTGGTCAATTTTTTCACAGAATTGTTAAAGCCAGAATACGCTGCACCTGCCGCCATGCTTATTAGTATTTGCGCCTTGTTTAGCGGTGGTTTCTTAACGGCAAGAAAAAGCGGTAGCCAAGGCTTAATCATGGGCATTGTTTTTGCCTGCTGTTTTTATCTGGTCATTACCATCATTGGCAGTGTTATGGGGTATCCTATTTCCAGTATTCTTGGTAAATGTTATTATGGCCTAGCCGCCGCTGCTGTTGGTGGCATTTGTGGTGTAAAATAGGCTATAGCATCTATCTGCCATAGCCTATTCTGAAACTTATTTTATTTTCAATGTCAACCTGATATATTTACTGTTTCAATGCTTTTTTTAATACATTCCGTAAAAAATTAGGCAGCTTTACATAATAAATTTTCAACTTGCTATCCCTCCTCTTGCTGGCTGATATGCCAGTTTCCGTTTCATCTTGCTTTATTATACTGCAAATTTTTCTATTGGTGTTTGTACAAAAAAGAGATTGCCGCGAGGACAATCTCTTTTTTTATTTATTTTTGTAGCCACCGCTCTACTTTTTTCCCAATCTCACCGATTGGCGCTGCTAAGATTTTCTGCACAGGGAGCGCATTGCGGAAGACCGCACCATAGCGTTTATTGACAAAGCGCTTATCTAAAAGAACAACAGCGCCGACATCCTCTGTTGACCGTATCAATCGACCATAACCTTGTTTAAAGCGAATAACTGCTTGAGGCAAGCTATACTTAGAGAAACCATCTATCCCATCTGCTTTTAACTTATCCAGCTTGGCGCTAATAATAGGCGTATTAGGAGGCCAGAAAGGAATTTTCACCATAATCACCATGGAAAGAGCTTCCCCTACAATATCTACCCCTTCCCAAAAGCTAGCCGCACCTAGAAGACAAGCTTTATCTTCTGTCTTAAATTCTTCGGTGATGCTATGATGGCTACCGGATATGCCATGGGCTAGTACTTTAATATCCAATTCCTTCAATACTGGATTGATAATGCGATAAACAGATTTTAAATGATAGTGAGAGGTGAACAAAATCATCGTTCTGCCATTGGTCACTTTCACCAGTTCAATAATGCTTTCTGCTAACTTACATAGATAAACGGCCTCCGGTACTTGTGTTGGCTCCGGAATATCTGTCGCCACTGCAAAAAGCATTTGCTCATCATAGAAAAAAGGCGATGATAACACATGGAGCCGCAGGTCGGGCAAAGTATCCAACCCACACTCTTTCAAAAAGAAAGAAAAATCTCCATTAATAGAAAGGGTTGCCGAGGTCATAACGACAGCATTCTTTTGTTCGATGAGAGAAGAAGATATCAAGTCCCCCACATCAATGGGAGCCAAATACAAGCTAGGTAAGTAATAAACATCCTTTAAATCAATATCGTCTGTATCTACAAAGAGGGTGTCTTTATTGATTTTCCCGCTAAATTCTACCCAGCTGACAAAATCACTGTTATCATTTTGCCAAGAAGCCATGGCCGTATGAAGCACGGAAACAGCCTCAGACAACGTTTCCTGCAAAATAACAGCTTCCATGGTGTTATCAATGGATACACCTTGGTCCTTTTCTAAGCGGTCGATTTGGTTAATAATAGCATCCAGCTTTTTGGTGATTTGCTGCAGGTTTGCCGCTAAATTATTCTTAGCAGCAAGGATTGTTTCATAATCGGGCTTTTGCCGCATGGCAGGCAACAGACGGATTTGCGCTGGGAAAAAATTCCCCTGGATGTAGCCAGCAAAGCCATACAATAATGCCGAGAAAAATTCATCTAAGAGCCGCCAACACATGCTGATTTCTTTTAACACCTTATCAATATCCGTTATCATATCCAGATATTGGTCTCGCTCGATTTCTACCTTTTCTAGCTGTCCTTTCCATTTTGCTAAAATGCTGCCCCGTTCCTTCTTACTAAGACGCTCCAGGAGCCCCGCTATTTGGTAATAGCTGATTTGCTGGGTCAGCTGTTCTTTGGCCACCTTATCCAAGTGATGGGCTTCATCAATAACAAGATAAGAAAATGCAGGTAAAAAGCCTCGTTCCATGCCAGCATTGGCAAGCAGCAACGAATGATTAATGACAACAATATCAGAAAGAAAGGCCTTTTGCCGTGCCTTATGCACAAAACACTTGGTTTTAAAATAAGGACATAATGGCCCTAAACAGCTTTCTTTGCTGGCACTGATAGCTTGACCTTGCCATTTTTGGTCCCGGCGCAAAGAAAGATGGCTAATATCACCAGAACCAGACTCTCCCATCCACACCGCAACAGACATCAAAAAAGGAATAATCTGCGGTCCATTATAGGTAAGAGCATGACTCCACCGAGATAGACACAAATAATTGCCGCGCCCCTTTACGACGCTTGCCTTTATCTCTTCCCCTAATAGCTCTGATAACTGGGGAATATCTTTTTGCAAAAGCTGCTCCTGCAGATTAATGGTATGGGTGCTCACAACCACTTTAGTATGGTTTTCTTTGGCAAAAAGTAAGGAAGGCAACAAATAGGCCAGGGACTTCCCTGTGCCAGTTCCTGCTTCTATTACCAAGGGTTCTCCAGCGTTAAAGCTATCCAGCACTTTTCTAGCCATTTCTAATTGCTGCGGACGATATTCAAAATTCGGGTATTTCTCCCTGCCAATGCCATTTTCCCCTAAAAAACTATCTAGCTTTTGAAGAGGTACCGGCGTCACTGAGAAAAAGTCTTCTGCCTCTTCTTCCGGGATTTCCTCATCCCAATCCAGTAGCAGTGGTCGCTCTTCTCCAGGCGGCGCTTTCAATTTACTGCCGGCTGCAGGTATCATACCGGTTATTTTCAAGTTTTTTCCTGTCTCTTGGAGCAACAATCTACCTAGAGCTTCTTCACCAAATTGATCTGCCAGTAAATATAAGTTTTGCTGTACCCATAAGTCCAAATCTCGCAATTTATCCATAGCAGCTAAGACAATCTCTGCACTAGCCATAGCATCAGCTAATGCCCGGTGCGGATTGCTATTGGTAATTCCCACCACTTTAATAAGCTCTTTAAGGCTATAGCTGCTGTGTCCCGGCCAAAAAATGCGCCCCAAGTCAATGGTATCCAGCCAATCCATTTCTCCCAAATAAGGCATTAAAAAACCGCTTTCAAAAGAAATATTATGAGCCACTGGACAATAGTCGCCTAAAAAATCCCGCAAAGCTTCTATACCTGTCTCAATAGGCGGCGCATCTGCCACCATTTCCGGAGATATCCCCGTTAGCTCTTGCACTTCCGGAGGAATATCTTCCTGGGGTTTTATCAGCATAGAAAGCTCGTCAATAATCACATTATTTTTTATTTTCACTGCACCGATTTCTATAATCTCGCAGGTATTATGGTCCAGACCGGTTGTTTCTAAATCAATTACAACAAAATTCACTTATTTAAACCGCCTTTCCTTTTTCCGACTATAACTATTCCACACAGAGCACAAAATCCCCTTTTTACCTCGACAGAAAACTTCTTTCATTTTGGCAAGAAAACAATTGACTATTCTGCTATTTTCAGGTAAAATAATAAAGCTGATTTCTATCAGTCTTATTTTCATTATGCGCCCGTAGCTCAGTGGATAGAGCACTGGCCTCCGGAGCCAGGTGCGTAGGTTCGACTCCTATCGGGCGTACCATACAACGCAAAGACGAACCATAACAAAATATATTTCTTTGACGGAATATTGATAGTGTTCACCTTTGCCAAATAAAAAGGATCAGGGAGTACTCCCCGATCTTTTTATTTTATTTAATTTATCAAAAGAGCTAAATTGTATTCACTTAGCATTATATTTATATAAACCCATGTAAGCAGCTGGGGAGGGCCTGAATGAATAAAAAGCAAATTTTCATATCAACCATTCTTTCTTTATGTCCAACCCTACTATTTTTCTGGACAGGCATGACCATAAATGCAGGCTGGGGCTTTTCTCTATTCATTGCCTTAGCTGCTTTTAGTATTTGTTTTGGCATTTGCTGCTTAATCATACTTATTTTCAGGACAGATCCCCCCATTAAAAGCAACAATAATTTATTTTATTATATAAGCGGACTTGGCGCTGATGTGCAAGACAATGATTGCATTAGATTAAAACTAAACAATGATGCCTTAGAAATCAACAAAGTAAAATTAAAAATGTTTAGTGCTGATGAAATCATCCAAACATGGAAAATAAATGCTGCAGATATATTAAAAGCTGACATCATCACAAAAGAAGAATTAAAAAATAAGTCTATTCTTGGCAGAAGTGCTGTCGGTGCACTACTGCTTGGTCCTGTAATTGGTCCTGTTGGCGCTGTTTTAGGCGGGCTAACAGCTCTTAAAAATAGCAAAATAAAAACGCTGTTTGCTATCAGCTACCTACCTAGTCAGGGAAATAAACCGCAAACTATTATCTTTGATGCTGAAGCAGCTAACTCAATAGGATATAATAAAAAATATATATCTAATTTAAAGAAACAGCTTGCAAACATCCCAAAATCACAGCATGCAAAAGACTATTTAGGTATTTTTGATACCGTACAAAATGAAGATGGCAGCATCCAATTATGAAAAATCATTACCCTCACCACTCATCCTCCGAACAATGAAACAAAAAACCACCTGTAATCATAAGATTACAGGTGGTTTTTTGTTATCAAGTTATTATCTATTTCATCTACATTGCTTCGTCGCTGCTGAAAAACAGGAATGGTTCGCCGCACTTTTTCTATTTGACTAAAGTCTAATTCCCCATAGAGGATTTGTTCCCGTTCATCCCCATGGGCAATTAATTCGCCCCAAGGTGATACCATGAGAGAAGAACCGCAATAACCGCTGTCTTTGTCCCCGGTCACATCACAAGCCAAGACAAAGCATTGATTTTCAATGGCGCGAGCTTGGGCCAAGATATTCCAATGTTGGATACGCGCTGCACCAAACTGAGCTGGGATAATAAGAAGCTCTGCTCCTTGCAAAGCTAAGTTTTGGCACAATGCAGGGAAACGAATGTCATAACAAAGAATAATACCCAGCCGCCCCCAAGGTGTATCAACTAAACAAAAATCCTCTCCCGGCGTAAAATACTGGTCCTCGTGCAGGCCCAGGGGAAACAAATGAATTTTATCATATTGTCCGATAATCTGGCCTGTTTCACCAATTAACACAGCGGTGTTATAGTATTTGCCGTCTTTTACCGTTGCCACAGAGCCGGCTGCCAACATTACCCCATATTCTTTTGCCAACTGTTGCATACGCAGGATACCAGGGTGGCTAGCTAAAGGTGCAGCAAGTTCATCTAAACGGTCCAGCGCATAACCGCCATACCATAATTCCGGTAAGACAATAAAATCACATCCCTGCTTTGCTGCCTCTGTTACAAAGGCTGCGGCCTTTCCCATATTCACAGCTGCATTCCCCGGCTCCACAGCCATTTGAATGATAGCAGCCTGCATCATTGTTCGTTCTCTCACACCTTACCACCTCTTATCTCCTCTTATCGCATCAATTAGCCTAACTGCCAGCACTAATTTATTTTTCCAAACATTTGGTCAAGCGAATGTCCTGCTCTACCCTTAAGGGATAAAAAGCCCCTAACTCTAATAACCGGGAGGCCGTCCGTTCCCCCAAGGCCTCGCCAATTTCCTCTACAGAAAGATTGGTTGTAATTACCGTGGGTAGATTATAGTTCAGACGATGATTAAGCAAAGTAAAAATCTTACTCTGGGTCCAACTGGTATAAGTATGGGCTCCTAAATCATCTAAAATCAGAACGGGTACATTTTTTGCTTTTTGCATCAAGGCACCTTCACTGCCATCGGAGCTATCTTGATAACTGCTGCGAATTTCATCTAAAAACTCTGGTACAACTAAAAATAGCACAGTCCTTCCAGCATCTAATAACGCATTGGCAATAGCCGCCGCTAGGTGCGTCTTACCGCTGCCAATACTTCCTTCCAATATCAAGCCTTCCCGATAACGGTCTGCCTTTACATCAGAAACAAAATGCTTACATGCCAAAAGCGCCGCCTCAGCCAACTGCTGATAATTTTTTTGGTGCAATTCACTGTATTGATACGCGGGATAATAGCGCAAAGAGAAATTCTCAAAAGTTTTTTCCGCCAGCTTAGGCGTCATATTTGAGGCTTGCTTTTTTTGAGCAAGGACCACCTTTTTTTGGCAAGGACAGATTTTTGCAATGCCATCAATAATGACAAGCCCTGTATCCTGACACTTTTCACACTGGTAAACAGGCTTTTCCATAGTTTCAGGAAAGCCTGCCAGCTGCTCTAATGATTGATTTATCTTTTCCATAAGTCCTTGCCCCCTCTGCTATCTACAGACTACTTTTTCTGATAGACCAGCGAATAATCAGTCTTGTTTTTTTCCTCTTTTTCCTTTGCTTTTGGTTTTCTTGGTGCTTTTCCAGGAGTACCTGCCCGGCTCGCTTCAGACTGTTCTATCTCCATAGGCGTACGGATATTTTTCTTATACCAATCATGCAGAATGGTATCAATATAAGCAAAAGAATATTTCCCTCGATAGACAGCCCGTTTCAATGCTTCCAAAATCATATCGCCGCGAAAACCCAGGTTTTCCTGCCACTCTGCAATTTTTTCTGTTTCCAAAGGAGATAGGCCCCGCCCAAACTCTTGTTCAAATGCCTGATATAGCTCCCCAAAATGATACTTTTCATCATCGGCCGGCAAAGCATCTTGGAGATCGGCATAAGCAGTTCGATGAAGAGCAGCCGTCTCCTCTCCCACACTTTGCTGATAGACCCAAAGTTCTAATAGCCGTTCAAATAAAACCTGCCAAGACAAGCATAAATATTCCTGCTGTTCCCTCTTTTGAATAACAACAAATTTCTTTTTTACAAGACCGGGTATGACCATTCGTTCCTCACCAAAGGCAGAAAAAACAAGCCCCTGGTTTCTATCTGCCGCGTATACCTTTAAGAGCACGACCAGTTCTTGTTCATTAATCCCTAGCTGCGGATAATAGGTTAAGAGCATTTTTGGCACCGCTACAGTATCGGTCAATAAATGCACAGAAAAGTTTGCCTCTAGATTGTTCTTTTTTTTCCCCATTGCGTGCCCCTCCACGGAAAAACCCATCTCATTATTTTTTCGAACCAAATCAATAATAAGATGGGCTTTGGTCTAAAATTTAAATAAGGTTAACAAACAACACTTGTTATTTATTCGCCGTTACCTCTTGGACGAATTCGCCAATGCGACTGCACGCTTCTTTGATGTGTTCTACTGAATAGGCGTAAGAACAACGAACAAAGCCTTCCCCGCAATCGCCAAAGGGATAACCAGGAACAACCGCTACCCGCTTTTCGTTTAATAACCGCATGCAGAAATCTTCAGAGCTTAAACCGGTTACCTGGATAGATGGGAATGCATAAAACGCACCCTTGGGCAAGAAGAGACTAAGTCCTGCTTCTCGCAATCCTGCCGTAATCAAATCCCGTCTTTTTTTGTATTCACCAACCATATATTCCATATCATCCATGCCATTGCGGAACGCTTCCAGTGCCGCATATTGCCCCATGGTCGGCGCGCTCATAATGATATACTGGTGAATTTTATACATTTGTTCGTAGATGTCATTATTGGCGCAAACATAACCAATGCGCCACCCTGTCATAGCAAAGGCCTTAGATACACCGGAAATCAGGATGGTTCTGTCACGCATACCAGGAAGAGACGCAATGCTGGTATGTTTGCCTTCATAGGTCAACTCTGCATAAATTTCATCGGTGATAACAATCAAATTATGTTTGATAATCACAGGAACGATGGCTTCAAAATCCTCTTTGGTCATAATGCCGCCGCAAGGGTTGCCAGGGTAGTTAATAAGCAATGCCTTGGTTTTGGGGGTAATTTTTTCTTCTAACATTTCTGGAGTGATTTTAAATCCATTAGCGTCAGTAGTTTCTACTGTTACTGGTACCCCTCTTGCCATGATAATACCTGGACGATAGCAAACATAACAAGGCTCCGGCAATAGCACCTCATCGCCGGGATTAATAATCGCGCGGAGAGCAAGGTCTACGGCTTCGCTGGCGCCTACCGTAATCATGATTTCGTTTTTCGGGTCATAATGCACATCAAAGCGGTTTGCCAAATATTCGGCAATGGCTTCTCTTAGCTCCAATAAACCGGCATTAGAAGTATACCCGGTTTTTCCCGCTTGCAGAGACGCAATCCCCGCATTTCTCATTTTATCCGGCGTAACGAAGTCTGGTTCGCCAATGCCCAAGGAGATAACATCTTTCATTTCTGCCGCCAGACCAAAGAACCGTCGAATGCCAGAAGGCGGCATATCTCTAATCACGGGAGAAATAAATTCTTTTGCATCAAAAGCCATAATCAGCCCTCCTATACTTTATTTTTATATAGAGGTATTATATCACAGTTTTTCTACCGTGAGAATGTTTTTTTCTATAAAAGCAAAAATTTTTCTCTAAAAACAATCGCAACAATTCTGAAAAAGTTTTTATTTTTGCTTGACTTATTTTGCCATTTCTTATATAATCATTCATGTTGTCGGGACGTAGCGCAGTTTGGTAGCGTATCTGATTTGGGATCAGAGGGTCGCAGGTTCAAATCCTGTCGTCCCGACCATTTTTTTTAGGGGTATCGCCAAGCGGTAAGGCATCGGTTTTTGGTACCGACATTCGGTGGTTCGAATCCATCTACCCCTGCCATTTAAGTACTCAGATTGTATATAAAGTCTGAGTACTTTTTTTAATAAAAAAACTTCTGCTATCATTTGAACCCCAATGTTCGACACATAAAACATCACCTTATTTTGATGTTAGATGATTTTTTTCAAGATATAACCATGCTCTTTATGAGTGATTCACCATTCTATCTAATAGATAGCATATTCCACTTAAAACTCTTATCTTTTACATCACACAAAACAGGCATATTATTGTAAAGCTTTCCTTTTATTATCTGCATTGTTGAATAGGTAAAAATATGGTAAAATAATGAACGATAAAAGATAGCATTTATGTTGAAAGAGAGGCTCTCATTGTGAACGAATCCGCCTTTACTATTGAAACAAGATCTGAGGTAAATGTGACCATTTCAGAAGATTTATCCATCGATTTTTTAGATTTATACATAGAGACTTGTAATGCAAATATGGTTTTTACAAATCAAGTTAACGAAATACTAGAAATGATGATATCTGTATGCCCTAAAGATTTAAAAGCAAAAATTAAATCACTTTCAGAAAGAGAACGCTCAGACCATTCGCCTAAAGTGCAAAATGAATTGGCACTATCATTATTATGTGCATCCGATGCATTAAGGAGATATCAATTTCCGGAATCGCCTGTTTGTCAATGGCTATTAGAGGAATATCGTTCGCCAGCCCTTTTTTGGGCAGTTAAGGCAGTTGAGCAAAATTATACACCTGCATACAATACTGAACGAATGATTATTCAGCAAGGAGCAAGAGATGTTCAAGGGAATATACAATTAGCACGGGCACTTACTTTTTCAGCAGCAAAAAAAGGTGATTTGTCTGCACAAGATGTTTTAGGATTCTCGTATGGCTCAAAGGATTCCGATTTCAATATGTCCCGCCTAGTAGAATACAATTTAGCCAAATCCGAATATTGGTACAAAAGAATGGAAGAATCCGCAGATCCCAAACGATTTGAGTTATTGGCAAAACATTACACATATTCCAATCCGGAAAAGGCAATTTATTTTATAGAGAATGCTCTCGGTCAAAGCGCTGATAACCATAAGTATTATGTTAACCTTACAGAATGTCTTTGTCGGATAAATCGATTGAAAGAGTGCAAGGACTATGTAGAGTATATTGCTCAAAACGAATCAGCGGAAATATGTTACAACACTTATGTAGCGCTTCATGATACCCGTTGCAAAAACTCTCAGGGAAAAAATGTGGCTGGGTGGATTATTATTGACGATATTGATTTAGAATTATCGCTTCTGCATCGCGCAGCATCACTAAATCATGAAAAAGCACAAGTTCTCTTAAGAGAAAGGTATAAAAAAACATTTATGGGTGCTATCAAACGTTCAAAAACATGGAATAATTTTATATAAACACAATATGTCATCTCAAACAAAGAACATTTTTAGAAAGCCTTGTATAACAATCTATGTTCTTTGCTGATAAAAAACAGTAATTATTTTGATTACTGTTTTTATTTTTACAGCACTATCGTTTTCGTGACTAGCATCTCTCGGAATACTCTGTCATGTTCTACAAAAATCATGGTTGGTCGGTATTTCAATAAGACCTCCTCTATCTGCAGCCGAGAAATGATGTCGATAAAATTTAAGGGTTCATCCCAAATAAATAAGTGCGCTTCTTCTGATAAACTTTTTGCCAGCAATACCTTTTTCTTTTGCCCATCACTAAAAGAAGCCATATCCTTCTCAAATTGCTCCCGACTAAAGTCCAACTTTCGCAAAATAGTTTTAAACAATGTTTCGTCTATAGCATTTTCTCGAGCAAAGGCAGATAAGTCCCCTTGTAAGAAATTAGTGCGTTGGGGAACATAGGATATTTTCAAGCCACTGCCCACTTCCAACAAACCTTGATAATGGATAGCTTCTCCACAAATCAGCTTTAATAAGCTAGATTTTCCACAACCGTTTTTCCCTACCAGCGCCACTCTATCCCCCTGCCGCAAGGAAAAAGATACCGGCTCACAAATGGCCTTATCATCATACAAGACAGAAACATTTTCTAATCTTACTAATTCATTTTTTGTGTAAGCAAGAGGAAAACATTTTAACGGCTCTTGTTTTTCTATATTTTTTAATAGTGCTGCCTTTTCATTAAGAGCCTTTTCCTGCCGCTTTTCCAAGTTTTTTCTTTGCTGCTGCATTTTACGAGATTTTTCACCGAGGTAAGCTCTCGTCCCAATAAAGCGGTCCTCTTTGATAGGGTCATAGCCAATTTTCTGTCGTTCCGTATAATCTGCCCACGCTTTTGTCTCTTTTGCCCGCGCTGATAATCGTTTCACCTCCTTGGATAGCTTTTCATTTTTGTTTCGTTCGAACTGGTCTTGTCGTTCTTTATTCTCCTGCCAACTAGAAAAGTTTCCCTGCTGCAGCTCTATTCCATTACGGTTAATAGCCAAAATATGATCTACACATTGGTCTAAAAGCCAACGGTCATGAGACACTAAGATAAAACCATTTTTCTTACGCAAATACCGCGCCAGCGACTCCCGTCCAACCTCGTCCAAATGGTTGGTCGGTTCATCTATCAGAGGAAAGACATTTTCCTTCAGGAACAAGGCAGCAAGTGTTACTTTCGTCTGCTCCCCCGGACTCAAAGAAGAAAAGGACCGAAACAAAACATCTTCTGCAACATCTAACAACGATAATTCTCGTTCTATTTCCCATTGCTGCACCTCTGGATTAATCTGGTAAAATAAATCAAGGCTAGTCGCCGTCCTATCTGTCACTTCATAAGGGAAATAAGCAAATTTAACCTGTGCAGAGATACTCCCTTTATAATCATATATTCCTGTCAAAAGTTTTAAGAAACTGGTTTTCCCCTTGCCATTGCGGCCGATTAGGCCCAGCTTCCAGTCGCTATCCAAGTGCAAAGATAGATGCTCAAAAATTGTTTCATATTGTCCAGGATAGGCAAAAGTCAGATTGGAAATTTGTATCATCGACATACAAACCACCTCCTAAATACAGTCAAAAAAATACCGCAAGAAGAAACCTCTTCCTGCGGTATATACACTACCTTGTTACATTTTCACTCGCTTATCCTTCTGCCCAAACGACTGCTAGTAAATAGCAATAGATAGTAAGATACTGCTCTTTGAATAAGCTGTAAATTGATAATAAGAAAGACGGTTATTCTTCTTGCCGGCCATAACAAAGTAAAACAGTTACACACTGCTTTCTAGATTTTCCTATTTGTTATAGCCTATTTACTTCATTAGCAAGAAAAATGACGCATCTTCCCACCCCTTATCTATCTGATTATCTAGATATTTTTTACCATAACAAAGAACTGCAGATTTGTCAAGCGCAAGACCTACCGACGATTACCTTTTACCGGTTCTGGGTATTCCACACCAAAACATTCTACGGTCATAGAAGCAATTTTTTGTTCTTCATCAGGTCTATCCTGGCCATTTCTCGGCACACCTACAATGCGGTCTACTTCCTCCATACCAGAGATGACTTTACCAAAAGCAGCATATGCTCCATCTAAATGAGGGCTTTTCTTCACCATGATGAAGAATTGACTGCCAGCAGAGTCAGGGTGCATGGCTCTTGCCATAGAAAGAACCCCTCTGTCATGGAATAAATTGTTTTCAAAACCATTAGCATTAAATTCACCACGGATAGAATAACCTGGGCCGCCCATGCCACTGCCTTCCGGGCATCCCCCTTGGATCATAAAGCCAGGAATGACCCGATGAAAAATCAAGCCGTCATAAAAGCCTTGTTTTACCAAAGAGATAAAGTTGTTAACGGTATTCGGCGCGATTTCCGGGTATAATTCGGCAACAATGGTATTGCCATTTGCCATGGTGATGGTTACCTGCGGATTTTTTACTTCTGTCATGATTTCCCCTCGCTTTTTATAGATTTACTTTGCCTAAATTTCTGTCAATGGTAACATAAGCGGGCACGCCATTTTCCATTGGCAAAGTTGGCTCGCCGATAATCAGCGGTCTAGCATAGTCGATAAATTCTTGGGTTACATAGTTATGTTCTTGGTTAATCCATTCTAATGGAATTTTCTTTTCAATATTAGCTACTTTTTCCAATGGGACTTCCCCCATGGTGCATTGATATACGTTGCCAGGCGCACGGTCTAAAGATACCATTACCCCCGTTTTCCCAGCCAATGCATATTTTACAGCAGTAGCCCCTGCTGCATAGGCTTCATCCATATCTGTTTTAGAGGCCCAGTGGGTAGCGGAGCGCTGTGCAGAACCTAATGTGTTGCAGCGGGCTTTTAAGCCTAGTTCCCCTTCTACCACCTGTTTTAAGGCGTCGCCTAAGCCGCTGAGCTGCGCATGACCAAAAGCGTCTTTATTATCACTAGCACAGAAATAATTCCCATCTGCATCTGCTAACCCTTCAGAAGCCACAATATAGACATAGCCTAACCGTTTATAGACAGCTTCTACATCTTTTAAGAATTGGTCTTTGGAGAACGCCACCTCTGGCAGATAGATAAGATGAGGCGCTTCATCAGGAGTCCGTTTTGCAAGCGCACCTGCTGCTGTCAACCAACCAGCATTTCTGCCCATAGCTTCTAAGATGGTTACCTTTGTTTTAGTAGAAACACTTTGCAAATCATAACCTGTTTCCAATACAGTCGTTGCAATATATTTTGCAGCACTGCCATAACCGGGACAATGGTCTGTAAACGGCAAATCGTTGTCTACCGTTTTTGGCACGCCAATAACCTGCATCTCCCAGCCGGAAGCCACAGCTGCCTGATATGTTTTATAGGCGGTATCCATAGAGTCGTTACCACCATTATAAAAGAAATAGCGAATATTTAATTTTTTGCAGATGTCAATGAGTTTTTCTTGGTCGTCACCATTTACTTTATATCGGCAAGACCATAATCCTGCACCGGGGGTATAACGAAGCCCATCAATGACTTTTGGGTCCTGATAGCCCAAATCAATAATATCCCCTTCTAATATTCCTTTAATCCCAGCAATCCCGGCATACATTTTGCCACCGGTGTTTGCCCGATACCATTCTTGGATTACCCCACACACACTGTTATTGATAACAGCGGTAGGACCGCCAGATTGCGCGATGATTGCATTGCCAGACACCAAAACCAACTCCTTCTATTTTTTCCAAGCGCATAACTTTTCTTATTATAGATTTTATCATAGTTTCCCATAAATATCCATATGCCAAGTAAAGTTTTCTTTTCCCTTCTTTTCATCTTTGGCCTCTTGCGAAAAAACACCATCCATATTATACTCAAGATATCATTCAAGATATCCTCTATCACAACACCTCAAAATAATAAGGAGTCTCTTATGAACAAACGCAAACAACGCTATCTTACTTTTATCGCTATTGCCTGCTTGATGCTTTTTCTCTGGAGTAAATTTATGGACAAAGAGGCCTCACCACTTGTATTTAATGCCATTTTATATTTGATGATTTTAGTTGTTGGCACCAATCTCGGCGCACTCATCGGTGAGTACCTTCCTACTCCCAAACGGCTAAAGAACATAGACCCCGCCAAACAAAATAAAGCTAAAAAGAAAAAATAAAAGAGAGGCATTTGCCTCTCTTTTTTAATAAAAAATACTCATGCTGTTTTTATCAATATATCGCAAAATGAACCACCATAAAAGGACAAAAATAATTCCCTGGAAGATAAAGCAATAACCAATGAGAGAGCTAGCTGTAAGCATCGCTACAAATGGATGCCATAAAGAAACAAAACCAAGTCCCGCTTCTAATATCCCGGCCACAGTTACCAAAGCCCAGCCAGAAACACGAAAACGATACAAATCCAAGGATTTAATCAAATTGCTCACACCTGCAAATATCAACCACATGCCAATGATATAAGAAAGGGCTGTTGCCGCCGCCTCATGATGGAAGAAAAGAAAAATTCCTAAAAGCACTGAAATAATCCCATCTGCTAAAAACCAAGCCGGCGCAAACACATAGGAATTCGCCGAAAGATAAAAGATAATATTACCGACTCCGCTGAAAATAAAAATACAGCCTGCAAGAAAAACCAAGGATACCATGACAAAACTAGGGTTCCAAATAGAAAGGACCCCCGTGATAATAAATAAAATCCCCATAACCAGCCATATAGACCGATTAAATAATCGCATTACCTTCACCATCCATTTTTATATTCGCATAGAACTGCCAAATTCTGACAAGCGTTACTATAAGCATATCTTATTTAATCAAAAAGAACAAGGGCAAAAGCCCCTGTTCTTTTTATTTTCTGTTTTAATTACGAATAACGATATACACCATATAAGCAACATAACAAAGAAAAAGAAAAGCCCCTTCTCCCTTATTAATATCCTTCCCCAGGATGGAGAAGAAAAAAACAAACAACATCGAAGCCAACATAATCCCTAAATCAAAAAAGATGGCCGGCGCCACTGCAATAGGAGAAAGCACAGCAGAAGCTGCCAAAATAAAGAACACATTAAATACATTAGACCCGAGCACATTGCCAATAGCAATATCGTTTTCTCCCTTTTTTGCTGCTACCACACTAGTAACAAATTCCGGTAAGGATGTACCCACAGCAAGAATAGTCAAACCCACTAGCTTTTCACTAAGGCCCCAAGAAAGAGCGATAGTCTCTGCACTATCTACCGTAAGGGTCCCGCCTAGCACAATACCAGTTACCCCAACAAGTCCTAATAAGATACTTTTACCGATAGACCGCTCCTCCGACATTTCGTCCTCTTCTATATCTTCCCCCTTTTTATGAGATTGAAAGGCCAAATCAAACAAGTAAAACAAAAAAATAGCAAAGAAAATTAATAGGATTAGACCATCTGCCCGGCTAATCATATTAGTAGGATAGCCTTGCAACAGCGTATCTAAAGACAATATTAATAGAACAATCGCTGTAGAAATGGCGAAAGGAAATTCCTTTTGGATGGTTGATTTTTGGATACGGATAGGATGGATAAAGGCAGCCGCACCAATCACCGCTAAAATATTAAAAATATTAGAGCCAATAATATTCCCCAGAGCGATATCATTCTGCCCATTTAATCCTGCCGTAATGCTCACTGCAGCTTCTGGTGCCGAAGTACCAAAAGAAACAATGGTCAGGCCGATAACAATAGCAGGAATGTGCAGTTTGCGCGCAATAGAAGCAGAACCCTCTACAAACCAGTCCGCTCCCTTCACCAACAAGAAAAAACCGACAACTAATAACACATAACTCATCTTATCTTTTTACCTCCTGCTACAAGACAATAAAAGACCCCTGTTGCCAGAGAAAATCTATGGACCTATTAAAGGACATAGCTTTCCAGGGGCAACAAAGGTCTTGCTTCTTTCAACACAGGCCGGATAACAATCTATCGTGCTGACGACTCACTGTGTACAGATAAACTGCGGGCTACTCCCCTTTGTTCCTTTATATTATCTGTATTTTCATTTTTTTTATACGCTATCCCTTGCGTATGAGAATTATTTTATCACAAAGAAGTGAAAAATCAAGCTATCTATCTGATTAGCTATTTTATTTGTTTCTCTTCTTTTTGGCCGCACTATTCCATAGACAAGCCACTACAACTAGCGCCACCGGCACTGCCAAATCACGCAATAAGGAAATCCACCAACCCATTTCTCCCATATTGCACCTCTCTTTTCTATAGGCTTAATTCGCCTATTCGCTTAATTTTTCCTGGAGCAGTTTATTTACCATACCTGGGTTTGCTTTTCCTTGAGACAGTTTCATTACTTGGCCCACTAAGAAACCAATAGCCTGTTTCTTCCCTGCCTTAAAGTCTGCAACAGATTGTGGATTAGCAGCGATAACTTGGTCTACCATTTCACCAATAGCCCCAGTATCTTTAATTTGCACCAAACCCTTTTCTTTGACGATATCTCCAGGTGCTTTCCCCGTCTGGAAGGCTTCTTCAAAGACAGTTTTAGCGATTTTCCCAGAAATAGTATCGTCGGCAATAAACTTTAATAATTCAACCAGCATATCCGGAGTAACAGGAGAATTTTTAAAGTCCTGTCCTGCATTGTTTAATGCCGCAGATAAATCCCCCATCATCCAGTTACTGATGGCTTTTGCTTCGTTAAATTTATCATAGCACGCGTCAAAATAATCTGCCATAGCCTTAGAAGAAGTAATAATTTTCGCGTCATATTCCGGCAATCCTAACTCTATAAGTCTGGCTTTTCGTTCTTTTGGTAATTCCGGTAAAGACGCTTTGATACCATCTACCCATTCCCGGCTTACATAAACAGGCGGCAAGTTCGGGTCTGGAAAATAGCGATAGTCCTGAGCGCTTTCTTTACTGCGCATAGAGAGGGTTACCCCTTTGCCATCGTCCCAGGTTCTGG
Organism: Peptococcaceae bacterium; assembly: GCA_022791255.1. Taxonomy (GTDB): domain Bacteria; phylum Bacillota; class Dehalobacteriia; order UBA4068; family JAAVYR01; genus JAAVYR01. The sequence continues at coordinate 219,832 of JAAVYR010000018.1, read as the reverse complement.
TTTCTTGGGTTAAAGGCGTACCGTCTTCCAGGGCGCACATCTGCCGATAGATTTCATATTCGATAGCCTTCTGCACGGCTTTGAAGGAGTTTAAGTTTTTCACTTCCACTCTGGTACCATACACATCACTACCTTTAGGCATAACAGAGATGTTAGCGTCACAACGAAGAGAGCCCTCCTCCATTTTACAGTCGGAAATATCTAAATATTCCACAATGGCTTTTAATTGTTCCAGATAGGCTCTGGCTTCTGCAGCAGACCGAATATCAGGTTCAGAGACAATTTCCAGGAGCGGCGTCCCGGTCCGGTTAAAGTCCGCCATGGCATACTGAGAAGTAGAAATGGTATCCCCAGAATGTACCAGTTTCCCGGCGTCTTCTTCCATATGGATACGGGTAATGCCTACTTTAGTCTTGACGCCATCTGTATCCACCTCCAGGTAGCCCTTGGCACAAATTGGATCATCACCTTGGGTAATCTGGTAGTTAGATGGTAAATCAGGATAAAAATAATTTTTCCGATAAAAATCTGTATATTCGGCAATCTGGCAATTAACAGCAAGGCCAAGCTTGATAGCCATATTCACTACTTCTTTGTTGAGCACCGGTAAAGAACCAGGAAGCCCACCGCATACTGGGCAAACATTGGTATTTGGCTCACAGCCGAAGGCTACAGGACAAGTACAGAAAATCTTACTTTTGGTTTTTAGTTCCACATGAACTTCTAAGCCGATAACCGGTTGATATTTATCATACATGACCTATTCCCCTCCTTCTATAAAGCTAGGCTGTAAGTTTTTAATACCGGAGGCTTGTTCAAAGCAATAAGCCATCCGCAATACTTTTTCATCATCAAAGGCGTTACCCATAATCTGCATCCCTACGGGCAAACCATCTACGATGCCGCAAGGCAGGGAAATAGCGCAATTCCCTGCTAAGTTAGAACCCGCCAACAGCAAATCGTTTTGCCGTAAAGTCAGAGGGTCGGGGAAATTATTAAAATTAAAGGAAGTGGTAAGCGTCGTAGGCCCAATAATGCAATCCACTTTTTTAAATACTTCTTCAAAGTCTTGTTTTACCAGGGTTCTTACTTTCAAAGCTTTATGATAATAAGGCTTTAATTGTTCGATACAAAGGAAGTGCGTCCCTAAAATAACCCGGCTTTTTACTTCTTTCCCCAGACCTTTAGCACGAGTTGCTACCATCATATCATAAACATCACCATCTATCACATCTTCCCGCACACCGTAGCTAACACCGTCTAAGCGAGAAATGTTTAAGCTGATTTCCGCCGGAGAGATAATGTAATAAGCAGAGAGGGCATATTTGCTGGCAGGCAAAGATACTTCTTCGATGATAGCCCCTTGGTCTTCTAAAAGTTTTAATGCAGCTTCTACCTTTTCTTTAATGCCGGGGTGCAGCTTAGATGGGAAATATTCACTAGGCACACCAATACGCATCCCCTTGATATCTCCATTCAAATTAGCTGTATAATCCGGCACCGGTACATTAGCAGAAGTAGAGTCCTTTTTATCATAACCGGCAATGGCATTCATAGCCAGAGCGCAGTCCATTACATCTTTCGCAATGGGTCCAACTTGGTCCAGAGAACAAGTCATGGCGTGCACCCCATAACGAGATACCATGCCATAAGTAGGCTTGAAGCCTACCACCCCGCAAAATGCTGCTGGCTGACGGATAGACCCCCCAGTGTCAGACCCTAAAGAGAGAATTGCCTCCCCAGCAGATACGGCCGCCGCCGCCCCGCCACTAGAGCCTCCTGGCACCAGGTCTTTTCCCCATGGGTTTTGGGTGGGACCATAATAGGAAGTAATGGTAGAGGAACCCATGGCAAATTCATCCATGTTTGTTTTGCCTAAAACAATGGTCCCGGCATTGCGGATTTTTTCCACTACCGTCGCCGTGTAAGGCGCCGTAAAGTTGGAAAGAATACGGGAACAGCTGGTAGTAGGCATATCGGTAGAACTCATATTGTCCTTTAAGGAAATAGGAATACCGAATAACGGACCTACCGTTTCCCCTGCAGCAAGCGCTTTATCAGCCTTAGCTGCTTCTGCCAAAGCTTGTTCTTTGACAGTATTTACATAGGCATGTACCTGGTCTTCTACCGTATCCATACGGTCGATAACATTTTGGGTTAATTCCGTATAGCTGATTTCTTTTGCTTTGATTTTATCTTGCAGTTCATGGGCTGTGAGACGAAATAAATCCACAATAGTCCCTCCTTAAATAATTCTCGGCACTTTGAAATGACCGTTTTCTGTTTCTGGTGCCTGTGAGAGTAAGCCTTCCCGATTGCCAAAAGAAGAAGCTTCATCCTCTCGCATCACATTACTAATAGGCAAAACATGAATAGTAGGCGGTACCCCTTCTGTATCCACATCTTTTACCATAGATACATATTCGATAATATCTGTTAATTCTTTTGCAAGGGTCGCAGCTTCTTCTTCGCTTATTTTAATCATAGCGATTTTTGCAGCTCGTTCTACTTGTTCTGGCGTCATAATAACTTCTCACCTATTCCTTTCTTTTTATGATGAATGAATGATGAATAAAAGATGGTCCATACATCCATTAAACTTAAAAATATAAACTTAGAATAAGAATTCGAGAAAAAGAAAAAAATCCCTTCTCAAAGTGATATTATACCAATTATCTATACGGATTTCCAGCAAAAAAACTGAAAACCTATCCTCTTTCAGAAAAATGATAATTTTTTTCTTTTTGATTGGTATTTCTATTCGCCTTTCTCTACAATATATGGTATACTAAACTATATATCATGTAGCTAAACCGAACCAAATACAGTAGTATCCACATTTCTGTATTACTATTTTCTTTTATATTTCTTTTATATAATGGAGGTTTCATTTATGAAGCAACAAGTATACCGGGTTTTTGTAGAAAAGACAACAGAACATGCTGTAGAAGCAGCTGCTCTTTGCAGCACGATTAACGAGCTGTTTCCGCAAATCCCACTAGAAGGCGTACGCATTTTGAACCGTTACGATATCGACGGTATCACAGAGGAGGACTTTCCTGCTGTTCTATCTGTCGTTGCAGAAAAGGCTGTTGATACCATTTACATTGAAGACTTTCCTTTTGATAACAAAACAGAAACAGTCTTTGCTTGGGAATATCTTCCCGGCCAATTTGACCAACGAGCAGACTCTGCCGCCCAATGTATCCAAATCATCACCCAAAAGGAACGACCTATCGTTCAAAATGCCAGAGTTATCGTCTTAAAAGGTCAGCTATCCCCTGCTGATATTGATATTATCAAACATTATATCATCAATCCTGTAGACTCCCGGGAAGCTGCTATCAAAAAACCAGATACTTTGGTGATGGATTTAACTATCCCAACCACCGTAGAAACATTGACTGGCTTTATAGATAAAACCCCTGCAGAAGTAAAGACCATGGTTGAAGCAATGGGTCTGGCTATGACATATGAAGATTTACTTTTCTGTCAGAAATATTTCCGTGAAGAAGAACATAGAGACCCTACTATCACAGAAATCCGCGTCATTGATACTTATTGGTCTGACCACTGCCGCCACACTACTTTCCTCACAAAGATTACAGATGTACAGTTTGGTAGCGCAGATAAGTTTGCCCAAGCCATGGAACAATCTTATCAGGCATATCTCGGCTCCCGAGAAGAGACCTATGGCGCCCGTCTCCCACAAAAAAGTGTTTGTCTCATGGATTTGGCCACCCTTGCCGCCAAAGAATTAAAAGCCAAGGGCCTACTAGACGGCTTAGATGAGTCTGAAGAAATCAATGCCTGCAGTATCAAAGCTCATGTCATGGTAGACGGAACCCCTGAACACTGGCTGATTATGTTCAAAAATGAAACCCACAACCATCCAACAGAAATCGAACCTTTCGGCGGCGCCTCTACTTGTCTTGGCGGTGCTATCCGGGACCCATTGTCCGGTCGTTCTTTCGTATACCAGGCTATGCGGGTAACAGGCAGCGCCTCTCCCCTCACCCCCATGGCAGATACCCTGCCGGGGAAACTTCCCCAGCGGAAGCTCACCCGCGAAGCAGCCAAAGGCTATAGCTCCTATGGCAACCAAATCGGTCTGGCTACTGGACAAGTCTCCGAGGTATATCATCCTGACTTTGTTGCGAAACGGTTTGAATTAGGCGCCGTTATTGCAGCCGCACCTGAAGAAAATGTCATCCGTACCACACCCCTTCCCGGCGATGTAGTGCTCCTCGTTGGCGGTAAGACTGGACGCGACGGCTGTGGCGGCGCCACCGGTTCCTCTAAAGAACACGATGAAAAATCCCTTGCTGCCTGCGGTGCAGAAGTGCAAAAAGGGAATGCACCTACCGAACGGAAGATCCAACGGTTATTCCGCAACAAAGCAGCCAGCACTCTGATTAAACGGTGTAATGACTTTGGTGCCGGCGGCGTATCTGTTGCCATCGGTGAACTAACCAACGGTCTAGACATCTTCTTAGATACCGTACCGAAAAAATACGAAGGTCTAGACGGTACCGAGCTTGCTATTTCTGAGTCTCAAGAAAGAATGGCTGTCGTCGTTGCAGCCAAGGACAGCGATACCTTCATCCGTCTTTCTCAAGAAGAAAACTTAGAATGCACCCAGGTAGCAGTGGTAACGGATACCAACCGCTTGCGTATGATGTGGAAGGATAACACCATTGTTGATATTAGCCGTGACTTCTTGAATACCAACGGTATACAGCAGGAAGCAACGGTTATCATAACCTCTCCATCGGAAGAAGATAATTTCTTCCAACAGTTGCCCGCTTTTGTCAAAGACGACGCTAGCTTAGCAGATATGTGGTACACCAATCTTTCCGACCTAAATACTGCTGGACAAAAGGGTTTGGCCGAACAGTTTGATAGCTCCATCGGCGGCGGCACCGTGCTCATGCCTTTTGGCGGCAAGTACCAGCTTTCCCCTGCCATCGGCATGGCTGCAAAAGTACCGGTTCTCCATGGAGAAACCACCACTGCCACACTGATGACCTATGGTTATCATCCTTATCTTGCCAGCTGGAGTCCATACCATGGCGGTCTCTACTCAGTCGTTGAGGCCATTTCCAAGCTAGTAGCCATGGGTGGCGATTATCGGAAGGCATATTTAAGCTGCCAGGAATACTTTGAAAAGCTAGGCAAAGACCCTGCAAAATGGGGCAAGCCGTTCGCAGCACTTCTTGGTGCGTTCCAAGCAGAGAAATCTCTGGGCATTGGTGCTATCGGCGGCAAAGACAGTATGTCCGGCACCTTCAAGGATATCCATGTGCCGCCTACCCTCGTTACCTTTGCCGTAACTGTAACAGATACGGTACAAATCATCTCTTCTGAGTTAAAATCTACCAACAGCCATTTGGTCGTACTACCGGTAACTTGTGATATTAACGAAATCCCTGACTTTGACGCACTGAAAACCATGTATGAAAAGGTAACGCAACTCATCCGCGACGGCTGGGTGCTATCCTCTTCTACTGTCGGTAACGGTGGTATTGCAGCAGCTGTCAGCAAAATGGCGTTTGGTAATAAAATCGGCGTAAAATTCAGTGGTCAATGGTTTAATGATGAACTATTTGCCCCAGAAATCGGTTCTATCATTTTAGAATTAGACGGCGATATGAAGGAAGAGGAAATCGAGGGTTACCTCTCTCCTGTAGAATATGAATACATCGGGCATACCTACAGCGAAGCAAATATTCTTGTTAATGACACAATCATCCCATTAGATAACGCCATTGCAGCTTGGATGAATACCCTGGAAAAAGTATTCCCAACCAAGACCAAGGATACCAAAGAAGCAGCGCCGGTTATCTCTTATGATAACCCTAATATTGCCAAACCTCATATTCTCAACGCCCAGCCAAAAGTATTTATTCCCGTATTCCCTGGCACCAACTGTGAATACGATACAGCTCTTGCCTTCAAACGAGCAGGCGCCATCGCCCAAACTTATGTAGTGAAAAATTTAAGTGCCGCAGATATTGAACAATCTGTCAGCGATATGGTAAAAATCATAAACCAATCCCAGATTATCGCCTTTCCGGGCGGCTTTAGCGCCGGGGATGAACCAGACGGTTCCGGGAAATTTATCAGTGCCTTCTTTAATCATCCTCGACTAATTGAAGCCATTCATCAGCATTTAGGACAAAATGACGGCCTGATTTTAGGCATTTGTAATGGTTTCCAAGCCCTTATCAAACTGGGCTTAGTACCTTATGGGAAAATCGTCCCCATGACAGAAAGCTCCCCAACCTTAAGCTTTAATAAAATCGGTCGGCATATTTCCTGCATGGTACAGACCAAAGTGGTATCGAACCTTTCTCCTTGGCTCAGTGAATGCAACTTAGGCGATGTTTATACGATCCCTGCTTCCCACGGCGAAGGACGCTTTGTGGCCCCGGCAGATGTCATCGCTGATTTAATCAAAAACGGTCAAGTAGCTACCCAATATGTAGATGAAAGCGGCACACCGACTTTGAATACGCCTTACAACCCAAATGGTTCCATGGCAGCCATCGAAGGCATTACCAGCCCAGACGGCCGTGTCTTTGGGAAAATGGGCCATAGTGAACGCATTACCAAACACACCGCTATCAATATCCCCGGCAATAAGGTACAGCCAATCTTTGCCGGTGGGGTTAACTATTTCAAATAAAATCAGATTGCCTTATAAAAAAGACCGACACGAAATCGTGTCGGTCTTTTTGTTTTATTTTATTTTATTTTATTTATCTTTTCTTCTCATCATTTCCAGCCCTTGTTTCCCTGTCATATGTTGAATATTCAGCGCAAGCATACACAGATGCTGCCAATATTTATCGATTTCTGCATTTCTATCCCCTTCATTTTCCTCTGGAGAATACTTTGCCGCCAGCTTTTCAATGGCCGCCCGTTTTTCCTCTCCTTCAGCAAGGATATGGATTTCACCAAAAACGATGACGCTTTGATAGCAAGTAGTGTACTTCTCTGGTATAACCTCATCCGTTGCTATGACACAAAAAGAAGCTTTTTTCTCCCTAGCAATGGCGTCAATTTTATGACCTTCTTTTGCACAGTGAAAATAAATCTTATCTCCAGCAAAGACATAACTAAGCGGTACCCCATATGGATACCCCTCATCGCCACTTAAAGATAATACACCAGAAGTACATGTCTTTAATACTTCCTCACATTCATCCAGGGACAAGGACTGACCCTTTCTCCGCATTTCTCGAAACACTCTTTTCCCTCCTGTTTCACCTATCTTGCAACTTGCGAAAGGAAAAAGAGAAACCAACTATTTAAGGCTTCTCTTTTCTCTGCATCCTGTTTTTAATCCTGCTTTTTCTGATGAACCTTTTCCATTAGCCAATCAGCTAGACCTTCTAACCCTAAATCCTCTTTACAAGAGGTAACAAATAAGCTAATATCTGGGTTGATTTTAGTGATTTCCTCTTCCATACAGGCAATATCAACACCTGCATAGGGCAGCAAATCCTCTTTATTGATAATGCATACCTCAGATTGAGAAAACGTGTAAGGATACTTTGCTGGACGGTCCTCACCTTCCGGCACGCTAATCACGACCATCTTGATATCTTCACCAAAGTCTAGCTGCTGCGGCAACGCAAGAGAACCGATATTTTCTACAAATAATAAATCAATCTCTGACCAGTCAAACATGCCCAAAACTTTTGCGACCATTTCCCCATCTAAGGCGGTCCCATCTTGAGAATTGATTTGTACAGCAGGCACATTACAATCTGCAATACGCTGCGCGTCCTTTGCTGTTTCTACATCGCCTAAAATCACAGCACTATTTACCTTGCCGACAAGGTAAGGAAACAGCCCCTCTAAAATAGAGGTTTTCCCAGCCCCTGGCGCACCTAATAGATTTATCACAAAGACTCTTTTTTCTTGAAAGAAGTTTCTGTTTTTTTCAGCACAAGACAGGACGGGAACCAAGACTTCTTCTGCTTGGTTCTCTTCTAAATGTGCATCCATCGTCACAAATTCCTCCTTTTATTCGTAAGCACTCTTTATCGTCAAAAGCTGCAATAAAAACGAATTTAACCCTAAAAATCGTTACCGAGGTATTGTATCATACTTTTCCAGAGAAAGTAAAGATTTCTCTTTCAACTGCCTTGCCGCTCTTCCTACTCAAGCATGGTTAAAAATTCTGCTTCTGAAAGAATAGGAATATTTAAAGCAATGGCCTTGTCTCGCTTCGACCCCGCATTTTCCCCTACCACGACATAAGTGGTTTTTTTACTAACGCTATCTGTTGCTTTCCCCCCATAATAAGCAATCAGGCTTTTCATTTCTTCACGGGTTTTTGTTTCCATGGTACCAGTCACCACGAAGGTCATACCACTGAACCGCAAATCATCCCCTAAAAGTAGTTCTCCGGAAAGGTCCATATTCACACCCACAGCTTTTAGTTTCTCTATAAGTATGCGGTTTTCTTCCATTTCATACCATTGATGAATGCTGGCAGCCATTTTTCCGCCAATTTCATGAATAGCAGTCAGTCGCTCTACCGGCGCTGTCAGCACGCTGTCAATATCCGAGAAAAAACCAGCTAAAACTTTAGCTGCCTTTTCCCCTACCAAAGGAATACCTAAAGCTGTCAGCAACTGATAACCAGGGTTTGACTTGCTTTTTTCGATGGCCCGTAACAGATTGTCTACAGATTTTTCGCCCATGCGTTCTAAGGACAGCAAATCCTCACGCTTCAGCGTGTATAAATCCCCAGGGTCCGCCACTAAGTGATGACTCAATAGCTGCAGTACTACCTGCGGTCCTAGCCCCTCTATATCCATACCCCCGGCAGAAACAAAATAAATCAGTCGTTCTCGATATCGAGAGGGACAACTGCTATTTATACAGCGGTGGGCCACTTCCCCCTCTGGCTGTACGATGGGCATACCACATTCCGGGCAAACCTCCGGCATGGCAAAAACGCGTTCTTCACCAGTTCGCTTTTCCGGTAAAGCCCGTACCACCTCAGGAATAACATCTCCCGCCTTACGAATGACAACAGCGTCGCCAATGCGTAAATCTCGCTCTCTGATTAAATCTGCATTGTGCAGACTTGCCCGAGAAATCACACTACCAGCCACCAACACCGGTGTAAGGATTGCAGTAGGCGTTAGGACCCCTGTCCGCCCCAAGCTAATCTCTATATCTAATAACTTCGTTTCCACTTCCTCTGCCGGGAATTTATAGGCAATGGCGCCTCTAGGTGCCTTGGCAGTAGCCCCCAATGCTTCCCGCATCGCTAATTGATTAACCTTGAGAACCAGACCGTCAATTTCAAAAGGCAACGAGTGCCGCTGCTCCTGCCAATAACGGATAAAGTCATCAATCTCTTCGATAGTAGATACCTTTTTATATAAAGGATTTACAGGAAAGCCCTGCTCCCGCAAATAAGTTAATTCTTCTTCATGGGTGATAAAAGTTTTCCCTTCGACATAGACGATATCATAAATCAGCACTTCCAGTTCCCGTTCAGCGGTAATCGCTGCGTCTAACTGACGAAGAGAGCCTGCTGCTGCATTTCTAGGGTTGGCAAAGACAGCTTCTCCCGTCTCATCCCGCTGCTCGTTAAGTGCAGCAAAATGGGCTTTGCTCATATATGCTTCCCCACGCACCACTAGCTTTGGCAGCGCCTCCTTTAAGGTAAGCGGCAGGCCCTTGATGGTTTTAATATTTGCTGTGACATTTTCCCCTACCAAGCCATCGCCACGAGTAGCCCCCAGCTGTAAGACACCATTTTCATAAGTAAGCGCTACCGTCAAACCATCAATTTTATGCTCAAAAATATAGTCCATTTCTGCATCAGCAAAAGGCTGCTTAGTCCGTCGTAAAAAGTCTTGTAGTTCTTCTAGGTTAAATGCATTGCCCAAAGACAGCAACTGGCGAATATGGCTAACCGTCTGAAACTTCCTATCGGCTCTACCACCAACTTTTTGGGTAGGAGAATTTTCCACCACTTGTTCCGGATACTTCGCCTCTAAATCTGCCAATTCTCGTACTAATTTATCGTATTGGTCGTCAGGAATAGTTGGTGCATCCAACTCATAATAAGCGATATTATGCTTTTCTATTTCCTGCCGTAACGAGGCAATACGCTTCATATCCTCTTTTTTTGCCATCTTGTTTCACTCCATATACCATCATTTTACTAATTTTTGATTTCTGATAGCATTATTATATGCCCAAGATTGGATATTCATCCTCTCACCTTTTGTTTACAGCTTCTTAATAGGTGCATATTTTAAGAGTAATTGTTTGATGCCTTGGTCAGGAAAAGCAACCTTCAGTTCTGTCGTATCTCCGCTGCCGCTAGATCCCACTACCACACCAATACCGAATTTACTATGCTGCACCTTGTCCCCAATATTAATGAGCGCAACACCTTTTCCTAGAGAAACAGCAGCAGTTTTATCATCTGTATTGCCGCCAAAGGTATTGGTCGTTTGTTTTGGCACAAAGCTACTGGCACCAGTGTTACTAGGTTTGCCCCAAATACCGCCATAGTTATTGGCTCTGGCGGTTTGTTCTTCCCAGGTTTCTTTGCGAGGTTGTCCGCCATTGCCTTGGACTTCTAAAAGGTGAGCAGGGATTTCATCTAAGAAACGAGAGGGCAAGTTATAGTTATCATTCCCCCACTGCAGTCTGCGGTCAGAACGACTCAGATAAAGCTTTTTTTTCGCACGGGTCATTCCTACATAACATAGCCGCCGTTCTTCTTCTAACTCATCATCATCTACCAATGCTCTGCTATGAGGGAAAATCTTTTCTTCCATACCCGTGATAAACACAACGGGGAATTCCAACCCTTTTGCTGCATGCAAAGTCATTAAAGTAATGTAGTCATCTCTCTTGTCTTCTGTATCCATATCTGTAGCCAGTGACATCTGAGCCAGGAAATCTTCTAAAGAGTTTTCCGGAGTGTTCCGTTCAAACTCTACAACAACGGATAGAAACTCTTGCAAGTTTTCCTGTCGGCTTTCCCCTTCTGCAGATTTATCTTCTAAGAGCATATGCCAATACCCCGTTCTTTCCCAGACCATTGGCACTAAATCACTAAGAGAGATTTGTTCAGCCTGGGCTAATAATTCTACAATCATGGTATAAAAATCCAACAGCTTCCTTGTAGTACCAGCAGAAATACCCGCTACATCTTCTAAATGGGTAAAGACAGTAAAGATGCACTCTCCTTGCTCTCCTGCATATTGCTCCAGCTTTTGCCAGGTCGTCTCCCCGATGCCTCGCTTTGGTTCATTGATAATCCGCCGTAAGCTGATATTATCTGCCGGATTAGAAAGAAGCCGCAAGTAGGCCATAATATCTTTGATTTCTTTCCGTTCATAGAACTTCATACCGCCATAAATCCGATAAGGCAAGTTATATTTGATGCACAAGTCTTCAAATAAGCGACTCTGACTATGGGTGCGGTAAAGAATAGCAAAATCCTGATAGTGCATGGATTTTTTACTTTTCAAATTAACGATTTCTTGAAGGACAAAGGCAGCTTCTTCCCGGTCTGAAGTAGCCTGATAATAGGTAATGATATCCCCTTCCCCATTGCTGCTCCATAGCTTTTTCTCTTTACGGCCATGATTGTTCTGGATTACACCGTTAGCAGCGTCTAGGATATTTTGCGTAGAACGGTAATTTTGTTCTAGATTAATGACAGTCGCCTGAGGATAGTCTTTTTCAAAGTCCATAATATTACGGACATCCGCCCCCCGCCAACGGTAAATAGACTGGTCAGGGTCGCCCACGACACAAATATTTTTTCTCTTTGCCGCCAGCATTTTGATAAACTGATACTGACAATAGTTGGTGTCCTGATATTCGTCCACCAATATGTATTGAAATCGTTCTTGATAAGTTTCTAATAAATCGGGATTTTTCTGTAAAAGATATACGGTCTCTACTAATAAATCATCAAAGTCCAGGGCATTGCTTTGCCGCAAATAAGTTTGGTACTTACGATAAATCCGCGCTGTAATCTCATCCCAGTCATTAGCAGCATTTTTAGCCGCTGCTTCCGGTGTTTGCAACTTATTTTTCGCCTTGCTGATAGCAGCAGATACGGCCCTAGGATGATACTCTTTATCAGATAGTCCCAACTCTTTGAGGATTTTCTTAATCACTTGCTGTTGGTCTGCGTCATCATAAATGGTGTAGTTTTTATCAAAAGGGCAATGCTCACTTTCCTGCCGCAAAATCCTACCACAAATAGCATGAAAAGTCCCAATCCACATGCCTCTAGGGTCAAATTCCATCAGATTTTCCAGCCGGTCCTTCATTTCTTTCGCAGCTTTGTTGGTAAAGGTCACCGCTAAAATCCGACCAGGCGCCACATTCTTCACAGAAATAAGATAAGCTACCTTTGTCACCAATACTTTTGTCTTGCCACTGCCAGCCCCTGCAACAATAAGAATAGGACCCTCTGTGGTCTGCACCCCTGCCTGCTGCTGAGGATTTAAACCTTGGATAATCTCTTCTTCCTGGATATATTTCATAAAAGCTAAAGCTCCTTTTTATACTTTTGCTTAATCTGGTTTTCTACCTGATTTTCAACCTGGTTTTCTACATAGAAAAAGGTGGTGTGATACGCCACCTTTTTTGCCTTTTTCCTGCTGTTTGGTTTTATGTATTTATTTTGCTGCTTCGCTGATAGCCTTTTGCAAGTCGATATCTTTGGTATATAATGCCTTACCCAAAATGGCTCCAACAATATTATCCTGGGGCAAAGCTTTGATAGCTTGAATATCCGCTAGAGAAGAAATGCCACCGGAAATAATCACCTTCATATTGGTAGCTTCCAGCACCGGTAAGATATGAGAAAAGTCCGGCCCTTTCAGCTTTCCCGCCCGGTTGCTGTCATGATAGACAATATGGGTTACCCCTAGCTGCTCCATGACTTGCACCATTTCTAGCACAGAGGTAGGAACTCCCGCTTTCCAGCCTTCCATGAGCACCATACCATCGCGACCATCAATGCTAATAACAATACGATCGCCATATTTCTGGCAAGCTTCACGGACCAGTTGATGATTAGTAATAGCAACCGTACCTAATACGACCCGTTTTACACCGGCTGCCAACAAAGCGTCGATGGTTTCCATGGTACGAATACCACCGCCTACTTGGATTTCAATGCCCTCTACTTCTAAAATGCGTTTAATGGCGTCTAAATTATCGCAATGCCCAGAAAAAGCACCATCTAAATCGCCTACATGGATATATCGTGCGCCCATATTATACCAAGTTTGAGCCACACTTTGAGGGTCCAAAGGAAACACAGGCTCATCATCGTCCCATTCTGCCAGAGCTCTGGTAGAAATGCCCTCTCTTAATTCAATTGCAGGTATGATTAACATAAGCCATGCCTCCGTTTTATTTTCAATTTTAAGCTGTTATTTTACTTTATCATTTTAATATATTTTTCTACAAAAAACCACCCTCTTTTTTCTCTTCTTTGATTTTTATTTATACCTATTTTGTTTGTTCATCATTTGTTCATAGACAGGTTAAAGAGACTAATGCTATTTGTATCATTGGCAACCATCACCAGAAGCACTGCCCCAAGCAGATAGCAAACAATATATACGACGACTTCTTTTTTATAAGACTGCTTTACCAGTGGATATAATTGCTTTTTTACAGCAACTAGAAATATCACCACCAATACAATCCACATAACCCAGTCACCTCATTTTCCTTTTTAATTTATGGCTGCTTGCTTTCTTCTCTTATGCCGCTGATAATAGCCAACGGCCACCAGTAAAATAGGAATGATGCCATAGAGCGGAATGCAAACCCAAGCAAAATAAAAATCCAATGGCTGGGTGATATCTTCAGCAAAGCCAACAAAGAGAAAGGCGACCGCCACCATGAGTAAGGCCAGCGGTAAAATGAGTACCTTTTTTTCTCTCATGGCAAAAGTCACATTCATCATTTCTAAAGACACAAGAAACATATAGGCAATCCGAAAAATCCCACCAGCAATTAATGTCATAATGCCCATCAATTCTATCTGCGGCACTACTTCCGTCAGGTTGATGACCTTGAGGACATTGGTTCCAGGATAATCATATAAATAAGCCGCGGGGCCTAATACCAAAGTATTACGCACATCTAGAAAAATCAGATAAAGAAATATCCAGAGTCCCCAGACTTTCACTGGTTTTTTCAACTTTTCTGCTGCTTGTGTATGAGCACTCGGCACTAATAACATGAGGAGGTTAGCATACTCTAGCAAAACAATATATTTCATACTTTTTAACCAGGCAGCCCCGTCAATCTCCTGGAATGGCAACAAATAAGAAAACTTCATTTCCGGAAGGACAAAAATCGTATCTAGAAAAGCTACCGCCAACAAAAGAGAAACCACAACAACAGCCGCACGGGCAAGAACCTCTAAGCCTAGATAAGCACCAAATGCCGCTGCCACAATCACTAAAAACATAATAACCATTTGCGGCGTATACCACATATCCAGAGCTACCCAAAAATTCACCATAAGCAACAAAGAAAAACCAGTGGCAAACAAAAACTGAATAATATAAAGAAAGGAAAGAATTTTACCAACAATCCGACCAAACCCTGTTGTCAAAACTTTAGAAAAATCCTTACCAGGAAACAGCTTGGCTATAGTCAGATAAAGCCCCAATAAAAGAAAGCCAATCACAGCCGCGCCAAATGTTGCAAACCATTGATTATGCGGAATACCCTGTTCTACTGGAAGGAAAATCTGCTGTCCCCCTAAGAGAAAAGCTGCTGCTAGCAAACCTAGTTGCCTACTGCTGATTTGCGGCTGCCCATCTTGTTTTGTAGTTGTCTCCAGTTCTACCTCTTTTCTCACCTTGACGAAGCCCCCTTTCTTTTCTCTATCTTATTTCCCATCTCCACTACTCTGCCACATCATCCCGAAGATTACCAGCAAAGGCAATATGGCTGTTTACCGTTACCTCCATCTGCACCTGTGGGAAAATATCCCGCCATTGGTCCTGATGCTTCTTCCACCATTTATAGTTGGTACTTCTTGCTAATTGACCGATTTGCAAATAGTCAGCTTGCAGCTCTTGACTTTTGTGCAGGGTTGTTTTTAATATTTCTGTCATAACTTGACTTTGGTTCTCTTCCAGTTTCTGGAAATCTTCTCTGCTTTTTGGAGCCTCCGCCCCCACCATTTCAACGATAGCACTATCCACATCTACCCGGACAGTCACAAAAGGAGTGCCATCCTTTACTTGGAATTTCGGCTTCATACTTAATTTTACGATTTCCAGGTTAAAAATACCGCCCTTTTCATCTGTAATAGAAAGTGTACTATTTTCAGCCCTACCGCTATACCATAGCAAACCTTTGCTAGCAATATCCCCTAAACTTCCTACCGGGATACCATCACGAAAAACCATAAAACCAATTAATGCTACTTCCTCTGTAAGCTGGCCCTGACTAGTTGCACTTTCAGAAGCAGCACTTTCCTTTTTATCCGGCTCCTTTTCCTGCAGGGTCAAAATTGGTAAATAGGGAGAGGCATTAGGAGTCGCCGCAGCCGTGATAAAATCATTGATACTAACGCCATACCCGGCGCCTCGATGTATCTTGCTATTTACATAAAGAAGTCTTGCAATCCCCAACGCATTTACCCAGTCGTCGCCAATGGGGGTATTGATTAAATCAAAAGCTCTGCCAGGCGTCACCACAAGGAGCGCTTTGGGCCGCAAATCCTTCCGTAAAAACATATCAACATAATCAAAAATGGACTGGTCCAGTGCTTTTTCTCCGATAATAATAATGCTATTATGCTGCCAACTAAGCATACGATTATTGATAAATTCTAAGTTGCTCACCGCCTGATACACCGTTTCCCCGCAAGCAGTCAGGTGAAAATCCCCACTAGCGCGCACATTACCAGTATTACCAGGAGAACCATTTAATAAGCTTACCGTTACACGAATGAGACCGTTGTCCTCTCTATCAATAGCAACCCCACCGACCACACCTAAATGCGTTACATCCCGCCTATCCCAGCAGCCGCTAAAAAGTATCGCACAGCAACAACATAGCATCAGATATCGCACAAGATATGGTATTTTTTTTCTTTGATCCTTCATTGCTCTACCCTTTTTCTTAATTCTTTATTTCTTGCTGCAGTTGATGAGGTGGTAAGGGTTCCTGATGTTTCTTTTCCCGCACAATATTTTTGATATGAAACCCGCCAGGACGCTTATCGTGCTTCCATAAAGGCATTCTGACAAAAGTATCCTTTAATAAGCCGCGGGATATTGGTGCAATAGGGGAAAGATATGGCACACCAAAAGACCTTAGCGACACCAAATGAAATAATAACACAACAGATGCCGCCATTAGACCAAAAGCCCCCATCATGCTACTGATGATAATAAATACTAACCGCAAAAGACTGGATACATCCAGAAGTGGATTAACAATGAATGTGCAAATCATCGTAATGGCCATAACAATAACGACTGGCGCACTGATAATCCCAGTAGAAATGGCCGCATCCCCCAGTACAATCCCACCGACAATACCGATAGCCTGCCCTACCGACTTCGGCAGCCTTAGTCCTGCCTCCCGCAATAATTCATTTAAAAGATTAGCATAAAAAATACTTACTGAGGAAGAAAAAGGCACTGTCCCTTCGGTTGCTAAGATAACCGCAAACAACTGCACCGGTAATAATTCTTGATGAAAAGAACTAACGACAATATATAGCGCTGGACCATAAATGGAAAAGAAAAAAGCCAGATACCGCAAAAGCCGAATGAAGCTAGCATAAAAAGGACGGGAATAATAGTCTTCCACACTTTGAAATAATTCTGGTAATAGTAACGGTACCGTCAGCACAACCGGCGAACCATCTACAAAGATAGCCACTCGTCCCTCTAATAACTTAGCACTAACCTTATCCGGTCGTTCCGTATTCCCTACAGTAGGAAAAATAGAATGAGGCGCATCCTCTATATATTGTTCCACATAGCCAGAGTCTAAGATGGCGTCTACCTTGATAGAAGCTATCCGTCTTCGCACTTCCTCTACTAATCCAGCATCACAAATACTTTCGATATAAACAATAGCAATATCTGTCTGCGTGTATTCTCCCACTTTTACCATTTCCATTTTCAGGTCAGGATGGCGGATTTTTCGCCGCAACAGAGATAAATTTACTTTTAGGGTCTCTACAAAGCCTTCCTGGGGCCCACGAATGGTAATTTCTGTGCCAGGCTCCCCGACAGAACGAGCACTCCAATCCCGAATATCCAGCTCCAGTCCTGCAGCACAACCATCAACGAAAATATAGGCAGCCCCGCTCATAACGCCTTCTACTATCTTTTGCAGCTCTGTTGCTTCTTTTACACTATTGACTGTTAAAATATAGTCCTTGATAAAGGAAACACTATCCGTAATTTTCTCTTCCCGATAGAGCATCAGAGGAGTCAGCACATTATCATTTAAGATTTTTTTATCTACCAAGCCATCAACAAAAACAAGAACCGCCTTTTTCCCTTGATTACCTGCCAAATAAAATTCCCGAAAAACAACATCGGTATTTTCCTTCCAGGTATGTTGCAGATAATCAATATTCTGTTGTAAAGCAGAAAAAACTTTTCTTTCTTTTTCTGCCACAAATTCTATTCCCATAGCAATTCCTCTTATATTCCATCTTTTTTCCACACCTATAATCTTATTATGAAAAAATTTTCCCTTTTTATACCCTGATTAACATCTGCATTTTCCATTCTGGTAAATCTCAAATACAAAAAAGCAACCAAGCTTTCGCCTGGTTGCTTTTTATCATCATCAATTTACTATTTTATTTTATAAAAAGAGACTGTCTTCTCTTTCATGGAGATTTTCCCCACACCATAGCCATAGTCTCCTGCTTCTTTTTTGTAAGTCAAAAAAGAATGGTCTATGGAAAAGCCTAAAATCCTTTTGATATCCCCATAGGTCAATAAATAATCATCTTGATTTTGCGTCTGTAAATAAATCCATAACGGCTCATATTTACTCATATGGTCCGCCGCCTTTCCCAATGACTATTTTCTGTTTAACGCCCGATGACCAATATCTTTACGATAAAATGCATCTTTAAAAGAAATCTTACCAACTGCTTCATAAGCAGCTCGAATAGCTTCTGCAATAGTTGCAGCTCGAGTCGTTACCCCCAGCACTCTGCCGCCAGCAGTAACAATCTTCTCATTTTTGAGGGCAGTCCCCGCATGGAATACGGTCGTCTTTTCATCATCTAGCCCAGCAAGACCCAGGATTTCCTCGCCCTTAGCGTATTTCCCTGGATAACCGCCAGCTACCATCACTACACAAACAGCAGGTTCTCCATACCACTGAATGTCCATAGACTGCAGTTTACCATCTAAGATAGCCTCAATAATCTCTACTAAATCAGTCTTTAGCCGCATCATAATCGGCTGGGTTTCCGGGTCGCCAAAACGAGCGTTATATTCTAATACTTTGGGACCATCTGCTGTCACCATCAGCCCGGCATAGATTACGCCTTGGTACAATCTGCCTTCTGCCCGGAGCGCGTCAATAGTTGGCTGCAAAATGGTTCTCTGCACTTCTTCCGCTAAGGCGTCTGTATAAATAGGAGCAGGAGAATAAGCCCCCATACCGCCAGTATTCGGACCTTCATCGCCATCAAACACCCGCTTATGGTCTTGAGCGCTGACCATTGGTACCACCGTAAAGCCATCAGTAAACGCTAGAATGCTGACTTCTTCGCCGCTCAAATACTCTTCTATCACTACAACGCTTCCAGCATCACCAAAGAGATGATCATCCATGATATCTTTTACCGCTTGGATTGCCGTCTCTTCGTCAAAGGCAACGACAACGCCTTTTCCTGCTGCTAGGCCATCCGCTTTCACGACAATGGGCGCACCCCACTCTTTGATACAAGCAATGGCTTCTGCTGCTTCTGTAAAGGTTGCATATTTTGCAGTCGGGATATTGTATTTTGCCATCAAGTCTTTAGATAATGCTTTAGACCCTTCGATAGCTGCCGCTCGCTTACTGGGCGCAAAGATTTTTAATCCTGCAGATTGGAAACGGTCAGCAATGCCTTCCATGAGCGGTGCTTCTGGCCCTACCACAGTCAAATCAATAGAATTTACCATGGCAAAGGCTAAAAGATTTTCTACATCATCAGCCGCTACTGAAATATTTTCAGCAATGGCTGCAGTTCCTGCATTACCAGGCGCACAATAAATTTTTTCTACTTTAGGGCTTTGGGCTAGCTTCCACACAAGAGCATGTTCTCTGCCGCCGCCGCCTACGACCAATACCTTCATATTCTCCTCCTAAAGGCAAAACGCCTCTCTGCTTTTACTTTTAATGTCTAAAATGTCTGGTGCCGGTAAATATCATAGCAATACCATGTTCGTTAGCTGCCTGGATAGACTCTTCATCCCGGATAGAGCCCCCCGGCTGTACAATTGCCTTAATACCAGCTTTTGCCGCTTGGTCAATGGTATCACGGAAAGGAAAGAATGCGTCAGAAGCAAGGACTGCACCATTGGCCTTTTCACCAGCTTGGGCAAAGGCAATATTGGCAGAACCAACCCGGTTCATTTGCCCAGCGCCAACACCGATAGCCTGCTTATCCTTAGCAACAACAATGGCATTGGATTTCACATGTTTTACCACCCGCCATGCAAAGCCTAGTTCTTCCATTTGCTCTGGTGTTGGTTGGATATCTGTCACTACCTGCCAGGTAGTGCTATCTTCTGCTTCGTTATCAGCATCCTGCAACAGGAAGCCACCGTTTACACGCTTCACATCTAGACCATTATAGCTGTTACCGCTAAATTCCCCTGTTTCCAACAAGCGAATATTGGCTTTTTTCGTGAGAATTTCTAATGCTTCTGGTGCAAAGCTCGGTGCAATGACAGCTTCTAAGAAGGTCTTGCTCATTTCTGTAGCAGTAGCCGCGTCTACCATACGATTTACTCCTACAATACCGCCAAAGGCAGAGACAGAGTCACAGGCATAGGCTTTCTTATAAGCGTCGCAAATATCAGTACCAATACTTGTCCCACATGGATTGGTATGTTTAATTACTACAGCGGCAGGCTGGGTAAATTCTTTTACCAATTCCAGTGCAGCATTTAAATCTACAATGTTATTATAGGAGAGCTCTTTGCCATGGAGTTGTTTAGCAGTCGCTACACAGACGCCCTTCGCACCCAAGCTGCGATAAAAGGCCGCCCCTTGATGAGGGTTTTCCCCGTAACGCATATCCTGGATTTTTTCTCCAGCAAGGATAGCTGTTTCAGGGAATTTTTCACCAAAGCCAGTTTGCTCTTTCAAATAGTTTGAGATGAAGCTATCGTATTCCGCCGTGTGGGTAAAGGCTTCTGCGGCCAGTTCCAGTCTGGTCTTTTCATCGATTTCTCCTTGTGTTTTTAACATATCGATAACCATGCCATACCGTTCTGGGTTTACCACGATGGCTACATATTTATTGTTTTTGGCAGCAGCCCGCACCATGGTCGGTCCGCCGATGTCGATATTTTCGATGGCATCAGCCAGCGTTACATCTGGACGCGCAATGGTCGCGCGGAAAGGATAAAGATTAACAACTACCAGGTCAATCGGGACAATGCTTAAATCATCTAATTGAGATAAGTGTTCCGGTGTGCGCATAGCAAGAATGCCCCCGTGTACAAAAGGATGGAGGGTCTTCACACGACCACCTAAAATTTCCGGAAAGCCTGTTACTTCCGTTACATAAGTCGCCGGAATACCTGCCTCTTGAATGGTCTTAAAGGTACCGCCAGTAGAAACGATTTCATAGCCCAAAGCAGCTAATTCTCTGGCAAAATCTACTACACCCGTTTTATCTGATACGCTGATGATTGCTCTTTTTTTCATTTCTCTATCCTCTCCCATCTTCTTACTTATCTATGGTCACTTTTCTGCCATCTACATGGACTCGTCCTTCGGATATCCACTGCAGCACTTCCGGTAATACCTGATGTTCCTGTTCTAAGATGCGAGCTGCCAGTGTTTCTTCCGTGTCATCATCCAGGACCGGCACCACCCGTTGGGCAATAATAGGACCGGAGTCTAGCCCCTCATCTACAAAATGAACGGTACATCCACTATACTTTACCCCATATTCCACAGCCTGTCGCTGCCCATGGAGTCCTGGAAAAGAAGGCAGCAATGCCGGATGGATATTGATAACTCGTTTGCGGAATTTCTTCAAAAGCTCTTTGGTAACAATGCGCATATAACCAGCTAGCACCAAAAAATCCACATTAAAATCCTCTAGCAATTCTGCCATAGCGCTATCAAAATCTTCCCGTGTCTGATAATTAGACGGATGCATGGGAAGACAAGGAATTTTATGCTTCTCTGCCCGCGCTAAAGCATAAGCTTCTGGCTTGTCGCTAAGGACCACATGAATATCTGCATTTAATTTTCCCGCCTCAATGGCGTCGATAATAGCCTGTAAATTGCTGCCATTGCCAGACGCCAGCACACCTAATTGCAACCGCACGATAATGCCTCCTCTGCACAAAAGAAACTGATAGCCCTTTTTCTCATTGCGAAACTACCAGTTTTCTTTTTCTTATTTAAATTCTACAATGCCACTGCCTTCTGTCATTTCACCCATGACAAAGGCTTCTGGACAGATAGCTTGTACTTTTGCTACATCTTCTGGTGCTACGATCATCACAAACCCTACACCCATATTAAAGACGCGGAACATTTCTTCTGCTGCAATGTCAGCTGTTTTTTGCATGAATTTAAATACAGCCGGCACTTCCCAGCTAGCAGTGTTAATAACCGCATTTAAGTTTTTGCCAAATACCCGCGGTAAATTTTCGATTAACCCGCCACCAGTAATATGAGCCATGCCGTGAATATCTACTTGCTCGATAACAGGCAGTACATCTTTTACATAGATTTTAGTAGGCACCAGCATTGCTTCTCCTACAGTCATGCCCAGCTCCGACACAAAATCTTCAATGGAAAGGCCTCCTACTTCAAAGAACACTTTTCTAGCCAGAGAAAAACCATTGGAGTGGATACCGGTAGACTTTAAGCCCAATAGGACATCACCTTTGGCTACCTTTGCTCCGGTAATGATTTTATCTTTGTCAGCTACCCCTACGGCAAAGCCGGCGATATCGTATTCGTCTTCTCCATAGAAGCCAGGCATTTCTGCCGTCTCTCCACCAATCAAGGAACAGTTGGATTGAATACAACCCTCCGCTACACCTTTCACAATATCAGCTACGCGGTCAGGGAATAACTTACCTACCGCAATATAATCCAAGAAAAAGAGTGGCTCTGCCCCTTGGACTAAAATATCATTGACGCACATAGCCACCGCGTCAATACCAATGGTATCATGTTTATCAGTCAGCATGGCTACTTTGAGTTTGGTACCCACACCATCTGTACCAGAGATGAGCACCGGCTGCTGATATTTCTTCGTATCCAGCGCAAAAAGACCGGCAAAACTACCTAAGTCTGTCAGCACTTCCGGGCGAAAGGTTCTTTTTACATGGGCTTTCATTTTTTCTACGGCTTCGTTGCCAGCAGTGATATCTACCCCTGCGTCTTTATATGTGATTGCCATATCCAATCTCCTTTTATTTTCCTCATTTGTCGCTTACTTTAGATATTAGACAAATTTTTCCATTTACCTTCTTATTTGCCTTCTGGGTCTACAATATAATTGCCGTCAAAACAAGCTACACAGAAGTCTTCCGGTTTTAATCCAGTAGCTCTCAGCATCCCTTCTTGGGATAAGAAGTGAACACTGTCTGCGCCGATATACTCGCTAATTTGTTCTACAGTGTGCGTCACAGCAATGAGCTGACCAGAAGCAGTATCAATACCATAAGGACAACCGAATTTTACTGGTGGGCAGCTTAATACCAAATGGACTTCTTTGGCACCAGCATTACGCACCATTTCCACGATTTGCTTGGAGGTGGTACCTCTTACTACAGAGTCATCTACCATGATAACCCGTTGCCCCTCTAAAGTGGCACGGATTGGATTTAGCTTAATATGTACGCTCCGTTCCCGCATTTCTTGAGTAGGTTGAATAAAAGTTCTGCCAATATAACGGTTCTTTAAGAGCCCCATTCTAAAAGGCAAACCAGAACCTTCTGCATAACCAAGCGCACAAGCAGTCCCCGAGTCTGGAACCGGGATAACGATATCAGCATCAATCTTTGCTTCTTCCGCTAAGATTTGCCCCATTCTCCGTCTTACTTCGCTGACGCTTTGCCCGTCAAAGACAGAGTCCGGACGAGCAATATATACATGTTCAAAAATACAGAAGTTTGGTTGTTCATCAAAAATCTGATAAGTATGCAAACCGTCTTTGTCGATAACAACAATTTCACCAGGGCGAACATCACGGATAGTTTCTGCACCAACTGCATCAAAGGCACAGCTTTCGGAAGAGAGCAAATAATGTTCCCCCAGCTTCCCAATGGTAAGAGGACGAATACCATGAGGGTCGCGGACACCAATCAGCTTATCTTTCATCATAGCAACAAGAGCATAGGCACCTTTTAATTCACCCATAGTTTTGGCAAAGCTATCAACCAAAGCTTCTTTGCTATGTTTGGCTAAGAGGCTGGCAATAATCTCACAGTCTGACTCCGTTTGAAATACAGCACCATTTTCTGTTAATTGCTGCCACAAAGCGTCTTTATTAACCAAGGCGCCGTTATAAGAGAGGGCAATTTCTCCATGATAGTAGTTGAAAGACATAGGAAGCGCATTGATGATATTATCATTGCTGATTTTCTTATTTCGCCCACCATACCGACAATGGGCAAGAGCAATATCACCTTTCAGGCGATGCAAGTTCTCTATATCAAAGATTTCAGAAACCAAACCGGAGTCTTTCTCTACATAGAAATCATCACCATCAAAGGTAGCAATACCAGTGCTTTCTTGGCCTCTATGCTGCAAGGCATAAAGTGCAAAGTAGCAAATCTGCGCCACATCTACCCCCGGCGCATAAATGCCAAACACACCGCATTCATCTTTTACCTTATCGTCTGCAAAAGCCGCTTGACAACTTGTACAGTGATGACCGCAAGATACACAATTTTCTTGATTGAAAGAGCTCATGATACCATTCCCTTCTCACATAAGATTTACTTTATCGTAAAACAACAATGTGTAAAACCCTTATTCGATTAACCCTGCCCGCCGGAAAATATAATCAATGTTTTTTACATGATAATCATAATTGAAAATCTCTTTTATTTCTGTTTCTGTTAAAGCACCGCGAATATCTTCATCTGCTAAGATTAAATCCATAAACGGCGTCTTATCGTCCCAGGCTTTTAAGGCATTTCTTTGCACCCATGCATAAGCCGTTTCTCGAAGCAACCCTTTATTAACCAACGCCAAAAGCACCTGTTGAGAAAAGACCAAACCTAAAGTCTTTTCTACATTTTGTCGCATGGTAGCTGGGAACACCACCACATCCTTCATGATGCCGGTAAACAGATGCAGCATATAGTTTAAGATACCGCAGCTATCCGGGATAATCATCCGTTCTACAGAGGAATGGCTAATGTCTCGTTCATGCCAGAGGGCCACATCCTCCATGGCTGCCACTGCATTACCCCGCAATACCCGAGAAAGACCGCTGATGCGCTCACATGCAATAGGATTTTTCTTATGCGGCATGGCAGAAGACCCCTTTTGCCCTTTGGTAAAAGGCTCACAGACCTCCCCAATATCTGTCCGCTGCAGATTACGAATTTCAATGGCAAATTTATCCAAAGAACAACCTACAATAGCAAGAGTACTCATAAACTCTGCATGACGGTCCCGCTGGATGACTTGGGTAGAGATTTCGGCTGGTTTTAACCCCATTTTTTCGCAAACATATTCTTCCACTTTGGGACTAATATTAGCGAAAGTACCTACCGCCCCTGAGATTTTCCCGACAGCAATGATTTCTCTAGCCCGTTCCATACGAGCAATGTTGCGATCCATTTCCAATGTCCACAACCCCATTTTTAGGCCAAAGGTCATGGGCTCAGCATGAATGCCATGGGTCCGTCCCATCATCAAAGTATCTTTATATTGTACGGCAAGCCCTGCTAAGACCTCTCTTAAAGCCTTTGCTTTTGCTAAGAGAATATCCATAGACTCTTTCATCTGACAGCAAAAAGCCGTATCAACCACATCAGTGGAAGTCATCCCCATGTGGATATATTTAGAAGCGTCCCCCACATACTCACCCACACAAGTAAGAAAAGCCACCGTATCGTGTTTAATCACTGCTTCGATTTCATTAATACGGTCAATATTAAAATCTGCTTTTTCTTGGATGTCCTTTAAGGCATCATTTGGAATAAGACCCAGCTGGTTCATGGCTTCACAAGCACGGATTTCTACTTCCAGCATTTTACGGAAGCGATTTTCATTGGTCCATACCTGTTCCATTTCCGGCAGCGAATATCTGGATATCATATTTTTATCCCTTTCTATTTATTTTTGTGCTAAATAACCATCAATACCCAAGGCTTGCAGTTTTGCATCCTTTTTTTCTACCCCGGCAGCTAATTCCTTTTTAAAAGCAATCAACTTTTGTCGAATTTCTGGTTCTTTCACCGCTAAAATCTCTGCAGCAAGAATTGCAGCATTTCTTGCCCCATTGATGGCAACTGTTGCGACTGGAATACCGGAAGGCATCTGCACAATAGCATACAAAGCGTCTAAACCATTCAAAGCGCCAGATTGGATAGGCACGCCGATGACCGGAACAGTGGTAAAAGCAGCAATCACACCAGGCAAGTGAGCAGCACCACCTGCTCCTGCAATAATCACATCGATACCATTTGCAGCTGCATTTTTAGCAATATCAGCAGTTTTGTCTGGCACCCGATGGGCAGAAGAAATATACACTTCATAAGGGATATTGAATTCCTCCAAAAATTTTGCACTTTCCTTCATTACTGGTAAATCAGAGTCGCTTCCCATGATAATAGCAACTTTCATACAAACAATCCCTCCCGCATCTCGATATTTATCATAAATTTTTATGGATGATACCTGTTCTAACAGGCCAATAAACAACCTTTTAAGAAAAAGTTAAATTCTATATTCATTCTACAAATTCCTGCAAAATGAAAAATTTTTTAAGAATTTTACGAAAAGAACAACAAAAAAGAGCAATATAAATTGCTCTTTTTGTATTACAATATTTAGTTTCTTCTTAACGCTTCTACTGGTGGAATGGAAGAGGCCGATACTGCCGGGTATACCCCAAAGATTAAACCGCAACCGATAGCCATAAACACTGCAACTTGGATTGCTGCCGCATTGACCGCTGTGTGGAACCCATATTGGTCGAAAATGCCTAAACCTATCACACCAAAGACCACACCTAGGAAGGCACCGATAGCGCTCAAATAAATAGCTTCTAAAACAAACTGGATAATCAAGTCGCTTTGCCGCGCGCCCAGTGCCCGTCTTACACCGATTTCCCCGGTCCGTTCGGTAACAGCTACCAGCATAATATTCATGATGCCAAGACCACCAACAAGCAGGGATACTGCAGCAATACCACCCAAAAGCAGCGTCATCACACGATTTGCATTATCTGCTTCTTGCACCATCTGATTTAAACTGGTTACTGTGACGGGTAGATCCTCACCTAAAAGGGAACTACTGCCAGAAGAACCATCACCCTCATCCGGCATAGGTGCAGGCATTGGTTCTTCTATCATGATATCGCCGTCTACCATAACGTCAACAGAAGCCTCTCCGCCCTCCATATCTCCACCACCACCGACAGAGGATACATTACCATCTAAACGCAATTCTTTGCGGATAATACGGCTAAGCTGTACCACTGATAGTTCTACCGAGTTGGTGTCTGGAGCTTTTCCCCAGATTTCTGGGATTTTTTTTGTATTTAATACCTTTAGCGCAGAAGTATAAGGCATTACGATTTTATCATCAATACCGTCTGCCTTGCCTTCCCCCTTCGCCGCCAGCACGCCTAAAATACGATAGTCTAATCCATTAATAGAAATGGTCTGTCCTACAGGACTTCTGCCATTCATTAGCTTCGAAGCTAGGTTGCTGCCTAACAGCACCACCGGCGCCCGCTGCTCTACATGAAGAAAGGTAAAGTTTTGCCCAGCAGCAAAACCCTGGTCTCGAATGAAAGGGAAATCTTCATTTACCCCCAACACATCCACTTTCGTTTTTGTGCGCCGCCATTTCATATTCACATTACCATAGACCACAGGCGTTACTGCGCTTAAGGTTGGCACCCGCTCTTGTAATTCCACCGCATAGCTAGGGGCGAAATAATAATTGGTCTTAGAGGCTTTCACCACAACCACATTAGAGCCTAAACTTTCAAATTGGTCCATAACCGATACCCGAGCACCTTCCCCAATGCCCATAAGAGCAACAACAGAAGCCACCCCGATGGTTACACCTAGCACCGTAAGAGCAGACCGTAAAAAGTTTGACATAATGCCGTGAGCTGCCATTTGCATACTAAACCATAAGCGCACTCGTAAACTGCCTAACGAGTCTTTTTTCATAAATCCCCCTCCTTCCTGTCCGTTCAGTACCTTATTTCCCGGTAAATAAATTATTATTACCGCCAGATACTTGTTGACTAGGAAGCAAGTCAGAGGTACTACCAGTAATTACTTGGTCTCCTTCGGAGAGTCCAGAAGTTACTTCTGCCCAACGGGAATTCATCATACCTACTTCGATAGGCACTACCTGCACATTGCCATCAGCGTCTAAGATTTCTACTTTTCTTACCCCTTCTTCTTCAAAGATAGCCTCCAAAGGAACTAACAAGACGTCCTCAGCAGAACCTGCACCGATAAATGCTTTCCCCTGCATACCAGAACGCACTTTTTCGTTCCCTACTACTTTGATACCTACTTCAAAACGGGTAACGCCGCTTTCATCTTTGCCGCTAGCAGATACTTCTTCTACTACACCTTCAAATTTTTCTCCGGGAATAGCGTCCACCGTTACGGTAACGGCTGCACCTTGCTGTACGAGAAGAATATCAGTGTCGTCTACCTGCACATACATATAGATGTCAGAGGTTTTGAATACACTACCCAACCATTCCCCAGGGCTAACGGAAGCGCCCTCTTGCTTTTCAAACTCCTGTAAAGTCCCGTCACTGGGCGATTTAATGGTCAAAGTACCAGATTGGGCTTCTAATTTACTCAGTTCAATTTTCTTTTTACGAACACTGTCTAACCGTTTTTCGATTTCGTCACGAACATCCTGCCCTGCCATGGTAGCAATAGGCGTTCCTTTTTTGACGATTTCCATTGGTTTTACCAAGGTTTTGGTGATAACCCCTTCCACACCGCTCAAAACATCTTCCTGGTCTACGTATTTTTCGATTTTCGTATAATAAGAACACCAGGTAATATGCCGCTGGTCAACGGGCAATTCTTTTTCCGCCTTGTCATAAAAGCCAAATTGGGCAATCATTTCAGGAGCAAGAAGCCCCGGGTTATCCGCCTCTACATTAACCCAATACACATAGCTATAGCCTTCTATCTTAGCGTCAACACCAACAAAGACATTTAACTCCTTATTAGGCGTAGGGATTGCCGTTCTGTTAATATCGGTAATTTTTGCTTCTACCGGGTCGTTATAGAAATCAGGAAAACGCAGCATAGCGCAGGAGTCGTCCTGTAAGGCTTCGATTTCTGTGGCAGAAAGCTTGGCTACCAACTCAATACGGCTATCGTTTACGACTGTCGCCACGATTTGCCCGGCATTGACCTCCGTGCCGTTTTTTACTTCTAACTCTGTTACACGGCCGTCAATAGGCGCCGTCAGCGAAATCCCTTTATTAGGGTCTACCTTATCCACTTGGTCTACATCTACATTGAGCATAGAGGCAAGAGATTTCCGTTCCGACTCTAATTGATCCCGTGTCGTTTCTAATTGGGTATCAAGTCCAGGAGCAGAAAGCTGCACCAGGGGCTGCCCAGCATCTACATGGTCGCCCGCTTTTACTAAAATTTTATCAATGATATAGCTGGAAACACCACTGGAACTATCGCCTCTAGGTACCTGGATACTGCCGCCATAAGAAGGATGCAGATTACCAGTAGCCTCTACCCCTACATTAATATCACCGCGAGCCACCGTATGGATGGAATATTGAGGACCACTCACCCCTTGATTAGATGGGAACAATTGCTTCACTGCCCAAAAGCAGCCACCAATGGCAATGACCCCTAAAACACCGACTGTCACGATTTTTTTCGTTGTGTTATTCATTCTTGTTTGCCTCCTCAATATTGTCTTTCGCCTCTATATGTATAGCATCTGTATTTTTATTAGCATCCTGCAAAGTTTCGGGTGATTGTTCTTTGTTTTTGACTTCTGGTTCTACTTCTGACGCTTGCTTCTTTTTATGAAAGAACCATTTCTTCTCTTTGTTTTTAGAGTCAGACTTCTCAACTGATTTTGCTTTAGGCTCTTCCTCTTGTTGTTTCTGAGGCTTGCCTTCAGCCGCCTTCTTGGCCTCGTCCGTTTTTTCTTTCTGTTTTGCTTCTGCGATAACTACTGCAGCTTTGGCCCGTACTTTATTCCGTTTATCCTCTGTCACTACTTCGATACGATCAATCACGCCGTCCACCAGCCAGATAATCTTATCTGCATAGTGTGCAACTTGGGTATCGTGGGTTACCATAACGATAGTAATGCCTTCTTTTTTATTCAACTCATAGAAGAGCTCCATCACATTCCAAGTGTTTTTGGTATCCAAAGCACCAGTAGGTTCATCCGCCAGCATAAAGCTAGGATCCCCTACAATAGAACGGGCAATGGCTACCCGCTGCTGTTCCCCCCCTGACATTTGCTTGGGGTAGTGGTCCATACGGTGCCCGAGGCCTACCCGCTCTAATGCCTTAATAGCCCGCGTTTTCCGTTCTTCACCACTCATACCACGATAAATGAGCGGCAGCTCTACATTGGCCCTTGCTGTCAAATTCTTCAATAAATGGAAGCTTTGGAAAACAAAACCCATTTCCCGATTACGCATATCTGCTAGTTCGTTTTCACTTAATTTATCAACTAATACACTATTTACCACATAAGTACCGCTGGTAGCCCTATCCAGACAGCCGATAATATTCAGCAATGTGGATTTTCCTGAACCAGACGCCCCCATGATAGAAACAAATTCCCCTTTTTCTACATTAAGGTTAATCCCCTTGAGGACTTTTGTTTCTACCTGGTCATTGACAAATGTGCGTGTAATATCTTGTAACTCTAATAACGCCATGCCTTCACCTCATGCCCTTCATTCCTGGTGGACACTATCTTTCTTGTTGATGATATTTTATTTCAATCCTTAGACGAAAAAGCTTTCTGAAAAGTTTCCTTCTTTTTGAAAAAAACTTGCTTTCTGCAAAAGTTTATTTCAACAAAACGACACAATTATACAAGACGAATATAAAATCCAGGGCAAGCTTTGGTACAATAGCCACAAAGTAGGCATTTATCTTGATACACCTGGGGTTTTTTCTTTCCTGTTGTTGCCTCGTCAAAATATAAAGCATTATTATGACAAGTCGCAATACAAGTACCACAACCAGTACAAGCCTCTAAGATGGTCAATCGTTTGCCGCTTTTACAATCCGTCAAATCTTCAGGGGCAAGAGCTTCCCCGTTAAAGATTTTCAAATTCATATTAAGTTCCTTTTCATTGACCATACCCAAGGCAACAGCTGATATCCCTGGAATATCCCGCACAAATTGAATATTACCAGGAATATCATCTAGCATGGTACCGCCACCTAAAGCCTTCATAGCATAAATACCTTTGCTCGCTTTGTGACACATTTCTATAGATGTAAGCATTTCAGCCACACCGCCACCTATGATACCAATGCCCGTTTTATTGATTAAAGGAAAGAGGACATCCAGCTCTTGTTCTTTTGCAGCATTAGCGGCCGCCCCTACATGATGAGTAGCAAGGCCGATAGCCCGCAGATACCCCTTCTCTTTGTAGTCCATGAGGCACTGCCAGGCCCCTGCTCGTTCACTAAAAACATCAGCACCGGCTCTTGCCCCATGCAAGAGGAAAATATCTAAGTAATCTCTACCTAGCGCAGCTAATGCGTCTTGGATAGACTTTTCCATGGTCTGATAATCGCATGCGGTAGATTTGGAATTGATAATCACTTCTCCGCTATGGCCCTGGATACCTTTGCGAATATGTTCATAGGTACCATACATTTCCGCTGTATCAATAAAGTTAATGCCACTATCTATGGCTTTTGCCAATAACCTAGCCCCATCATCCACAGATACCCCCATCTGCAGCGGCCCCATAGGCAATGCACCAAAACATAGCTCGCTTACAAACAAGTCTGTTTTTCCCAGTTGATTGATTTTCATATATCTCTCCCCTTATTCCATATATCTGAATATCTGAAACGATATAAAATACCTCACCAAAAATTTCTCTCCCTATTATAATATAAACTTCCTAAAAACAAAACAGAAAAAGATTGCCAAATTCTTAAGAATTCTTAAATTTTTAAATAAAATGAACCATACGATTAAGCCATAAGAAACTCCTCACCGGAATAACTGCTGTACCTTGACAAAGGCCAAGGAAAACCTTATGATAGCTATATGTTAGCTTTATGGCAGTATAGTTGGATATAGGAAAGGAGCCATTTATTCATGAGTGAAACACAAGCAAAACAAAATGTTTATGATATATTAAAAGAAAGAGGTTACATTGAACAGGCTACCAATGAAGAAGAAATCCGCGACCTTTTAGGGAAGGAACAGGTTACCTTTTATATTGGCTTTGACCCGACAGCAGATAGTCTCCATGTAGGGCATTTCATCCAAATCATGGTGATGATGCACATGCAGCGGGCCGGACACCGTCCCATTGCTTTATTCGGCGGCGGTACTGGTATGATAGGCGACCCATCCGGCAGAACAGATATGCGGAAGATGCTTACCAAAGAACAAATCGACTATAATGTAAAATCCTTCCAAAAGCAAATGAGCCGCTTCATTGATTTTGGAGACAACGGCGCCCGCATGGTGGACAACGGTGACTGGCTGTTGGATTTGAATTACATTGAGTTTTTACGGGAAGTAGGCGCTCACTTCTCCGTAAATCGCATGCTCACAGCAGAATGTTTTAAAAGCCGCTTAGAAAAAGGCTTATCTTTCTTAGAGTTTAACTATATGCTCATGCAAAGCTATGACTTTTTAGAGCTTTACAGAAGATACAACTGTAAATTAGAATTAGGTGGCAACGACCAATGGTCCAATATCATCTATGGTGTAGACCTAGTCAGAAGAAAAGAAGAAGCCCAAGTCTACGGTCTCACATTTAAGCTGCTCACCAACAGCGCCGGCAAAAAAATGGGTAAAACAGAAAGCGGCGCGCTCTGGCTGGACGCTGAAAAGACTTCTCCTTATGAATTTTACCAATACTGGCGCAATGTAGACGACGCCGATGTAGAAAAATGCTTGGCGCTCCTCACTTTCCTACCTATGGAAGAAGTAAGACGGCTGGGCGCACTACAAGACGCTGCCATCAATGAGGCAAAAGCAGTACTCGCTTATGAAGTTACCAAATTAGTCCACGGCGAAGAAGCAGCAAAAACCGCTCAAGAAGCCACCGCTGCTCTCTTTGGTAATAGCGCAGATAAGTCCAACATCCCTTCTGTTACCATCAGCAAAAATGACATTACAGCCGACACTACCATTTTGGATTTACTAACTTTAGCAGGGCTAATCAAATCCAAAAGCGATGGCAGAAGATTAGTCCAAGAAGGCGGCGTATACCTGAATAATGAACGGGTCAACGCCTTTGACCAAAAAATTACTTTGGCAGACTTTCCAGAGGGAGCAGCCCTTCTCCGCAAAGGCAAGAAAGTTCATCAGCAAGTAGTTTTAGGAGAATAACTGCAAAAGAGAGGCGCTAAAACGCCTCTCTTTTTTATTGCCTTTTTTCATAAACAATTCTATAATAAGCAGAAATGATATGAAACGTCATCAATTAGAAACAATCAGAAACTGAGGTTCAATTTATGAATATTTGTATGCAAATCGCCCTTTTATTTTTCATCTGTCTATTAGGACAAGCTATCTCTCTGGTACTGCCATTTCCTTTCCCCGGCAACATCATCGCCATGATTATTTTATTTATATTGCTATCGATGAAGGTAATAAAACCAGAAAAAATCCAGGATTTTACCGGCTTTCTCCTAGCCAATATGGCCTTTTTCTTTGTACCGGCAGGAGTTTCTATTTTAGAGAGTTACCCCATTATGAAGGATAGCTTACTACCTATTTTTCTGGTCTGCCTCTTCTCTACCATTATCACTTTTTTCGTCACTTTTGCCACGGTAAAGTTAGTAGTCGCCTGGCAGGCAAAACATAGCACTACCCTGAAAGGAGAAAAGAGACCATGAGAGAAATTATAGAGTCACCCCTTTTTAGTATCGCCATCACCATCCTAGGTTACGAGATAGGCAAATGGCTCAACAAGAAAACCAAGAGTCCCCTGTTAAATCCTATCTTATTTGACATCTGTTTCGTTATTTTAATCATGAAACTATTAGGCATTTCTTTAGAAACTTATAATATTGGCGGTTCTGTTATCAATATGCTCTTAGCCCCAGCTACCGCCGCTCTTGCAGTCCTCATGTATCACCAGCTGGAAGCATTAAAGAAAAACATGTTGCCTGTCCTGATCGGTACATCAGTAGGCGCAATCTCTGCCATGGCCAGCATTTTTCTTATGTGCAAATTGTTTGGTCTAGATAAGGATATTACCCTTTCACTGCTGCCCAAGTCTGTTACCACCCCTATCGCCATAGAAATCTCTAAACAGCTGGGCGGCATCGTTCCTATTACGGTAGCAGCAGCAGTCTTTACCGGCATTATGGGTATGATTATCTGCCCTGTCTTCATCAAGCTGTTCCGCATGAAAGAGAGCGTCTCTGTGGGTATCGCCCTTGGCACCTGCAGCCATGTCTCCGGCACCAGTGAAGCAGTGAAAATCGGCGAGCTGGAAGGCGCTATGGCAGGCCTTTCCATTGGCTTTGCCGGGATTTTTACCGTTATCTTTTCTCTATTCTTTTTATAAAAATTTAATTAATATTAGGAGGTTTCATGAAAATCGAAACAATTCATCGTCAACATACAGATATTGCTGTCGTTTCTGATGATAAAAAAATCATTACAGATACCCAATCAGCTTTAGACTTGGTAATGACCGTAAAATATGAAACCGGAGCCAATAAGATCGTTATCAGCAAAAAATTAATTACAGAAGACTTTTTCATTCTCAGCACTGGGCTTGCAGGAGAAATCTTACAAAAATTCATCAATTACCAAGTAAAAGTAGCCATTTGGGGCGATTATTCCCACTATACCAGCAAGCCGTTGCAGGATTTTATCTATGAGTCTAATCAAGGTAAAGATTTTTTCTTTGTTGCGACAGAAACAGAAGCCATTGAAAAACTTGCAGAAGTTAAGAACTAATACTAAAAGAAAAAGAAGGTATTTTTACCTTCTTTTTTTATGTCAAAAAATAATTCTATTTTTTATTGAGCTGTGCTCTTCCCATAAAGTCACGGATAAACTGCACTGCCGTCCGCCCGGAGCGGCTATGATAGCGCCGTTCCCACAATATCGCTTCCTGTTCCAGGGTCTCCCAGGAGATATCAACATGGTTTTGCGCTGCCAACTCTTTGACAATGCCTAAATATTCTTCTTGGCTAGGCGCCGCAAAGGTAATGGTCTTACCAAAACGATGCACCAAAGAAAGCTTTTCCGTCATACCATCTTTGGAGATTTCCTCTTCCCCCGCCCTATCCTGCCACGTTTCTTTAATCAGGTGCTTCCGGTTAGAAGTGGCATAGATAACAATATTTTCCGGGATAGCTTTCACCCCGCCGTCTAAGAGATTTTTCAATACTTTATAGTCTTCGTCTTCTTCCTCGAAAGATAAGTCATCCAAAAAGAGAATGAAACGATAAGGATATTTCCTGAGATATTCTATCAAATCCCCCATAGTATGCAAAGCATGGCGATGGACTTCGACCAGCTTTAACTTACAATCTTGATAATGGCTGGCTACTGCCTTTACCAAAGAAGATTTCCCCGTACCTCGTTCCCCATAAAGCAGCAAATGATTAGCCGGATATCCTCGCAAAAGAATTTCCGTATTTTCTAACACTGCCTGTTTCTGCCGCTCATAACCGATAATATCAGATAGCTTTCCAGCGTCAGGTTGCACCACTGGCAAAAGTTTATCCTGCCACTGCCAAAAATTAGTCAGTGTCATCTGCCCATAACCATACTGATTATGAAACGCTAGTAACTGCGGTAAAAAAACAGCAACTGACTGACTTTGTAAATAGGATTGAAACAAGCTATCCTCTATCCCTGCAAAGATATTTTGTGCTTGTTTTTGCTCCTGCAGCCCGCTGCCGCAACCGGAAAAATCCCTAGCAAGCGCCCGTTCCCATTGCCAGGCTGCATCCTCTGGCAAAGTAAAACACTCTTTGATTTGTAACAATTCTTTTTGCGCTATTTGCAAAAGAGCCGGGTTCACCACATTAGCGTCAGTCACAGCAGCCGTCTGGGTAAAAATATTCTCTGCCGTTAAAACCAAATGAAATAAATAGCGAGGCCAAATATGGTCCTGCCAACCACAATTTATGGCAAAATTATACAATTTCTGATAAAATTCGCCCCAAGCTCTAGGATTTAATTTTCCCTTTTGATATAATGAAAAAAGTAAATCTTCATTGAGACAATGATAAAGAACAAATGGTTCCATAAAGTATCTCCTATTCATAGTCAAAAAACTATTTTTCTATCTATCACATCATTTATTACTTACCATTTATATTTTACCATATTTTACACCAGATTGTCATACATTTACACGGGAGAGGAATAGTATAATGAACCACCCTAAAAATCATAATATCTCACGCAGTACGAAGAGAAAAACCCGCAAAATCCGGCCAGTTCCCTTTCTGATTGCAGGTCTTTTTATAGACGCTATTTTTCTTGGCGCTACTACCTTCTTCTTAGGTACTCTCGCCTATTTCTTTCAATGGAAAATAGAGCATTTCCAGACTTTGGCTACCATGGTTTATCTGACAGACATTTATCTGTCTTCCTTGATTATCTCGTTTATTGCAGGCCATAGATATCCCCTTCTGCCTTTAGCGAATGGTTTTATTTGCCTGGCATTTTCGCTGCTTCTTTTAGGAGCCAATCAGCTATCCATCACTGAAAATCTACCAACAAAACTGAGCGCAGTTTTCATGGCTTCCCTTGCAGCTTATCTTACCGTAAGACTCCTAAATCAAACTGCCGCGCCCAAGAAAACCAGACAAAGAATACCTATCGCCCAAAGAAGTCATACCACAGAAAAAAGCACCAGCAACTCAATAGAGCTACAATAAACAAAAAGGCTCCCCATTAACTAGGGAGCCTTTTATTTTATACGTCCTGTAAACCACTAACAATGCGATAATAAGCGCCAGCAGTCAACTTGTATACAATGGCATAAAATAGACCAAATATTAGGAAGCAGCTAAAAGTCACTGTAGCAAGTAAAGCAACATTCTGTAGCTTCAATAACTGCAAAATCTTAAAAACCAACGGGAAAGCAAAAGCCAAATGCAACCCCGCAAAAGCAAGCGGTAAAAAGAATACTGTCAGAATTTGTGAATTGATACTTTTACGGATATCTTTCTTTGTCATACCCACTTTCTGCATAATTTCAAAACGAGATTGGTCTTCATACCCCTCAGAGATTTGCTTATAGTAAATAATCAACACAGCAGCAAATACAAAGACACTGCTAAGCATAACCCCCAAGAAAAGCAAACTGCCATACACATTTAAGAAATCCTCCCGATTAGCCGCCTTACTATCAACACCGTAAGAATAATTGGAAATCAAATGATCGTCTGCATCATAAAAATGAGCGCGGATAGAGTCTCCTAGTTTTCGGCTAAAAGCAATTTGTTCAGTTTCTGGCAAATTAGTGTCAAAGCCATATTTCCAGATTAGATTACCAATACTATTACCTGCTTCCGTGTTGGCTGAAACCACCAAGCTCCGCACGGTATCTAAATCTGAAACAACCAGATAGATAGCCGGTTCCAGTTCTACCGTGCTTCTACCCTCAGCAAAAAATTCCAGCAGAACTTTTTTTACTTGCAAGTTCGTCTCATTACCAATGGCAAAGGTATCATTGGTATAGGGTTTTTCCGTGCGATAAAGGAGACATTCCCCCACAGCTAAGCTTTCATTTGTCCCCATAATCCGATTATAGTCTGCTACCGGCAGCAAGCGCACATTGACCATCCGGCCATAAGCATTTGGAGAAAAATCATGTAAAACCTCCATATCAAAGAAAATCCCGTCATCACCGATAACGCCAAGGATTTCCCCCATAGGGTATTCCCGATGCACCGTCTCCGCTACACCAGTATCTGCTATGATGCAGCGATAACTATTAAAAGTCTCTGCCTGAAATAGCTCCGGCTCATATAAAGTAATCTCTACATTGATATCATAGGGGCACATATCGTTAATGCTATCTTCCATGCCCAGGTAGAGACTGGCCGTGCTGGAAAGGGTCACCAATACCATGGTGCTTAAAATGCAGATAGAAGCAAGCCCGGCACCATTTCGCTTCATACGATAAACCATAGAAGATACTGAGACAAAGTGGTTTGGCTTATAATAATAATGTTTGTTCTTTTGCAACAATCGGCAAAACACCACAGAACCCGTAATAAACAATAAGTAAGTGGCAATGATGACCATAATCACTGCAACGAAGAAAGTAAGCAGCGCCTGCAACGGATGTTGGATAGATACAGCAAGATAATAAGCAATCCCTAAGACAACAGCACCTATCAATGCAAAAAGCCAATTACCTTTAGGCGGGCATTCCCCAGTTTTAGCACTGAGTAATAATTCCAATGAATTGGAGAAATATACCCGTACCTGGGCATAAACAAACAACAGCAAATAGATAAGACCGAAAATACGGACTGTTTCGATTAAAGCCCCCAATCCCACACTAAGATGGTAATCAATCTCTTCCCGCAAAATATTTAAGAGACTAACTTCGGCTATTTTAGAAAAAGCTATCCCCAACGCTACCCCAGAAACTATAGAACAAACAGCAACTAAGAGATTTTCCCAGAAAAGAATACGGCAAATATTCCATTTATCCATACCCAACACATGATAAAGGCCAAACTCTTTATTCCGCTGCCGGATTAAAAATGACTGGGAATAAAAGAGGAATAACAAGGAAAAAACGGCAATAACCGTCGTCCCCATAGGTAAAATAATTGATAGTGGGGTACCGCCCCGCATATGGGATAGCAAGGGTGATGTAGCAAGAAAAGCCAAGATGTAAAACATCATCATCATGATGGCACCCGTCAACATATACGGCAGATAAAGCCGACGGTTTTTACGGATACCATCTATTGCCAGCTGCAAGTAAACGCTCTTTTTCATTGTCGGTCACCACCTGTTGCAAGCATTGTCAGCGTGTCTGATATTTTCTGATAGAGCTGTTCACTGGTAGCGTTCCCTCGATAAATCTGATGAAACACCTCGCCGTCTTTAATAAACAGCACCCGTTTTGCTTGGCTTGCTGCTTTTACCGAGTGAGTTACCATGAGGATAGTCTCCCCGCTTTCGTTAATCGCACTGAATAATCGTAATAATTCATCAGTCGCCTTAGAGTCTAAAGCTCCCGTCGGTTCATCTGCCAACACCAGCTTTGGGTGAGTGATGATGGCCCTAGCCACAGCCGCTCGTTGCTTTTGCCCGCCGGATACTTCATAAGGATACTTTTTCAAGAGGTTTGCAATGCCTAGCTGAGCAGCAATAGGCGCCAGTCTCTCCGTCATCTCTTCATAGCGCTTTCCCGCCAGCACCAATGGCAGATAAATATTATCTTCCAAGGTAAAAGTATCTAACAAATTAAACTCCTGAAAGACAAAGCCCAAATTATCCCGACGAAAAGCTGCAGCTTTTGCCTGATTAATACTAGCTAAGTCCTGGCCATCTAAAATAACGCTGCCGCTGGTAGGCTTATCCAACGCTGCCAGAATATTTAGCAGTGTAGTTTTCCCAGAACCAGACTCCCCCATAATAGCCACATATTCACCCTGCTCTACCGTAAAGTTTACATTTTTTAATGCCTCTACTTTATTGCCACCAAAACGAGTGGTATATGTTTTTTTCAAACCAGTTACTTCTAATATGGTCATCTTATCCAGAACCTCCTTACCCTAATACCGGTAATTTATCGTCTTTATTATGACAAAAAAGGAAATGTAATAACATTGCTTTGCCTTACATTTCCTAATAATTTCTTACATCTGTGTAAGAATTAGATGAAAAGCCTGCTACTCGACTATCACACCCTCCTGCTGCAAATCAATCCGTACACTTGTACCTTCCCCTAATGCAGAAGAAATGGTGATATCGTGTCCCAGCTTATCACAAATCTCTTTACAAAGAGAAAGACCAATACCGCTTGCTCGCTTGTCCGTTCTGCCGTTGTGCCCGGTATAGCCTTTGGTAAATACCCGCGGTAAGTCTTCCGGTGCAATACCCATGCCAGTGTCTGCAATGCAAAGTACCTTAGGCGAAACAAGAGATATTCGAATAGTCCCACCCTCAGGCGTGTACTTCAGCGCATTAGACAAAACCTGCTCGATAACGAAAGATAGCCACTTTTCATCACTCACCACCGTTACCAATAACGGCTCATAAACTAAGCTGATTTTTCCTTCAATGAATTGGATAGAAAACTTCTTAACAGCCTCACTGATTATTTTATCCATATCCAACTCTTTAATCACATAATCTGTTTCTGCAGTGTCTAGTCGCAAATAAACCAAAACCATTTCCACATATTGTTCAATCCGCTGCAATTCTCTTGCTATTTTATGAGAAAATTCCGTATCCTCGTTTTGCAGATACAGCCTCATGGCAGCAATAGGCGTTTTTATCTGATGCACCCACATGGTATAGTAAGCAATTAAGTCATCATATTGAGCATTTAGCTGGTTCGTTAAGGACTGCTGCTCCTTCCTCAGCCTTTGGATAATCTCTTGATAATCCTGCCCAAGAACACCTCCTGCCTCCGGAAAACAGTCCATTACCGCAGCAGAAAGATTTCTCATCTTTACCAGGTGACAGTGCCTCATATAAGCTTTGTGATAATCAGAGAGCAAAAAGAGCCCTCCTAAGCCACCGCATAAAAGAGAAGGATACAGCACCGCATCAAATGGTAAATGATAGAGCAGGAAAACAAACCCAAAGATACTGCAAAAGAGCAGAGAACGCAATACCCCCTTGCGGCGCTCTCTGCAATAGTCGAAAAAAAATGGCAGCCGTTTCGTCTCATTTTCTTTTCTCATAGGATTAGATACCCCTCACCAAATTTCGTAGTAATAAAATCTGCTAAGCCCACCTGTTCCAGGCGTTTCCGCAAACGATTAATATTTACCGTCAGCGTGTTATCATCCACGAAACAATCGGTCTGCCATAGGCCTTCCATGAGACGGCTGCGGCTGACCACATTCCCCTTAGCTTCTAATAAAAGCAATAAAATACGATATTCATTTTTAGAGAGTTCTATTTCCGTTCCCTGATAACGAAGGCTGTGGTCGCCTAAATTTAAGATGGCCCCTCGATGCTGTAAGATACCGGCAGTCTCCCCGGCAAAATCATATGTGCGGCGTAATAGTGCTTGTATCTTTGCCATCAATACCGTTTGGTCAAAAGGCTTTGCGATAAAGTCATCACCACCCATATTCATAGCCATGACGATATTCATATTATCAGCAGCAGAAGAAAGAAAAATGATAGGAACCTTTGATATTTTGCGGATTTCACCGCACCAATGATACCCATTAAAGCAAGGCAGTCCGATATCCAGCAGCACCAGATGAGGAGCAGCTGCAGCAAACTCCAATAAAACTTGATGGAAATTTTCTACACACACGCCTTCCAGGTCCCATTTTTCACATTGCCCTT
This sequence comes from Peptococcaceae bacterium, assembly GCA_022791255.1. GTDB lineage: Bacteria > Bacillota > Dehalobacteriia > UBA4068 > JAAVYR01 > JAAVYR01. The sequence continues at coordinate 178,654 of JAAVYR010000018.1, read as the reverse complement.
TTATAGCCTCAGCAATGGCCTTATCATCCTCTACAATGAAAATGCGATATTTCATACGGGATAATCCTTTCTTTTTAATATTCTTATTGTACCACAAAAACTCCCCTACGAAACTGAAAAACCTATGGCTGCAGATAAGATAGCCATAGGTTTTTCTATTATAATTTCTTTCGTTTATTTCTCATCTAATTGGGTTACGATAATAGGCTTTCCCTCGGTGATTACCACGGTATGTTCAAATTGGGCCGCACGAGTCCGTTTTGGTGTTTTTAAGAGCCAGCCTCCTTCTTCCTCCTCCTCAACGAAATATTCCTTTTCTCCGACAAAAGTCTCAATGGCAAGAACCGTACCTGCCTTTAAGATACGCTTGTCCATCGGGTCATAATAGTTTGGAATATCAGATGGTTCTTCATGAAGCGCACGCCCCACCCCATGACCACACAGATTGCGAATGGTGGTAAAACCAAAGGCTTTGGCTTCTGTTTCCACTACATAACCAATGTGATTAATTTTATTCCCAGCAATAGCTACAGAGATGGCTTTTTTTAAGGCGCGACGAGAAGCAAGCAGCAGCTTTTCCCCTACTTTATCAGCAGGCGGCACCATAAAGGTCATGCCATGGTCCGTGAAAAATCCATTCAAAGAGGCGGATACATCTAAGTTTACCAAATCTCCCGGCTGTAACTCACGAGGGCCAGGGATACCATGGGCTACTTCGTCATTAACACTGATACAAGTAATACCGGGAAAGTCATATTCACTCTTTGGCGCAGAAATAGCACCATGGGCAGACAGAACCTGACCAGCAATCTGATCCAGATAAGCAGTAGTCACCCCCGGTTTTAATTCTCTGGCCATTTCCTGCAACGTAAGAGCTACGACTCTACCGGAAGCCTTTAAGCCTTCTAATTCTTCTTTGGTTTTAATAATCATCTTTCACGCCTTCATTTCTTTTCAATCTATCTAATCTTTTATATTTCATCGTCTTCACTGCTATTTACAGCCTCTTTGCAATCCTCATCTTCTTTGCTACTTTCCTTCGGCTCACCTGCAGGACTTGCTACAGCTGCATCAACAACAGCAGCGTCCGCCCCGGCCTCCGACAGCATTCTTTGCTCTCTTTTTCCTATGGCTACAGCAAACAAAATAACCAGAATTAGCACTACAAGGACAACCACTAGAATAAGTAATAGCAAGCCGCCATAATTCTCTAGATTTTTCCAATTTACGCCATTAGCATTACCATTGGTATTAACGGCTGGAGACCCCATAATCACTGTTGCCGTATCTGCAAAGGCATTGCCAATCATAGCTTCTAAGCCATAAGAGGTGTCGCTGTAATAATATTTCAGATAAGTCCAGAAAACATCAGTCGCTTCATCATCCAGAACCGTCTCCGCCTCATACCCGCAAAGATAATAAAAAGTTCCATCCATTTCTGTTATGCTATCTTCTGCACTGGCAAAGTAAGCGAGAAGAAAATGTGCCTCATCTGTAAAATGGCTGTTATAGTAATTGTTTAAATAACTGTCAACTACCGCCTCATCAATTTCATTTCCCTGCCAATAATGTGTATCATAAGGTACTAACAACACAAAAGGCTGAACCCCTGTTCTACCATAAAAATCCGCTAGTCCGTCAATCAGTACTTGTTCATAAATAACCCAATCTAAGTTATCTTCATACCAAGCCGTTTGATTGACCGCTCCGACCAAGGGCGTACGGTCTATAGTGCTCCTTACCTCCGGAACAGGATGGCTGTCTATAAACAAGAAGCCGCCGATGCCTGCAAACCAAAGAAATAACAGCAGCCAAATGATAAAACTTTTTTTTCGCTGGGGAGCACCATTATGATTATGATTGTTATTATCATTATCATTAGACGAGCCGCCCTCACCAAATATGCTGCGGTATGGTCGATATCCTGTTCGCGTCATATTGGCTGTATGGGCAGCACGAGGCGTATGAAAACCTCTACTGCCGCCAGAGCGCCCTCCAAAACTTCTGCTGCCGCTGCTTCGCCCCATAGGCAACTTCCTTTCTTCGCTAGAATTTCAATAAAACAGGTATATGACTTTACCGTCATATACCTGTTTTATTACATAAAATTTCCACTACCGGTAAATATACATGCTTTGGGCAGTTTCATCCCATTCCACTTTATAACCAATTTTTTCGAAATCCCGGATTTTGATATACATGGTACCATCTTTTTCAATACCGGTGAAGCTAACGCGAGCACCTTCTGCATTCACTACATAAGCAGTTTGTGCGGAGTCACTCCAACCTACTTCTTGACCAAGGGCTTCCCCTATCTGCCGCAGCGGATAATAACGATAACCATCTTTTTCTAACAAATCAGACATGAAACCAAATTTATGGTCTTGAGGAATAGACGTAATACCCAATTCAATTTTTTCATTCATCACATAGCTTTTATCGTTAAAGATGCGAATACCCTTGCTGGAAGGCATATCTTTTTTCATATCAGCCCAGCTAATCACATCTTCAGGCGCAGTGATTTTTACAGTAGATATCCGTTTGGTAGAGCTAGCGCCTTTCAGCAAAATGTTAATAACATTGTCGCCATTTTTATCATTGATGGCCAAATTCATATCAATGGTATTCAAGTAGCCGTTTTCTGTACCCTCGATGGTCTGTACATATTTGCTGCCCTTAATGAGCGGCAAGAAGTTTTCATCAATTAGAGCGGATACTTCATTGATTAGTTCGTTTAATTCCCCTTTGGTTTCTACTGTTTCTCGGATAAGGTCATCAATTTCTGCAGTAGAAATACCTGTCGTACCAAAAAGAAGTTCTCTACCTTCTGCACTGGTGCTGTTGATAAAAGATTTCAAGGCACTGCCGACATCTTTGATATTAGCAACACTATATAGGCCAGCACTGCGAATAAACTCTGCTAAATCTTTATCCGTCAAAGTCAACTGATAAGTATCGCCTGTCTTTGATACCAGACCGGAAGAATAATTCCGATACCCCTGTAAGAAGAAAGTATCCATAAAATCAAAATAGGTATTTAAGATAAGGCGGCTTTCTTCACTGTAATTTCCAGCCAAAGGATTACTTCTATCCAGTGCAAACTCCATCATATCTACAGAAACCCATTCTTTACCTTGACCGGCTTTTTCTATGGCGTTATAGGTTTCCAATGGAAGCACACCTTTTAATGCTTTTAACATTTCTTTGTTGTTAAAGTAGAGAACACCATCTACTAATTTTATGGTGCCAATATTGGTTTCTTGCTTGCCAATGATTAATGTCACATTCATTTCTTCGGACATATCATCTAAGTTTGCTTTTTCCGTCACAACGATTTGCATACCGGATAAAGCTTGCGCCATATCAGAAGAACCCACCATTTCCTGCCATTCAGGGTCATCAGCAGTAATTTCCAGTTTCACATTAGAAGAAACCTCCACACTGCCTTTCATCGTAGACTGTGCTTTTAACATGGTGTAAAAGCCTATTTCGTCTCTGGAACAACCTGCAAAAATACTCAATGAAAATAAGAGAACCAAACCAATACATAATGCTTTTAATGCTCTTCTATTCATTGTTTCACCCCTTTTTTATTTTTGTATCATCATAAACCAAACTTGGCATTCAACGACTCTATTATACCAAACTTTTATAAAATTTCAAATTTTAACGAAATGCTGCTGCTATCAGCAGGTAAGGCTGTCTTCTTCCGGACAAAATTTTACGAAGAAAGGCATTTCTTTTAACACCTTAATCACTCCATGTTTCGTATCAGAAGTGGACCACACCACTAGGTCCCCTCTTTGTGCGTCTAATGTTGTTACCATGCAATGGTTATCATAGCCCTCTAATAGTTTGTTTAATAAATCAATATTACTGGGGTTTACACGCACCCGCACACCATTTTCGCCTGCCAGTTTTAAAGCCTCTTTGATATCTGTCATAATATCCACCTTCCTTTTTGCTATGGGTTCTCTATTTTATCTCTCTTTGCCGCAGGATAGACCAAGCAGGCACTGCTCCCTGCCAAGGAATACCGTAAAGCATTTGAGCATGAGGCGTTGATACAATCGGCTTTCGGTCCTTATCCACCAGCTGCTCTACCTGCCATTCATACACATCTCCTGCAGGCGTTATCATCTCCAGGGTATCCCCCAGGCTTATTTTATGCCGCTGTTCTACCCAGATATAATCATCATCTTGCCCCCGCACCAGCCCTACAAAAGAATAATTACGCAGGTACCCGCCATCTGTATAGCGGTGGGCATCGGCGCCCGGTTTCCCCAGGGCAAAACCATCTGTATAGTCCCGATGACTAACCTTTGCCAGTTCTTCTTTCCATTCTGGATGGTATTGATAGCCTTCCGGGTCCGCACAATAAGCGTCGATCGCTGCACGATAAATCCGTACTGTATTTGCCACATAATAAGGACTTTTCATCCTGCCCTCTATTTTCAAGCTATCTACGCCAGCAGAGATGATTTCCGGTAAATATTCTAAAAGACATAAATCCTTGCTGTTCATAATGTAGGTACCGCGAGCGTCTTCCTCTATATCCATATATTCCCCATCTCGCTTTTCTTCTTGGAGACGGTAACGCCAGCGGCAGGCATGAGCACAATCCCCTTGGTTCGCGTCCCTTCCTACCATGAAGTTGCTGAGAAGACATCGTCCAGAGTAAGAAATACACATCGCCCCGTGGACAAACATTTCTGTTTCCATGCCAGTCTCCTGACACTTGGCAGCAATCTCAGCCACCTCCGAAAGGGAAAGCTCCCTGGCGAGGACGATACGCTCAGCCCCTAGTTGCTGCCAAAACATAGCCGTCCGCCAGTTGGTATTATTGGCCTGGGTACTGATGTGTATCGGCAGCATTGGCACCACTCCCTGAGCTATCTGAAAAACACCGGGGTCTGATACTAAAATAGCATCAACACCTATTTTTTCAATCGACTGTAAGTAATCCGCTAGCCCAGTTAAATCCTGGTTATGGGCAAAGATATTTACCGTCACATAAACTTTCCGGCCTCGCTCATGGGCAAAGGCAACCCCTTCAGCCATATCCGCAAAAGAAAAGTTACCGGCACCAGCCCGAAGGCCAAAAGCTTCTCCTCCCAAGTAAACGGCGTCCGCTCCATAGATAATAGCAAATTTTAACTTTTCCAGGTTTCCTGCCGGTGCTAATAATTCCGGTTTTTTTATCATCATCCATTCAAACCTTTCAAAATCATATAGCTACAGCCCTTGACATCGATAGATTATTAATAAGCCTTCTCCATAATCATACCGCTGATATTGCCATTCTACGTCATCATCTATCATCTGTAGAAAGGCGTTCAGACGTTTGGCCATAGTACGGTGACGGCGAGGCAATTCTTCTGGTAATTTATCTAAGACGCCATGAAGATTAATATTATCCGCAATAAAAATACCATTAGGTGTTAAAAAATCTTTCAGCTGCAACCAGAAATCTCCATAGCGTCCCATAGCCGCATCCATAAAGATACAATCCCATTTTTGACTTTTATCCAGATAGGAAAAGGCCTCAGGCGCTTCTCCCAACATGCAACAGATAAAGTCTTCTGCACCAGCCAACGAAACATAATGACTTGTTTGTTCCCAGCGAGACTGCAGCCGTTCTATGGTTGTTATAGAAATTTTTTCTATATTTTCTGTTTCTGCCAGCATAAATTGCAGAAAAGAAAGAGCAGAATAACCATACCCAGAGCCAATTTCTAAAAGCCGCCTGCAGTGGATTTTTTTCAGCACTTTCCCCAGCAATGCTACACTGTCCGCATCAATGAGAGCTACATAATCCTGCTGGCATACAGCAGCAACCTGAGGCAATAGAGAAGCTATGGCAGATGTTATTTGTTCGGTAGACTTTGTTTCTTTCTTCATAATGCTATAAGCTATTTCAAATATTTATTTTTAGCAGCATTGTGTTCTGCCAATGTCTTACTAAAGAAGTGAGAACCATCCGGCTTTGCCAAGAAAAAGAGATAGTCGCTTTCCGTCGGATATAAAGCAGCTTCTAAAGAAGCCTTCCCTGGTGCTGCAATCGGCGTCGGTGTTAAGCCTTGGTTTTTGTATGTGTTATAAGGAGAGTCGATTTCTAAATCCTTATACAACAATACTGGCTTTACCTCACCCAGCGCATATTGTACCGTAGCGCAAGACTCCAGCTTCATGCCAATATCAAGACGATTTAAGAATACGCCGGCAATAATAGGACGGTCCCCGGCGACTTTTGCTTCTCGTTCCACGATAGAAGCCAGCGTTACCACTTCATAAATACTTCTGCCGTCTGCCTCGGCTTTTTCCCGCCACTCTTCTGTAAATACTTTATCAAACTGTTTTAGCAGCATATTGACGATATCTTCTTCATCCCAAGCAGTAGAGATTTGATAAGTATCCGGGAACAAGAACCCTTCTAAGCGTTCCGGGGTCCCCTTGGCTGGCAGATAATCATAAGGGAAATCTCCATTTAAAGTATAATCAATAAATTTATCTTTATCCACCAAGCCTTTATCAGCAAAGATTTCTGCAGTCTGTTCTACCGTCAAACCTTCTGGGATGGTTACCCGTACTTCTGTGGCATTACCTCTACCCTTTTTAAGGGCGCTGCAGATATCAGCCAGAGACTGTTCTCCGCTGAAAGTATAGGAGCCAGAACGCAAATCCTGCCCCAAGCCATTCCGTTTTACATAGCGGACAAAGGCGCTCTCGGAACGAATAACGCCGTTATCTTTTAAAATCCCGGCAATGGCCTTGGTACCAGAACCATCAGGAATGGTAATAGAGACTGTCTCTGCTAGGGTCACCGGCCGACCGGCAAGATAAGCTTGTCCCATAAAAAGAACCGCTGCAATCATAACCAGGAGAAAAAAGCCGCCTAGCCGTATTTGTTTTTTTCGTTTTGCCATGTTGTCCTCCTTACCCATCAATCATAGGGTTTTCCAGTAAGTATAATTTACTTTATCTAATAGACGAACTTATTTTGTTTTTGTTGCCAAATACTGCGAAATGATGCTAGATTTCACCATTTTTCATCAGTATTCGGACACTTTTGACACTATTATACACTTTCTTTCCTGAATAAACAATAAAGAGACCAGAAAACTCTTTATCCATAACCGCCTATCTACAAACCAGCGTCCTTAGGCACTGCAGTAATTTGCTTCTTCCCCTGGTAGATATCAGTTGAGATTTTTTCTTCCCCTACCATTGTTCCGCCTTGCCATAGCCTGCGATAGGTTTCTACCTTCTTGCCCTTCGTGCCCCGCTGCAGGGTTTTCTTTTCCCCGTCAGCCAAAGTTGGGTCTGTTACCATCTCCTCCTGGATAGGATAAGTTTCCACCTCTTTGCTATAGAGCTCATAGGCAAGGGTTGCTTTATGCACATTGCCATAAATAGAAACAGAAAGCTTCCCCGCCTCTGCCTGAGTATGAAGCAACACTGGAAAATCATAACCATTACGAAACTGGAAATCCAGCGTACCATAAGCGACCGTTGCATCTAGCCCCGGCGGCACATAGGAAACACCTAAAGAGTGGGCATGCCGTTCTACAATGAGAAATTCCCCCCTTAGCACTGCATTATATAATGTAGAAACCAGCTGACAGATACCGCCACCATAGCCTTCCGTAAAAGACTGATTAAAAATAATCAGCGATTTCTCATAACCATGAGCCGCATCCCGCGGCCCTACTAATTCATTAAAAGAAAATAATTCTCCCGGCATCAGCAGAATATTATCCAGTTTTTTTGCTGCAAGCATAATATTATGAGTACGATTTACTTCGGTCTCTTGGTATTCCGTTGTAAAAGAAGTAATCACCCCATTTATCTGCCAAGAATTAATTTCTTCTGTAGTAGGAAAAGGAGCAGTCGTGATAATGGCAAGAGGTACCTCTCCAGCAAAGTCCCAAGTCAAGCTATCCCGAATATTTGCCACGCTTTTTTCAATACTTAGCTTCTTTCCCTCTACAGAAGGGATTATCACGATTTCTCCCTGACTGTTTACCGTAATATTTCCGTTTTGCACCGGCATATTAATATGTTCCTGCAACTGCCGTAAATGAGTCACGGCAATGTTCTTGTCCAGCTTAAAACAATAGTTCAAAAGGACTGGCTGGGTCCGCTCCCGAAAACGCATAAAAAAATTACCCTGTCGGCCCACACCATAAGCAGCATTCATTACTGCTTCTATATCCATAGCTGCACCGATTTCATCCAGCGTAAAGGCAAAACGCTCTCCATCTGCCATCAGGTAGATATGCTGTTTTTTCCAAACTGTATTTTTCTCTTCTAACCAATCCTTTAATTCAGCATTAGTGAAGTGACCGACAGGCTCTCCATCGATATAGACACCTGCCGCAATCTCATTACCAGAAAGAAACAGCTCTTTCCATGGAACCCGGAATAGCATTAGATAGCTTCCGGCAAGAAAAATCAGGCCTACCAGCAGCAGCAGTTTCTTTTTCTTCATTTGTTTTTCTCCATCCATACTCGCTGCCGCCTCCTGCTATAGCTATCAAAATTACTACTATCAACCTATGCAGAGGAACGCTTTTCTATGAAAAATAAAATGAAGTCTTCCTGCTTCTGGTACTTTTTCTACATTGCTCATCTCTCTCGCCAATCTCACCAAATGAAAAAGAGCGTTTCTCCTAAACGCTCTTTTGTCTGTTTTATATAATTATTTGCTGATTTCTTATCTAACAAGATGACCATTAGTCTTAGTCATCTTCATCTTCGTCATCTAAATCATCATATTCTTCAACCAGCTTATCATAAGCTTCTGTTACCCGTTCCCATTCATCATCATCTTCGATGTCAGAGAACAATTCTTCCCCATTGTCATCTAAAGAATATTTCATAACAACGACTTCATCTTCTGCACAATCTTCATTTAATGGGAAAAGTACAGCATATTTATTGTCTTCGATTTCAAAAATATCTAACAGGTCAAAGCTGTGTTCTGTTCCTTCTTCATCTACTAATACCAATACGTTTTCATTTGCTTCGCTCATAATGCCACCCCTTCTGTTTTCTTATTGTCATTGTATGCCTGTTTCCTAGTTTTGTCAATGACAAGGAGATTTATGCTTATTTATTTTGATGGCTATCCAAATATCCTTGGAGAATAAATACTGCCGCCATTTTATCGATGACTTCCTTCCGCTTGGCGCGAGATACATCCCCCTCTAGCAGCGTGCGAGTAGCAGCAACTGTAGACAGTCGTTCATCCCATTTGATAATGCCAAGACCTGTTTCTTTGATGATTTCTGCAGATAAAAGTTCTACCCGTTCTGCAGAAGGCCCTGCAGTGCCGTTCATATTTAAGGGCCATCCCACTACGATTTGTTCCACTTCGTATTCTTGGATGATTTTTTTTAGTTCGCTTAAATCATAAGCAAGAGACTTCCGTCGGATGGTGGTCACTCCCTGGGCCGTCCAACCCATAGGGTCGCTTACCGCCACGCCAATGGTCCGCTCACCAATATCTAATCCCATAATGCGCATAATATATCCTCACTTGTCATGATACTTTTTATAATACTTTCTCCGTCAACTAAAAAGCTCTTTGTCTTCATCATAACAAGCAATAAGTCATTCGTCAATGAACGGATTTTAACTTACTGGTTTATCCTGATTTATCATCGTTAAGAAATACTGATGCACGGATAAATCATCTGTCAGTTCCGGATGAAAGGCGGTTGCCAACATACGCCCTTCTCTCGCCGCAACTATCTTTCCCTCTACCTCTGCCAACACTTCTACATTTTCACCAACTGCCGCTATATAAGGCGCCCGGATAAATACCATGGGGATTTCTCCCACATGTGACATTTCCTGCTGCACAGAAAAGCTGCCTAGCTGTCTGCCATAGGCATTCCGCACAGCTGTTATCTCCATACAAGCAAGATGACCGGAAGGATTTCCATCTATTTGTTTTGCCAAGAGCAGCAATCCCGCACAAGTGCCAAATACCGGCATACCCCCTGCTATCATTTCTTGCAAAGGTGCAAATATCTTTAGGTCACAGATCAGCTTCCCCATAACGGTACTTTCCCCACCTGGTAAAACAAGACCATCAAAAGAATGGTTCGCTAAGTCCTTTTGCTGGCGAATTTCTACAACCTCCGCACCCAGCTGCTCCAGGCACCGTTCATGTTCGATAAAAGCACCCTGCACTGCTAAAATACCGATTTTCATATTACTTGCCTCGCTCTGCCATGAGCAGCTGGATTTCCTGTTCATTGATACCTACCATGGCTTCCCCTAAATCTTCGGAGAGTTTCGCTAGGATTTTGGGGTCGCGATAATTGGTCACCGCTTGTACGATAGCTGCCGCTCGTTTTTCTGGATTACCAGATTTAAAAATACCAGAGCCAACAAAAACGCCTTCGGCGCCTAATTGCATCATCAGCGCCGCGTCAGCAGGAGTTGCTACCCCACCGGCAGCAAAGCTTACCACAGGCAATTTGCCATGATCATGAACATAGGTTACTAAATCCAACGGCGCCGCCAATTCCTTTGCTGCCTGAAAAAGCTCATCTTCCGATAAAGACTGCAGCCGGGCAATCTCCCCTGTAATCATACGCATATGACGAACCGCCTGGATAATATCTCCCGTACCAGGCTCCCCTTTAGTGCGTATCATAGCTGCCCCCTCTGCAATACGCCGCAGAGCCTCACCTAAATCTTTAGCCCCACAGACAAAGGGCACCGCGAACTTGGTCTTATCAATATGCAGTCGATCATCAGCCGGGGACAGCACTTCACTTTCGTCAATATAATCAATTTCGATGGCTTCTAAAATCTGAGCCTCTACAAAATGACCAATACGAACTTTCGCCATCACCGGAATAGAAACAGCCTCTTGAATGCCGCAAATCATCTTGGGGTCACTCATACGGGAAACACCACCAGCTGCTCGAATATCTGCAGGAATACGCTCCAATGCCATGACAGCACAGGCACCAGCAGCTTCTGCAATCTTTGCCTGTTCCGGCGTTGTTACATCCATGATAACACCACCCTTTAACATCTGGGCTAGGTTTTTATTTAACTGGTATCTATCGTTATACATTTTAGTTAACCTCCCTCTCTTTTCTTGACAGAAAAATATTTTGTGTATTATATTAAAGCAAACTGATACTATTTCAATTATCAGATATTGATAATTTTATAAGGTCAGTTTTACACATGAAAGGAAGAAAGACAATCAATGTTTACGATTATATTTGATAAAAAAATAAAAACGCCCCTTTATGACCAGCTGTATCAATTTCTTAAAACAGAAATCAGCACTGGAAGACTAGCCCCAGGAGAAAAACTACCTTCTAAGAGAAAGCTCGCCGCCCACCTAAAAATCAGTCAAAACACAATAGAAACAGCTTATGGACAACTGCAAGCAGAAGGCTATATTACAGCACTGCCCAAGAAAGGTTTTTTCGTAGAAGAAATCTCAGACCTTTTACCATTGCAGCCGACCAAAACAAAGCATACTCCTCAGAACCCCAAGTCTTCAGAAGCAGCAGACCTAGTAAAGACCAACCAAAGCTATCTTTATGATTTTCGAACCAATGTGGTCAATACAGACGATTTTCCTTTTGACACCTGGAGCAGAGTTCTTCGCACCGTTCTTGCAGAAGACCGCAATCAGCTATTAAAACCACTACCCTTTCAGGGTTACTTCCTACTACGAGAAGAAATCGCCCGTTACCTTTATGCTTATCGCGGCATCGAAACTTCTGCAGAACAAATCATTATCGGCGCCGGCTCCGAATATTTATTATCCCTTCTTATTCAGCTCTTTGGCAGAAACCATACCTTTGCTATCGAAAACCCTGGCTATGAAAAAATTCGGCAAATCTTCCAAAATCATCATTTAGCAATCGACTATATTACCACTACCCAAGAAAGCTTGGACATGACCAGCCTGATAAATTCTACAGCAGATATCCTGCACATCACCCCTTCCCATCATTTTCCCTTGGGCTGCGTCATGCCCATCCAACTTCGCTTCAAGGTTTTAACCTGGGCTAATGAAAAAGAAAATCGCTATATCATTGAAGATGACTATGACAGTGAGTTTCGTTTTGCTGGGAAACCTATCCCAGCTCTTGCCAGCTTAGACCAACAAGAAAAAGTCATCTACCTGAATACCTTTACGAAAAGCTTAGCGCCCTCTTTGCGCATTAGCTATATGGTGCTTCCCAAACACCTCATGACAGCATTTAGCCAACGCTTTTCTGGCTATGCCTCTACCGTGCCCAGCTTCGAACAAAGCGCTCTTGCCATGTTTATGACAAAGGGCCACTTTGAACGGCATATCAACAAAATGAAACGGCTCTATAAAATACAAAGAGACACCGTTATCCAAGCAATAAAAAATCATCCCCTAGAAGACCATATCCACATCATCGGAGAAGATACCGGCCTACACTTGCTACTGCAGGTAAATATAGGTCTGACCGAAAGCCAACTAGTAAAGACAGCCCTTCAAAAGGGAATTTACCTAACAGGCCTCTCCTCCTATTACCATCAAGGCATAGCTCCCATATCAAAAAACACTTTGGTCTTAGGCTATAGCGGACTTACCCCAGAGGCAATCCGTCAAGGTATGAAGCTGCTATTAGATACCTGGCAAGAGGCCGCCGCCAACCTAAATAAAGAACCCTAATCCTGCTGTAAGAGTTGAAACATGGCCTTGCTGCCAAACGAAGAAGGGTTATACAGCATCAGCACTAAATCTGGTTCATAGGCCTCGATATAGTCTTCCATACGCCCCGTAAAATACCGTAAATCAATCATACGGATTTCTGCACAGCTATTAGCCAGAAACGCTGTAAAAGGCAGGGCAAAGGAGTCTTTTATGACAAGAATTTTCTTATCGTTAGCCGCAAGATTATTTTTTATCTTCACCTCCGGATAATCTCCCCCAAAATAACAGGCATATTTATTGGTTTCCACATCCTCTGTTTCAGCAAGCAACGGCGCATATACTAACGCCTCTGTAAATGAACCAGCTTGTTCCCGCAGGGTGCCATCTGACTTAGTAATGCTTACCGTAAAATCTGTAGCAAAAACAGGCGCAATATAATCATACTGGTCCACCCCAACATAAAGCCGCCCCACTCGTTTCCCCTGAGAACCCAAGAAGCTATAAGGGTAAGAGGTCACCGTGTACCCCTCCTCCAGACTTAACACCTGCTGGGGAATATCCCAACCGAGACGCTCTGTTAATATACTGCCTATTTTGCTATAAGCCCAAAAGGCCGTTTTGGTCTGCCAATGATGGTCCGTACGATAAAACAAACCTTTTCTATCCTTATTCTCCTTTTGAATTTCTGCCCGTAAATCTACATAGTTTACTTGTTTTTCCCCTAAGATGGCCAGCAAGCTATCAGCATTTTCATTAGAATAATCTGTAATGCCAACGGGCACCTGGGTATAACCAGGTAAGATTTTATAAGGAGCCTGGATATAATAAAAATCAATATCCCGTGCAGCTAACCAACCAGCAAAGTTAGCGATATTTTCGCCTTGTTCTGTCATATCATATTGCCATACGATAGAAGTAAGACTGCCATCCTGGGTTCTTACTACTATTTGATTGACATCTGCGTCCCGTATAACAGTAGTATTTAACAAGTGGTGCCAACCACCATTGAAAGAAACCAATTTCTCTTTACCGAATAACGCGTCGTTAAAGAGCTCCTCATTGCCAAACCAGCGAAAAGACAGCACTTCACGCCAAGTACTCCCTGACCACAATAAATAGTTTGAACCAACGGCAATGCAACATAATATGACCAGGCCAATAACGGTTGTCATTTGATATGGTTTCTTTTCCACTGTAAACGCCCTCCTTTCCTGATTGTTCCATTTCCAGACTTCTCTAGCCTTTTAAAAATTAAAATAAATAAAAGGATTATATTGTGCTTTTGCTAAAAAAGAAAGCACCAATAACAACAAAAGACTATAAGCTGCAGGCTGCAAAATCAGTAGTCCTCTTTGCCAGCACAAAGAATTTGTGAGTTTCACCTTCCCCCAAGAAACAATATTGATAGAAAAAACCAATCCTAGCCCCAGATAAAACCAATATTCCCTTAGATAAAGCCACATCGTATCATTCCAAGCCCCGACACCGGATAGACCAAACATCGTACGCAAATATAACAGACTGGCAGATAGATCAGCACTACGGAAAAATACCCAGCCAATCCCCACAATCAGTAATACCCAAGCACGATAGAAAAGCACAGGTACTTTTCTCTCTATATGAAAGACCTTTTCTGACATAAGAAACATAAAATGCCACATCCCCCAGAGAAGAAAAGACCAATCGGCTCCATGCCAAATCCCCGTGCAAAGCCAAACAATCCATAAATTCACATAACAGCGCCAAGTCGCAACTCGGCTGCCACCCAGCGGAATATACACATAATCCCGAAACCAGCTGCTAAGAGAAATATGCCACCGCCGCCAAAAGTCTGTCACAGAGACCGCCATATAGGGATAATGAAAATTCTCTGCAAAGGAAAAACCAAACATTTTTCCCAGACCAATCGCCATATCTGAATAACCAGCAAAATCAAAGAAAATTTGCAAACTATAAGCAACCATTCCTAACCAAGCAAAGCCGATTGTCAATTCTGCTGCCGGCATGTTAAAGGCTTTATCTGCTACCACAGCTGCCTGATTGGCAATGAGCACTTTCTTCCCCAGCCCGCAAAGAAAACGACTAAACCCAACACTAAAATCAGCCCAGTTTTCCTGTCGAAACTTGATTTGCGCTGCTATCGACTGATAACGCACAATGGGGCCTGCCACCAGCTGCGGAAAGAAAGAAATATACAACCCTAAGTCTATCAGACTTCTCTGGGTCGGCACCTCTCTACGATAAACATCGACTAAATAAGATAATGCCTGAAACGTAAAAAAAGAGATACCAATCGGCAGGCTAGGCACTGGCACCGACCAAGATAAGTTAAAAATTTCATTAACATTCTCTACAACAAAGCCCATATATTTAAATAAAAATAGGCAAGCAAGACTTCCTAAAACCCCAAGCCACAGCCAAAATTTTTCTGTTTTTGGTCGCCCTATTCTTTGATAGCGACCAAGCAAGCGGCCAATCCCATAATTCCAACAAATAGAAACTGCCATCAGCCAGACAAATACCGGCTCCCCCCAAGCATAGAAAAATAAACTAGCCATAAGCAAAAATAAATTTCGCTTCCGAGTGCTCCGCAAAAATCCATAATAAACAACCAACACAAATGGAAGAAAAAACATTAAAAAAACGATACTAGGAAATATCATAATCGTGCCTCTCTTCACTTCACTAATTACCAGATATCTCTGAACCAAGTTTGGAAACTTTCTGTTTCTTGCAATTTTTTCTACCATCATCATAGTCATGCTATGTGTTCCTTAAGTGATGAAAAGGGAAACACTATCTGAAAAAATCTGAATAAAAAAAGAAGTATCTAAAATAGATACTTCTTTTTGTTTATTACTTATTTTTTATTTATTTTTGCTTTCGACGACTATGCCTGAGGATTACCAGCTTTGTCATCCTGCATACGAAGATAATTCACCACTAACTCCTCAACCAAATCATCTCGCTCTACCCGACGGATAAGACTGCGGGCCTGCTTATGGCTGGTGATATAGGCAGGGTCACCAGAAATCAAATACCCTACCAACTGATTGATAGGATTATATCCTCTTTCCTGCAAGGCATGATACACTGCCAGCAACACATCATGAGCATTTAGTTCTTCCTCTTTTTCGATTTTAAAGTACATGGTATTATCCAGATTATTCCCGTCCATCCTATCAATCCACACCTCAATTCTATCTAGCCAGATACAACTAATGATACAAAATTAGCTTGTTCTCTTTTCTCTTTCTTTATTCCATTATTCCATATTTTTACGAATATTCCTCTAAAAATCTGGAATTTTTTCTTTTATTTTCTTAGCGTCCTCGTGTTTTCCCGTTAGCAGCCCAATTGTTCTTTGATCGTTTTGAGCGCAGCAGCAATCCCTTCGTCAATCTTAGAGATATCTTTGCCACCTGCTTGAGCCATATCAGCTCGTCCACCACCGCCGCCGCCGCAAGCAGCTGCGACTGCTTTTGCAATGTTGCCGGCATGGAGACCTTTTCCAGTCAAGTCATCGCCTACTTTTACGACGATATTTACTTTATCCTCTGCTGCAGCCAAAAGCACCACAACACCAGTTCCTAGTTTATCCTTAGCTATATCCAATACATTGCGTAAGGCATTCATATCTTTAGCCTTTACAGCTGCTGCAATCACCGGAACACCTGCAATATCCAGTTTATTTTCTAATAAAGCACCCACATCATCTTTAGCCATCTGCGCCTGGAGCTTTTCGATTTCTTTTTCCTTCAGCTTCAGTTCTGCCAGCAAGTTTTCCACTTTTTCTTTGGTTTCTTCTGGCTGAGCTTTGAGCATTGCCGCGATTTGACTGAGGGCTGCTTCCTTATGCAAGAAATAATTTCTAGCTTCCTTCCCGGTAAGCGCTTCTATTCTTCTTACCCCAGAACCAATGCCGCCTTCGCTGATGATTTTGATTAGGCCGATTTCCCCGGTGCGACTACAATGAGTACCACCACAAAGTTCTTTACTGAAATCGCCCATGGTAACCACACGCACCACATCGCCATATTTTTCACCAAAGAGCGCCATAGCACCGCTTTCTTTCGCTTTTTCCATGGACATATTTTCTGTGGTAATAGCAAGGTCTGCTAAGATTTCCTGATTAACCAAGTCCTCTACTGCCTGCATTTCTTCTGGCGTCATCGCTGTGAAATGCGCAAAGTCAAAACGCAGCCGTTCTGGTGTAACCAGAGAACCAGCCTGGTGAACATGGTCGCCAAGAACCGTCTGTAAAGCTTTTTGCAGTAAGTGGGTGGCAGAGTGATTGCGAGCCGTTGCCAGACGGATTTCTTCATCTACATTGAGCGTCACCATTTCCCCAACAGCAAGCATTCCCTTTTCTACCTTACACTTATGATAAATAATACCGTTAGGCAATTTCTGGGTATCTAAGACGCTAGCAACACCATCTTTACCGGTAATAACCCCTACCGAACCAACCTGACCGCCGCCATTGGCGTAAAAAGGCGTTTCTTCAGAAACCAAATAGATTTCTTCTCCGGCCATAGCTTCTTTTACAGTCTCGCCATCTTTTACCATAGCGGCAACAGGACTGGAGAGACTTAATTTATCATAACCGGAAAATATAGTAGCAGGTACACCAGTCAACAAGTTTGTGAGACTTACCGCCACATCTAAGGCATTTTCCCCTTGGCGTGCGGCCCGTGCCCGCTGACGCTGTGCTTCCATAGCTGCTTCAAAGCCAGCCTCATCTACCACCAAACCGTTTTCCTCTGCTAAATCTTGGGTCAAATCAATAGGAAAACCATAAGTATCATAGAGACTAAAAGCTTCTTCCCCGCTAAAGCCAGGACGGCTTTCCGCTTTGATTTTGGTCATCATTTCACCGGCAACTTTTAAACCATCGTTTAAGGTTTCCAAGAAGCGTTCTTCTTCAATTTTGATAACCTTTGCCAGGTATTCTTTATTAGAAACGATTTCCGGATATGCCTCGCCCATTACTTCACAAACCACATCTACCATCTTATAAAGGAAGGGTTCGTTTAAGCCTAACATTTTCCCGAAGCGAGCTGCCCGACGAAGAATACGACGCAACACATAGCCCCGACCTTCATTAGAAGGCATTACACCATCGGAAATCAAAAATGTGCAAGAACGAGCATGGTCAGCGATTACCCGGAATGGGAAACCTGCCGGCCCTCTATCATAAGATTTCCCTGTGATTTTCTCTACATGTTGGATAAGCGGGATAAAGCCGTCTGTATCAAAGTTACTAGGCACATTTTGCAATACAGAAGCAATCCGCTCTAAGCCCATCCCCGTATCAATGCTGGGACGGGGTAATGGCGTAATATTGCCATCTGCATCACGGTTATATTGCATGAATACTAAATTCCAGATTTCTAACCAACGGTCGCAATCGCATTTGCCGATGGCACATTCTTCAGCGTCACAAGCGTGTTCTTCCCCGCGGTCAACCATGATTTCACTGCAAGGACCACACGGACCAGTATCCCCCATAGACCAGAAGTTATCTTTTTCCCCCAAGCCAAAAATACGGTCATCACCAATACCTGCTACCCGTTTCCAGATTTCTCTTGCTTCATCATCTTCATGGAAAACGGTAATATACAGCTTGTCCTTTGGTAATTTGATTTCTTCTGTTAAAAACTTCCAGGCAAAGGTAATGGCTTGTTCTTTAAAATAGTCGCCAAAAGAAAAGTTACCCAACATTTCAAAAAATGTATGGTGGCGAGCAGTTCGCCCTACTGTATCCAAGTCATTATGCTTCCCGCCAGCTCGTACACATTTTTGAGAAGTGGTCGCCCGAGAATAAGGCCTTTTATCCATCCCCAAAAAGACATCTTTAAACTGCACCATACCAGCATTGGTAAAAAGCAACGTGGGGTCATTAAAAGGTACCAAAGAAGAACTTGGCACAATTGTGTGACCATTCTTTGCATAATAATCTAAAAACTTTTTGCGGATTTCCGATGTTGTCATGTAAATAAACGGAGATTTTTCATCAGTATTTCCCATAGCTATCGCTCCCTATTATCCATAAAATTCATATAGCTTTTCAGCTTGTTTTTTTATTATAACACTTAACTTTTTCCATTACCAGGGTACAAATAAGATTTTATAGCAATTTTTTCTGCAATTTCCGGATTATGCCACAGATTACGGAAGCATTTTATCCTACTACCAACAACTACCCATCCTTCTGTCAGGAGTACTTAGTATTTCTCTCGTACATCGTGGCTCTATCCCACCCGTTCCGGAACCTTTTGGATGGTAAAGGAACCATTGGAGCTTTCTAGATAACCTGCTCCAGAACCAACCCCGGCAAGTGCTGTAGCTTTGATGGAACTGCTTTTGCCAGTAGCACCTAATTCACTTTCTAAGGCAGCTTTGCTGCGAACGCCTTTAGTCGTTAAACCAGCGTCTACCTTTGTCACTTTCGCTTTCCGTATTAAATCCAAGTCATAACCGCTTTGGGCATAGATAGGCGTTGGATTAGAACCCCAGGCTTTGTTAGCAGTCTTATAGCTACCATTAGCCAATGCTAATGTTGTAGCTTCCGCTCTTCTTACCGTACCACCAGAGCCTGCAGCACCACCATTACCGGCCCGGCCACCACCAAAAGACGCTGCTGTAAACTTAATAGCACCACCACCTAAAGCAGGCTGTATTTCAGCAGTGCCATTGGTGCCATTAAAAG
The DNA here is from genome assembly GCA_022791255.1 of Peptococcaceae bacterium. Classification (GTDB taxonomy): domain Bacteria; phylum Bacillota; class Dehalobacteriia; order UBA4068; family JAAVYR01; genus JAAVYR01. The sequence goes on along the minus strand of JAAVYR010000018.1, from coordinate 159,266 downwards.
CAGAAAAGTAACCGCCGCCAGGACCATAAACGGCAGCAGGAGCCCCAACACCATCTGTATTCTTAGCAGTCGATGGGTCTGCTTCTCCACGACCACCAGAGAAACCACCACCGCCATGTGCAATATTTCCACCACCTGCACCAGCACCACCACCACCGATACCTGCTGCAGGATAGCCACCACCACCGCCCGGACCAGATACGGAATAATAACCACCACTACCACCTGCACCACCATAAGCAGTCACTTTTACTCTTTCATAAAGATTAATAGTACCTGCAGAAACCCCAGCACTGCCAGGCGCACCAGAACGAGACTCAGCCGCACCTGTACCACCGCCGCCTTTACCACCGTCTCCACCAATACCGGCACCAGCACCACCACCACCGGCACCACCGCAGTCATGAGCTAACCCATCGCCACCATCCCCAGCATGGCCACCACGAGCTATTACAGTACCGGTACCAGCTACCGTTAATGTTGTTCCAACAGGTACAGAAATCCCGGCATATCCTTTTTCGCCACCAGCAGGAGTATCACCGGTGCCATTAGCACCATTGCCAGCTTTTCCGCCAGTAACCTCTAAAGTACCATCCACGACCAAACGCAGATTAGCATTTCCTAATAAAGAAATCGGACTACAACCACTGCCAGCATCGTTAATCTTCACCGTTTGATTTGCCGGCACCCGCAAGGTAGCAGAGCCGCTTGACAGCACAAAGGTAGTGTTACTAATGTCTGCCGACTGCAGACTATAGTCACCGCCGTTAGCTAGGTTGTAGATTTTGTTGCTTTGCGGTGCAAAGCTCCCAGCAAGCGTCCCGGTACTGCTTGGCGCCGCCCATGCCGCCTGTGGGATAGGGGGAACCATGGAGAGCAGCAGGGAGAGGATTATGCCACGTTCTACAAAAAAATACTTACGGTCTCTTATCACCCATCCTGTGATAGAAACAGTAAGTATTTTTTCTAGTCAAATAACCCAAATAGAATTAAATAGAGCGTGCTTTTTCATCCGCTACTATAAACTTTCTGCTACAGGCTTTGCAACCATTTCTTTCTCTGCCGTCTTTTGTTCCTTGCGCTTATGCAAAATACCATCTACTTGTTGGATTAATCCCGGTGCAGCATCAATTAATCGTTCTACCGGTAACACCGAGTCTACAGAAATCAGCCGCACCTTGCCATTTTCAATAGCCAAAAAACCTACCGGCTTCACCGAAACCCCGGCACCACTACCGCCACCAAAGGGAAACTCAGCCTCTTCACCTACGCTCACACCAGCCTTTTTTTCTTCTTTACAGCCATACTCTCCACCACCAGCCATAAAACCACAACTAATTTTTGATATGGGAATGATGGTAGTTTCCGGTGCAGCTTGAATTGCATTTCCTACTACCATATTCACTTGCAATAAGTCTTTAATATTAGAGATAGCCGTTTGCATGAGCGTTTCGATTTCTTTCTTTTGCCCCATTTCTTACACTCCTTTTGATACATATTCGCAACATGTTTATTCCCTTGCCTATAATTTGTCCCATATTGCTCTTTATCATACATTGAAATTGCCAATTTGTGTCAGAACCAAAACGCATCTGGACGACTGGCCGCTTCTTCCATATCAGCAAATGTTGACTACTACCATAAACCCACCAGATAACACTGGAAAGCACACCGCAGAAAATACCTTTTACTGCTGGATAATCAGTGCTTAGACTCCCGAAAAGACGCCATTCCTCAATTGTAATATTTCGCATAGCGATGGCAAGCAAAGCGCTCCACTCCTCTTTGGCGGCTGCTATGATTTTCGGCATAATACGACTAAACATAGTCTGCTTTTTTGCACCAGCTTTATCTGTCTGGTGCTGTTTTTTCTTTTGCATCCACATGGTACTGTCATATTGTTTTTGCCAAACAATCTTTTTCCAAACTAAAATATAAAGATGACCGGAAAGTCCCTCTTCCCCTTGGCCAAAAGTCAGCCTCACTTTTAATGGCAGCAAAAGAAGAACAATGCATATAAAAATAAACAATATCCACAGCCACCACATCATGCCTTCTGCCAGCTCCTTCCTATATGTTTTCTTCTGTATATCACCTATATATCATAAGTATTAAGATTACCATTATTATCCACCGGAAGTTCCATCTTATACATGACAATTTAAAAGAAAAAAGGAAAAGCATATTTGATATAATCCCATAAGGCAGCATTTTATAGGTATCGCTTAAAAATATTGAGAAAGCAGTCGAAATATGGTATACTTTTTAGCAATAGTGCTCAAAAAGAGCTTTTATCAGAACAACTTACGGCGCGGAATCGTGCAGGAGGAAAAGAAACATGGCAAGCAAAACAGTGCAATCTGTAGAACCGAATATTGCGGATTTGGTGAATGGCTGGTTAAAATCCTATCGGCTCAATTATAAATTAGAGCAGGAAGCGCTAAGTCCAGATATCGACAAGGCGCTCGATGAGTATTTTTCTAAAAACGGTGGTACCGGTGGAAACCGACCTGACGCCAAGCTTTTACTTCAGGATCAATATGGTCACCGGTTTCCCATTTTGATTGAATACAAAGGTTATAAAAACAAGCTTGTCAAGTTAGATGCCAATGGTCGAGTTGAAAACAAGACCGCAAAAAACGAGCCCAATTTGAAGAACATCAATTCTTATGCCGTTAACGGCGCTGTTCACTATGGAAATGCAATCCTACACCACACCGGTTACACAGATGTTATCGCAATTGGTGTAACAGGCTACAAAGATGAGCAGGGTAAGCTCCAACACTTGATTGGGGTCTATTATGTATCGAAAACAAACTACGGTGTTGGTCAAAAAGTAGACGAATACACTGACTTATCCTTTTTGAAGCCTGAGAATTTTAATGCATTCATTGAAAAAGTAAAGGCTTTACAGCTGACCCAGGAGGAGCTGGACAAACTCAAGGAGAAGCGAGAGCAGGAGATCAACGCAAGCCTTGTGAAGCTGAACAACGACATTTTTCAGAATGAAAATGGATTGCTGGAAAAAGACCGTATTTATCTCGTAGCTTCCACAATCATTGCCACTCTTGGTGTTCCGGGAAAAGTTGCCCCACTGGAAAAAGATGAATTGAAATCCTCTTCCGAAATGAATAACCGAGACGGCGATATTATTGCAAGGAAAATCGAGTCCTTTCTGAAAGAGAAGAAGCTTCCTCAGGACAAACAGGAGAGCATCCTCCGAATGCTGAAAAATACGCTTCTCACAGCTAATATCAACAAGGCAATAGATGGAGAAAGTCAGCTTAAGCGCGTATTCGTTAAAATCGTTGATGATTTAGGCATTTATTATAAGATTGGTCTGACCACCGATTTTACAGGAAAGCTGTTTAACGAAATGTATGGCTGGCTCGGCTTCACGCAGGACAAGCTAAACGATGTGGTATTAACTCCGTCTTATGTTGCAACTCTTCTGGTAAAGCTTGCCCGCGTTAATAAAGATTCATATGTATGGGACTTTGCCACAGGTTCGGCGGGTCTTCTTGTAGCAGCGATGAATGAAATGCTCATTGATGCTAAAAATAAAATCAGTTCCCCTGACGAATTAGCTAAGAAATCTACAGAAATCAAGGCAAATCAACTGCTTGGTCTGGAAATTCTGCCCGAAATCTATATGCTTGCTGTTCTCAATATGATTTTGATGGGCGATGGAAGTTCGAATATCATCAACAAAGATTCCTTGGTGGATTTTAATGGTAACTATGGGTTCGGCAAGACTAATGAAAAATTTCCTGCCGACGCATTTGTATTGAACCCGCCCTATTCTGCACCTGGCAACGGTATGGTTTTTGTCAAAACAGCCCTTGCCATGATGGAGAAAAAGGGCTATGCCGCAGTTATTATTCAAAATTCAGCGGGTAGCGGCAAAGCAGCAGAGTACAATAAGGAAATATTGGAAAACAACACACTTTTAGCTAGCATCAAGATGCCCATCGACCTATTTATCGGAAAATCCAGTGTACAGACCTATATTTATGTGTTCCGTGTGGGCGAGGCACACCAGAAAGACGATGTGGTTAGATTTATCGACTTTTCTAACGATGGATACACCCGGACCAACCGTAAAAAGGCAAAGATAAATCTACGAGATACCGACCACGCTAAAGAACGCTATCAAGAGGTTGTGGATTTAGTGCGTTTCGGCAAAACAAAGCTGCATTATCTCTCTGAGCAGGATTTCTACGAGGGAACGATTGATCCCGGAAGTGGCTGCGACTGGAACCAGACAGCACCGATTGATACCAGACCGACACTATCCGATTTCAAGAAAACGGTAGCTGATTATCTAGCCTGGGAAGTATCCAGCCTGTTGAAAAATCAGGACATGGAGGATGACCGCCTGGGAAAATAGATGCCTCGCTCAACGAAAAACTTCATAGCGTTGAGTGGGGCGAATATAGGATAAATGATTTATTTAAAATACTTAAAGTAACAAAAATGCTATCAAAAGAAGACCTATTTGTTGGCGCTGAATTTCCAGCATATTCGGCAGAGAGCAAAGAAGGCGGAATTATAGGATATACTAACGAGCCAGAATTTATTTGCACAGAACAAAATCCTATATATGTTGTATTTGGCGACCATACACGAACATTTAATATTGCCCTAAAAAGCTTTTCGGTTCTTGATAATGTAAAGGTTCTAATTCCATGCGTAAATAGCTATAAAGCTATTTTATTTTTGATTTCTGTCTGGAAAAAACAAATACCCAATCTCGGATATTCCAGGCATTGGAAAGTAGCGAGCCAATGTATTTTGAAATTACCCACAAAAAAAGGCCAAATTGACTTTGATTTTATGGAGAATTTCATCGCTGAGCTGGAGGCCCAGCGTATCGCTGAGCTGGAGGCGTATCTTTCAGTTACAGGACTGAAAGATACGCACCTGTCCCCTGAAGAGGAACAGGCATTGAAGGAACTTGATACGATTGAATGGGAAGAACACAGACTGGGAGATCTGTTCGAAATTAGAAACACCTTGAGTTTTAATACTGATAAACTTGTCTATGGAAGTGATTATGATTATGTAACAAGAACATCACTAAATCAAGGAATTCTGCAGACTACGGGCTTCGTTAATAGAGAAAATATCAACCCTTCTGGCACCTGGAGTTTAGGTCTTTTACAAATGGATTTTTTTTATCGAAGAAAGCCATGGTATGCTGGACAGTTTATTAGAAAAATCAACCCTAAAATTGAAATAAAAGGTACCTCAATCTTATTCTTTACAACATTACTTAATAAACAAAAATCAAAACTATTATCAGTTCTTGTTCGCGATGTTGATAAAGTTTTTTGCTCAATAAAAATTCAACTACCTACCAAACACGGCAAAATCGACTTTGATTTTATGGAAAATTTCATTTCCGCTATTCAAAAAATAGTTATCCAAGATGTGGTTGCCTATAGCGATAAAAAGCTTGCTGCTACAAAACAAGTAATAAGTAAATAACATAGATAAAAATACAGAGAGGGAAGCGAAATCGCTTCCCTCTCTGCTGTTATCCTTGCAAGGCCTTGGTGTATTTATTCCTCTTTATTCCCCATAGAAGGCAAGTTAAAATTGTCTTTAATTTTCAAAAAAAGATAGGCAGTGTTTTCCGTCCATAGTTCTGTATCCTGCAACCGCCAATTTTTGTGATAACAATTTGGCGTGTGCGAATTAACCAGCGGCTGCCCAGTCCTATCGCAAGCAACGATAATGGCATTATGCTGCCACAAGCCATCCCCCGTCCAATCATAACAAATCACATCACCCGGCTCCAGCTGCCAACACTCCGACACCACCTGCGCCAACTGAGAACCACGCTGAGAACCAAAATACCAACGAAAGCTATGAGAAGCCGCCCAGGAAAAGCTATAACTGTCTTTATCGCTACCATCCCCCTGATACCACCAGCCAGCCTCCATATCAAGACTATGTTCCATCGGCATATGTCCTGCCCATAAACATTGAGATACAAAATTAGTTCCATCTACCGGAAAGGATAAAAAACCGGGGTTAAAATGACTCCACCATTTTTCCCCGTATTCTACTGCACTTCCTCTATCATATAAGATTGTCATATTGTCCTCCCTGCTGCAGCCCATGCGGCCTGCCATTCCTTACCAGTAGTATATGACAGAGCGTCCGGTTTATGCAGGGTGTGCAGGGTATGTATAGCAAAAACCATGAAAAATCATTGAAATAGCTGTAATAACCCGATATATGCCGCCGGCACCAAAAGGGCCGGCAAGTAATTTACCGTCCGTATTTTCTTAATGCCTAAAATGCCTAACCCAGAACAAAAAATGAGAATACCCCCAATAATCGAAAGTTCCGTAAGTAACGATCCTGTGACAAAGTCTGCAATAAGATGAGCAAAACAATAGAAAAACCCTTGCCAGAAAAAAAGCACCACTGCCGCAAAAGCAATACCAAAACCATAGTTTGCCGCAAAGACCATAGAAGTCACTAAGTCCAACATAGCATTGGTGTATAAAAAAGTATTATCTCCCTGAAGCGCACTTTGCATCGGACCTAAGATAGATAGCGTCCCTACACAAAAAAGGAGAATAGCCGTGGATAACCCTTCCGATAAATTGCTATTGCCCACAGAAATTTTGGACAACCCCTTTTGAAATAAGCTGTCTAAATTAAGTATTTCCCCAATAAGACCGCCAAGGGCGAGACTGGCAATAAAAAGCACAGGAAAATCACTTTCTGGCATACGGGAAAGAGCAGAATTTAATCCCAGTGCAATGGCGGCAAGTCCCATGCCTTGTATCAGCGTTTCTTTATACCGTTCCGGGATCCCCTTCTTTAAGGCGCTGCCAATCAGACTACCACAAACAATGGTCGTACAGTTTACAATGGTTCCTAACATAAATGTTCCTACCTATTCCACCACATTACTTTTATTAATTTCCTTGTTATTTTAAAACTACTCCGCAGTATCGTCAGCCAACCTATCTGCTGCATCTATGGGCATTTGTTCCAGCCACTGTTCCGCGCTAGGTAATTCAGCTAAATTTTTTAACCCAAACGCCTGTAAAAACATGTCCGTCGTTCCATACAAAATAGGCCGCCCCGGGCACTCTCGCCGACCGACTTCTTGGATCAGTTTTTGGCTTAAAAGCTTAGCCATGATACGGTCTGCATTTACCCCACGGATTTGCTCGATTTCTTGCCGAGTTACCGGCTGACGATAGGCAATGATGGCTAGCGTTTCTAAGCTTGCTTTCGAAATCTGTTGAGTCTTAGGATGGTACAGTTTTTCTATATAGCCATAATATTCTGGTTTCGTCAGTAACTGCCAACCGCCGGCAATCTCTACCAGATGAACAGCTTTCTCCTCATACTCTTGCTGGATTTCTAAGAGCAAGGCAGCGATTGTTTCTCTATCGCTCTCGCAAATAGCAACCAGCTTGTCTACAGTAAGCGGTTCATTGGAAACAAACAACAACGCTTCTACAATATTCTTTAATTCTTGGGAAAACAGCACTGTCAATTGATTGCCTCCTCACCGTCTCTGGCATAAATATAGATTTCTTCATAATTACCGCTTTGCTGCACATCTATTTCTCTGCATTTTAATAACTCCAGCACTGCCAAAAATAATACGATTACTTCCAGCTTGCTACACTCTGCACAAATAAAAGAAGTAAAAGTAACCCCTTCTGGCTTTGCAATAAGCGCTGCCTTTATTTGCTGCACCTTATCGCCAATGGTTACTTGTTCTTTGATAATGGTATGCACTGGCGGTATCTCGGACAACCGCTTGCAAATATTGGCAAAGGCCTGCGTTAGATCCTCCAATTTCTTGCCATCTAAAGGATTTTCCGGTGCAAAAAGGGAAAGATAAACTTCCTCCATATCTCCTCTGGGATAGAGTAAATTTTGGGCTTGTCCCCGCGCTTCTAGAAGACCTGCCATTTCTTTAAAATGCTTATATTCCAACAAATCCTGTACCAATTGACTTCTGGCATCCAAAGACTCCTCATCTTCCCCCTCCTTGGGGAGCTTTGGCAGCAGCATTTTTGCTTTAATGGAGAGCAGATTTGCCGCCATTACCAGAAACTCACTGGCAATTTCTAAGTCTAATTCCTGCATAGCTGTAAGATATTCCAAGTATTGCCGGGTAATCTCTGCAATAGGAATATCATAAATATTGACTTCGTTTTTCTCAATCAGGTGCAAAAGCAGGTCAAAGGGCCCCTCGAACATTCCTAAATTTAACTGATATGCCATTTTAAATATTCATTGCGTCCTTTACCAAAGATAATGTTTTGCTTGCTTCCTTACGAGCCTTTTCTGCGCCTGCCGCTAAGATTTCTTTTACTTCTTCCGGCTTTTCGCTGTAATAAGCTCGCTTTTCCCGGATAGGTGCAATAAACGCATCTATCTTTGCAGCTAATCGTTTTTTGCATGCTACACAGCCGGTAGTGCCTGCTTTACAATTAGCACAAACTTCTGCTGCTTCTTCTTGGTTATAAAAAGTATGATACGTGTAAACAGTACATTTCGTCGGGTCTCCTGGATCATCCTTGTGGATACGGCCTGGGTCTGTTACCATCTGTTTTACTTTATCCAGAATATCTTCTGTTGCCGCATTGAGGGCAATATAGTTACCGTAGCTTTTGCTCATTTTCCGATTATCAATGCCCGGCAACAATTTGATTTTCGCCAGCTTTGCCTGAGGCTCTACCAAAACATCCGTGTTATAGAGATGATTAAACCGACGCACGATTTCCCGAGCTAATTCTAAATGGGGCAATTGGTCTTCGCCTACCGGCACATCAGTAGCCCGATATACAAGAATATCAGAAGCCATGAGCACAGGATACCCCAGGAAACCATAGGCTGCAATATCCTTCCCTGCTAAGCCAAACTGATAAATCTGCTCCTTATAGGTAGGCACCCGTTCCAGCCAAGAAATGGGTGTAATCATAGAAAGCAGCAAATGCAGCTCTGCATGTTCCTTGACATGAGATTGGATGAAGATAGCACTTTTTTCTGGGTCCAGCCCTACACTAAGCCAATCCAACGCCATGTTATAAATATTTTCTTGCAACGCTTCTGTATTATCAAAACCAGTGGTCAGGGCATGCCAGTCTACAATGCCAAAGAAACAGTTATATTCTTCCTGCATTTTTACCCAATTTTCCAGCACGCTGTGATGTCCTAAATGAAGCTTACCCGTAGGACGCATCCCACTGAAAACATTTGATTTGGTCATAATCAGTTCCTCCTCATATCCAGATACTTTATTCTATCACATTTTCCGTCTTTCTGCATAATTTCTTTATATTTCTCGTTTACTACTATCTGATTATCTTTACCAGAGATATCCCATACCGGTTAAAATAAACCCTAGATGAAGGCAAGCGTCAGCAATTGGCACTAAGATTTTATCTGTTAAATTGGTCACAATCAATATGAGTAACAGCAAAGGACCATATTGTTCCATACGGTAAACCCCTTGCGCAAAATTATCGTTACCAAAACCGGCTAGTATCTTAGAGCCGTCCAGCGGCGGCACCGGAAGCAGATTAAAAATGCCTAAGTATAAATTGGTCATCACCATTTGATTAAAGAAATTTAAAAGGTAGTCATTATGAGATAGACCGCCAAAAACGATCCATTTCCAACCCCACAAACTCAAATAAGAAAGAAGAAAATTCATGACAGGTCCGGCAAGGGCTACCAGCATCATGGCCCGTCTTCTATTCCCCTGGAAATAAAAGGGATTGACCGGTACCGGCTTTGCCCAACCAAAATTAGCGATCAAAAGCATTAACGTGCCAATAGGGTCTAAATGTTTGATTGGGTTTAAGGTAAGACGCCCCTGGTCTTTTGCTGTGGGGTCGCCTAGTTTATAGGCAATAAAACCGTGGGCCAACTCATGAAAGGTCAAGGAAATTAAAATCACTGGAATGCCATATAAAAGCCAGGTCGGGTCATCAAACAATCTGGACATAATAACGAAACATCCTTTCTATATTTTCATTAAATTTTATGTTTAGATTTTATATACATATCAACATATTTATTTTCAAAGATATCAAAATATCCGCAACCGTTGCAAAATACGGGATAAAAACCTATTTACTTAATTAATTTATTATAAAACAATACCGTTTGGAAAGCAATTTCTTTCCAAACGGTAACAAATCTTACTGAGGTTGGCTATCTTTTGCCAATTCCTTCTTTAGGGCAGCTTCTTTTTCTTTTACTTCTTTTTTGAGAAAGATTTCATGAAGCTTAGATTTTACGACAATACCGCCTTTTTCTTCTCCAGTAGAAACAGCCACTGCATCTTTATCAACGGCTTCTACCCTATCAGGATTTTGTGCTATATTCCCAGCCTGGTCTACAAAGCATAACGGTGGAAAAAGCACACACCACCAGTTTTTGCCTTCCCCTTCCCCTAACACCACACGAAGAGCCGTATACTCTCCAGCAGGTAAGGCAAACTCTCCATAACTTCTAGTCGGAAATTGAAATTCGCCCAATTCTGCTTTGGCTGTATAATGGGTATACTCGCCCAAAATACGATTGGCAATAGACTCTATTCGCGGTAGATTTTCTCGGACGATTTGCTCCGCTTCTTCCGGATTTTCCACACCAGCTAAAGTATCGCCCATTTCTTCAATGATAGCGTCCCGCACCTGCAGCTTCACTTGCTGGTCAAAAATATCATCACTATTGGCAATAATATGCAAACGGATCAGTCCATTCGCTGCAAAAACTGTTTTATCATATTGATAATATACCGTACCAAGCCAACCTACTGCCACCAAGAGGCAGCAAATAAGCAATTTTTTCATCTACTTCTTCCCCCACTTCCCTGCTTACACATGTTTTTTCAGACTATAGAGAGCGCCTTTTTCCAGCCGGGACACCTGGGCTTGAGAAATACCAATTTCCTCTGCCACTTCCATCTGGGTCTTGCCGGCAAAGAAGCGCAGACTTACAATTTTTCGCTCCCGCTCTGAAAGCTTCCCCAACGCTTCTTTAATGCTCAAATCCTGCAGCCAATTGGCATCACTATTTTTTTCATCTCCGATTTGGTCCATCACATAGATAGGGTCGCCACCATCATTATAAATGGGCTCAAATAAAGAAACAGGGTCCTGAATGGCCTCCAATGCCACCACAATATCTTCTAAAGGCATGTCCATGGCTTTTGCGATTTCTGGCATAGAGGGCTCTCGATCTAACCGAGCCGCTAGTTCGTCCCGTACCTGCAAAGCCTTATAAGCTAAATCTCGCATAGAACGACTGACACGAATATGATTATTATCCCGAAGATAGCGGCGAATTTCCCCAATAATCATAGGCACCGCATAACTGGAAAATTTCACTTCGTGACGTAAATCAAAATTATCTACTGCTTTAATTAGCCCAACACAGCCAATTTGAAATAAGTCGTCCATATTCTCCCCACGATTACGAAACCGCTGCACCACACTGAGAACCAATCGTAAATTCCCACTAACAATGGTCTCTCTTGCAGCTTCATTGCCTTGCTGCATTTCGCTGAATAATCGCCGCATTTCCTCATGCTTCAAAACAGGTAATTTGGAAGTATTCACACCGCACAACTCAACTTTTTGCATGTCATTTCCTCCGCTCATTTTGTGCCTTTCTATTTGCATTATTGCCGCGGGGAGAGGCAAATATACTGCCCCAGCAGGAAAGAAATTCTGCCAAATCCTGACAAATATCACTACTCTTTTCTATAAAAACTAGCCTCAAAAGCAGATAAAGCCTATTTTTTAAGGAATTTTTCAAGATATTCTGAAAATATGCTATCCAAGCATTGCTTTTTCCCTACCGTCTCATATATAATATTGACTTACAAAGACCCAAAATCATAAAAACAAGGAGGAGACATGATGAACAAAAAATGGTTTATTATTTTGGCAGCCGTAGGTATTCACATTTCCATTGGTTCTGTATATGCCTGGTCTGTTTTCACCACCCCGATTATGGAGTATTTCGGCTGTTCACTTGGGGCCGTTCAGTTCGCCTTCAGCCTGGCTATTTTGTTTTTAGGCTTTTCTGCCTCTTTCCTCGGTAAATATGTCGAAAAGTACGGCTCTAAAAAAGCCGGACTTATTTCCACTTTCTGCTATACAGTAGGCTTACTGGGAACAGGCCTCGCGATCCAAATGAAAAGTATTCCCCTACTTTATTTGTTTTATGGGGTTATTGGCGGTATTGGTCTGGGTGTAGGCTACATTACCCCTGTCAGCACCACAGTAAAATGGTTCCCAAATAACCGCGGCTTTGCAACTGGTTGTGCCATCATGGGCTTTGGCTTTGCAGCCTTTGTGGCTAGCCCCGTCATCCAAAAGCTCATTGATACAATCCCACTGCCATTGGTACCAGTCGTTCTTGCAGTGGTTTACTGTCTTATTATGACAGCTTCTTCTCTCACCTTCTCCCTACCGCCGGTAGAAGAAGGCTCTCAGGAAAAAGCCATCATGACCAGCGGCTACACAGCAAAAGAAGCGGTCAAAACTTGGCAGTTCCCTGCTCTTTGGACTTTATTCTTTATCAATATTTTCTGCGGTATTGCCATTCTTTCTATCGCCTCTCCTATGGCCCAGGAAATGGCTGGCATGACTGCAGCACAGGCTGCCTCCATGGTAGGGATTGTCGGGTTATTTAATGGTGCTGGCCGTATTCTCTGGTCCTCCTTTTCCGACTTTTTTGGCAGAGCGAATACTTACATATTATTCTTTGTCATCGAAATCATTGGCTATTATCTGTTAGTATCTCTTACCGGCAATGCTTTCGTAGGTATGATATATCTCTTGATTACTTGCTATGGCGGCGGCTTCTCTTGTATGCCGGCATACTTAAGCGATATCTTCGGAGTAAAGCAGCTTAGTATGATACATGGACATATTCTCACCGCTTGGGGTATTGCAGGGCTCCTCGCTCCTATGTTCATTGCTTATTGCAAACAAGCTTATAATGGTTACACCGTTGTGCTTTATGCCTTCGTTGCCCTCTTTATCATTGCGTTGATTTTATCTTTACTTTTACGGTTCAAATCCCGCTTTGACTATGCGCCAAAGAAAAAAACAGCAGAATAATTTCTACTTAAATATTTTCTACCAAAAATAAAAAATCATAAATAAAAATACCTACTACCACCTACAGAATAACTATCTGTAAGAAGTACTAGGTATTTTTTTACCCTGTTTTACCATGTGATTATCTATTCCATTTTTCTTATCTCTTTATGGAGCCGCTTGATAATCCGTTTTTCTAATCGGGAGATATAAGATTGGGAAATTCCTAATAATTCCGCCACCTCTTTTTGAGTTTTCTCTGTATAACCATTTAAACCAAACCGTAAAAACATAATCCGTTTTTCCCGACCATTTAGCTTTTCGATGGCAAGCTTTAAGAGTTTTTTATCTACTTCCTCTTCGATTTCTTTATAGATAATATCACTGTCAGTGCCCAATACATCTGAAAGCAGCAATTCATTTCCATCCCAATCGGTATTTAATGGCTCATCAAAGGAAACCTCTGTTTTTAGCTTATTGCTTCGCCGCAAGTGCATGAGGATTTCATTTTCAATGCAGCGAGAGGCATAAGTGGCCAGCTTGATTTTTTTTAACGGGTCAAAAGTATTTACAGCCTTGATAAGACCGATTGTGCCAATAGAAATTAAATCCTCTATACCAACACTAGTGTTTTCAAATTTTCTAGCAATATATACGACCAAACGAAGATTACGTTCGATTAAGGTTTCCCGAACACTTTTATCCCCCTCGGTGAGCTGCGCTAGCAAAGCTTGCTCCTCTTCTGCAGATAGCGGCGGCGGCAACGCCTCTCCACTGCCTACATAGTAAATACCCCGAGGCTCTTTTACCTGACGCCGATAGAAAAAACCTAAGAACCAACCAATGGCTTGCTCTTTCCACTGCTGCAAACGCTGCAGGACTCGTAAAAACTGCTGCCAACTCATAACGATACAACCTCCCTTAAACAATCTTCCATCGCTAATATATCGGTATTGGCAATGCCCTGATAACCTCTATTCCCTAAAGAATAAGGACTAATGGCAATCATCACATCTTTGGTTACCACATCTTCTTTGCTATGTATCACCACTTTATCCGGCTGGAAGCCTAAAAGCATGCCATGCTGTTTTCCTAATGACTGAAAAGGAATTAGTTTCAATCGCTTCATCCATTCCCGGTCTTTACAAGCGGTGAGGATTTCCGTAACATCTGCAGAAAGATACTGCTCTAGCAAGGCCTGCATATGCAAAGGCAAGAGTTTTACAATAACTCCATACTCTAAAACCAACACAGGAGATTTCGTCAAGGGTTCCTGTAGTTCGTTGCCCGTATCTAAAAGCACTGTCAGCCGCGCTCGTTTCCCCTGTAAATAAATATCCACTGGCGCCAGAAAATTTTGCCGGCGCCAGTTTTTTCGCACATAGCGGATACCGACCATCCCTAATCCAATGGCAACTACCGCTGCAAAAATCAATACAGCACCAGAAAAACTCATCACACCGCCGCCACCTGCCATAACAGGAACATGTCGCCTTAAAAGGGTACTGCCACCTAAAGCCGCTCCCCCCATAGCAAAGCCAATAACATAGAAATAAGTCACACATTGACATAGACGCTTTACCCCCATAGGGCCAAAGGCAACCAGTAACAATAAAAATGGAAAGGATAATTTATAATAAATATGATAGGCACCTGTCCATTCCGGGATAAGCATACCCACACCATAAATGGCGCCAATAAAGGCAGCAGCAGATAGCCGCCCCCAACTGGTAGCATATTTACCAAAGCGCGCTGTTGCCCATAATAATAAGAAATCCATCAGAAAATTCACCAGAAATAAAACATCACCATAGACCACAATATGGTTCATATGCACCACCCTCTCTGCTGTTATCTTTTTATCAGTATTTCATTTATATGTGTTCTGTCCCTATCTCATAACTGAAAACACAATAGCATTATAAAAAATTTCATTTAAAAAGACCGTCGGAAAGGGCAGAAGAATTTTTTTTATTTTCGTCAAAAAAGAGTTGTCATAAAAAAAATAGCTACTTATGAAATAATTTCATAAATAGCTATTTTTACGCTTACAATCTTTCTGTATCTTATTCTTCTATTCTTTTTACGCTTTCTGCCTTTGCAGCTTTTTGCCGCCGAGAGAGGATACCGCCGATGCGCCCCGACTCTGCCGCTGAAAGTCCCGGCCACCCTTGAGCCTCTACCTTTTCCCATAAGCCCAGCTCTTTAGCTATTTCCATTTTCATATCATCCCAGGCTTCCGACCGCTTTTTCATTTGGCTTTTTTTAGAACGTTTTACTGTTTGGGTCATACTATCACCTCTATTTACAGTATGCCCTCGGCAAAATCAACTTATACCCCTACCCATTTCTGTCTATTCTTTTTTCAGCATTTTACAATTTTCTGCTAATATCATCACATGGATACTATCCTGCCCTACTCTTTGTAAATCCTCATAAAGTTGCTGCCAAACAGCAAGAGTACACCGCAATTGCAAAGAAACCATATCTGTATAAGACACATTTATTTTTTCGCATTCATATTCTCGACACTTGCGCTCTACAGCATCAAAACAATCATAAGGAAAAGAAAGCAACACCTCTATCCCCATCACCACTTGCGCTTTTCCTGCCGCCGCAAGGGCCATAGCTGCACATTTTGAATAAGCCCGCACGAGGCCCCCAGTCCCCAGCAAAGTTCCGCCAAAATACCGCACCACAATAACCAAGGTATCATGGTACCCTTCTTGCTTTAATAGCTCCAGCATTGGTCGACCAGCCGTTCCTGCCGGTTCCCCATTATCCGTAGAACGCATTTTTTCATCCTGCGCACCGATTTGATAAGCATAAACAACATGAGTTGCATCATGATATTTTTTTTCATATTCACTAATTAATTGCTGTGCTGCCGCTTCCTCTGCAACAGGATAACAAAAACCTAAAAACTTTGATTTCCGGTCTATATATTCACTTTCACCAAAAGCTGCTACCGTTTGATAAGGTTCTGGACAATGCTCTCTTGACATGCTATGTTGTTCCCCTCAATGTTTTTAACAAAATATCATCCTTATTATATTGTCTCCCTTAAAAAGAACAGATATAATAAGAATTATCTATTTTAAATAATTATACACCATTTCCTATTAATTTCCCATAAAAACAAAAATCAATAAGGAGCCATCATGGGTATTTTCTTTAAAAGTAAAAAGCAAAAAGAAGCAGAGCAAATTGGCCCTTCCCTGCTCCGCACTGCTCAGGAATGCGCAGACCGAGTCAATACGACCAGCAAACCAGAAACATTCTTCCAAAACTATGATAAAATGATAGATAGTCTTTCAGCCCTTGCCAAAATTCAATATTCTTTGAAAATTAAAGGACAGCTGCCCTCTGATATTCTTCGCACCATCAAGGATAAAAAGCCTTTTACCATAGAAGAATTTTTAGCCCGCTATTATCAGGCCACCAAAGCAAAGTTAGCCAAACAAACAGATTTTGCCCATAAGGAGAAAATCATCCAGCGCTTTGCAGCAGATTTGCAGCCCTATCTGCCTCATTTTGCAGAACGAAATAAGAAACAGCTGCAAACATATGTGACCGAACTAACCCAAGAAAACAAAATAAACTAAGGTGAATTTATGCGAAAAAAACAAAAAACCTCTATACTATCCCTGCTGGTAATCTTAGCAGCACTATGTTATTTTTTTCCCCAATATCTACAAAACAATCAACCGGAAGAGCTGCCTAACGGTTCTTATCGAGTTGTCAGAGTAGTAGACGGAGATACCATTGTCATCCAATATCAAGGAACAGAGGAAAAAATGCGCCTCATTGGCGTCGATACCCCAGAAAGCGTCCACAGCGACGCCAGCAAAAATACCCCTTATGGCAAAGTAGCCAGCGATTATACAAAAGCTCAATTAACCGGAAAAACTATCCAATTAGAATTTGATGTGCAAGAACGGGATAAATATGGCCGTCTGCTTGCTTATGTCTATGTAGATGGGAAAATGTATAATAAAACGCTACTAGAAGAAGGCCATGCAAAGGTTGCCACCTTTCCGCCCAATGTAAAGTATGTAGAAGAATTTCAGCAGATAGAGCGAGAAGCCCAAAAGAACCAGGTTGGGATGTGGCAAGGCTACATCTTAAAAACAGACGGTGCAATCATCGGTAATAAGAACTCTCAAAAATATCATTTGGCAGATTGCCAAGGTGCAAAGAAAATCAGCGAACACAATAAAACTTGGTTTGACACCCCAAAAGAAGCCGAAGCTGCCGGCTACCAGCCTTGCTCTATCTGTTTGCCCTAACGCTGCATATAGGCCACACCAGAAAAGGAACTAGTAAAAATTATTATTGACAGTTCCTTTTTTATATTTTAAAATAGTTTCATTGTCGGGATGTGGCTCAGTTTGGTAGAGCGCTGCGTTCGGGACGCAGAAGTCGCAGGTTCAAATCCTGTCATCCCGACCAGTCCGAGTATCCATAAGGGTACTCGGTTTTTTTATTGCCGTCCACGGATAGTGCCACAGATTACAGAAGCATTATTTCCTACTCCCACCAACTACCCATCCTTCTGTCAGAAGTACTCGGTAGTACCCATGTACAGCGTGGCACCATCCACCCGTTCCGGAACCTTTTGGATGGAAAAGGAACCATTAGAGCTTTCTAGATAACCTGCTCCAGAACCAACCCCGGCAAGTGCTGTAGCTTGGATAGTACTGCTCTTACCTTTTGTGCCCAGCTCGCTTTCTAGCGCACTTTTCGTTCTAGCGTTTACATTAGTTACCCCTGCAGTCCGCACCAGTGCTAAGTCATAACCGCTTTGGGCATAGATAGGCGTTGGGGTGTTTCCCCATTTTTGCTTTACTGCCGTTTTATAGTTACCATTGGCCACAACCAGCGTAGCAATATTAGATTTATAAACACTGCCACCAGCACCACCTTGACCACCGCTACCGCTACGAATAGCAGCATTTCCTGCATAACCAGCCCCACCACCACCGATACTACCCCAATAAGCAGAGCCAATCACACTGCGTGTGTCCACAGAGAAATAACCAGCACCAGCAGACCAATTGCTTGTGGCATTACCAGCAATACCCGCAACGCCATCATGAGCCGGTGTATCATCAGGTCCTTTTTCCTGAGTAGCCCCCGTAAAACCACTACCACCAGGACAATAGGTTCCGCCGCCGCCACCGGCACCGCCACCACCTACACCTGCAGCCGGGTACCCACCGCCACCACCAGTATCACCACGATTGCTACCACCAGCACCGCCAGCACCACCATAAGCAGTTACAGCAACACTACCATAAAGATAGATATTACCCGCCTTAATTCCTGCTTTACCATCTTTATCCGCTTCCGTTGCACTACCAGCACCTTTGCCACCATTACCGCCGTTACCGCCAATCCCAGCACCAGCACCGCCACCACCACCTGCGCCCTGCTGAATATCTCCAGCAGTATCCATACCACCATTTCCAGCGTCACCACCACGCGCAAGCAAAGTACCAGCACCAGTTACTGTCAGCGTAGAACCTGTAGGAACTGAAATACCAGCAAAACCACCAGCACCGCCATTACCAGGAACCCGTGCAATAGAAGCATTATCCACACTACCAGAAGAACTACTGCCCGCCTCACCAGCACCACCAGTCACTGTCAATGTGCCGTCTACTACTAAGGTCAGTTTCCCGCTGCCCAAAAGAGAGATAGGGCTACAGCCGTTGGTATAGTCGTTAATGGTAACAGCTACATTCTTCGGCACTACCACTGTCGCTGTTCTGCCGCTAGCCACTTCAATAACTGTGTTGGAAACGCTAGCCGCACTTAATGTGTACGTCTTGCCGTTTTCCAGCTGGTACTTCACATTGCTAGCTAACGCCAGATTTAACGCCGGCGCACTATTGGTACTGCTTGGCGCCGCCCATGCCGCCTGTGGGATAGGGGGAACCATGGAGAGCAGCAGGGATATTGCCACGCTCTACAAAAAAACTACTCTCTACTACCGACAATTACTTTTCCCGCTGGCAAAGGCAGTAAATATCTCTCCGATACTCTGTAGCACAATATACTACCAGCAATTACCTTCCCCTCTGTCAGAAGCACCCAGTATTTCTCATGTACAGCGTGGCACTACTTGTCATCCTGAGCATAGCGAAGGATCTTAGCTATTGCCAATAATAAACAACAAAATTTACTATTTCCAAGCATAATAATATATGATAAAATAGCTGCGAGTAGATTAAGTATATGGGGATATAGCTCAGTTGGGAGAGCGGTTGCTTCGCATGTAACAGGCCAGGGGTTCGACTCCCCTTATCTCCACCAAATAAAAAAGATGCTGCTCTAGTAACAGCATCTTTTATTTTTCCTTTATATAGGATAAACCCCTTTTATTATACAAAGTGAGATAAACACATGAAACCGATTATAAAATGGCCAGGAGGCAAATCCAGAGAAATCCATAAGATTAAAGACTTAATCCCATCTTATGACAGATATATTGAACCTTTCTTTGGAGGTGGTGCACTATTTTTTCACCTCTCACCGAAAACCGCAGTGATTAATGATATATCTGCCGCACTTATACAGTATTATACTTTAATCAAACAGCAGGATCAGCAGCTATACAAACTACTGATGTGTTATCATAACAGCTTTAGTGATATTATTGCAATTTGCGAGAAGAGCTCTTCCCAGTTACTCAATATTTTTTCCATGCTCAAAGAAAAAAAACTCTCTAAAGAGGAACTTAATCAAACATTAAACGAATTGATTACCAGCCTAATCTATGAAATCAATCCCGACTTTACCAAAGAACTTTTATTGGATAAAAACGAGTTTGCTAAACATTTGCAGCAAATGACTGCAGACAAATTTATGCGAACGGTAAAAAACCATGAAAAAAAACCATATTCTACAGAAGACCTTTGCGAAAATCTAATTACCGGGTTCACAAGTGGCTACTATATGTATTTCCGTAAAGTTTTCAATGATATCCATCTTGGGTATATTACCAATCCGTCCATCCAGTATCAAGCGGCAAACTTTTATTTTATACGAGAATACTGCTATGGCTCCATGTTTCGTTATAATCAAAAGGGCGAATTTAACATTCCTTATGGCGGAATGACCTATAACCACAAAAACATGAAATCCAAAATTGATAGGATGTTTAATAAAGAAATAAACCAACTTTTTTCTCATACAGATATTCATTGCTGCGACTTTGAAGAATTCTTCGCTAAAGTGCCCCTATCGGAAAGTGATTTTATGTTCCTAGATCCACCCTATGATACAGACTTTTCTAATTATGAAGGAACGCCATTTGAAAAATCTGACCATGAAAGACTTGCCCGGGTATTAAAAAAAACACCGGCTCGCTTCATCCTCATCATTAAAAACACAGATTTCATCTATCACCTTTACGAAGAAGACTTCACCATACTATGCTTTGATACTAAATATACTTATAATGTGCGCAGCAGAAATAATAGAAATACTGAGCACCTGATTATAACAAACCTCCCGGTTTAAACCGGGAGGTTTGTTATACCCCTATCTAATGATTACCTTCAACGGATAGACGCTCTAGCTCTTTTTCTAATCCAGACTCTTTAAAAGCTTTGTCAAAACATTTCAGAAAGGTATCATAATTATAAGTATCCTCCATATCAGGAATGATTTTAGCCCAAAAGGCCCTACCATTAAGAATGGTTACACTTTCCACTTCTTTTTCTATCTCTGTTTTCACTGCACTGGAACAAGTGCCGTAACAGGTGGCAAAATATGCCTGGTGCACCTCAATAAAACTAAATAATCTATCTAAGGTAGCTACCTCTTTTGCATTACTCTTGGCGTTTTTGGTATCTAAATTGCCGCCCATTTTAATCTCATAGGCCTGAACACCTTTTAGCTCTTTATCCTTCTCTTGGAAGCACAATAAATCCACAATCATTTTTTTTGACTTACTTTTCTTTATCTCTTCTACAAGTTCTTTCACATCATTAAAGCTCTTTTCATCTATCTTAGAAATAGTATATGCTTTCTTTATTATTCCCCCCTCACACTTAGAGCTAATATGAAGAAACTTTTTAACATCCTTTTCATCATCAAGATTTACTCGAATTTCTTGCCGATAAGGGTCAAAGCCTTTCTTTTTTGCACTCTCATCAATAGAAACTGAAACACTATATAACACACAGTTAATACTTTGGTCATCCCCAAGAGAAAGAGACACAATATTGGGAACCATTATTTCAGAATATCTTGTTCGCGCAATATAGCAGATTATTCGCTGCAATCGATTACCCAGCTGAGAGTCCACACTTCTACCCAAACCCATATATTTTTTTATCGCAGGGTTCTCAAATTTAAGAAAAGGATTGTTTCGCCTATTCTTCATATTTTCCTCGTAATTTGCGACGACATTATTGGCCATAGCCTTTAGTTCTTGTTCTAAAACGGCAAATAAAGATCTCGTTGCGGTATTCATTTTATCTATATCCATATACAATACCTGCCTTTATGTATTTGGTGCACCTTATTTTACCATAATATGACATTTTTCACAACATGCCGTCTAAGAATTCTCTCCTCACGACAGAAGAAAAAACCGCAAGTCATATGCTGGTGACCTGCGGCTTTTGCTTTTATAATACTATCTTAATCCTACTATTTATCGTTAATTCCCAAATCATTTTTTACTGCATTTTTACCATCCTGAAGCATTTCTTTTTCATCACGGGCCATATCTTTACCGGTGTTCTTTACATCATTCACTACATTTCTACCACCGTCTACCATGTCATCGACGACATCCTTACCGCCTTCTACCATGTCATCTACCACATCTTTGCCGTCTTCTAACATTTCGTCGATAACATTATCACCGCCACCATTATTCACCTTACCGTCCTGCTCATCAATGTTTTGTTGCAGGGCTGCGTCTACAGTTAATTCATCTGCAAATTCCATGGTACCTAGTTTTAAAGCCTTACCATTCGCTACCAGCTTCACCTTATCGATACCATCTAACCGCGTTAATGTAGCCACAATGGCGTCTGCTGTAATTTCAGGCTCCATGACAACAGCATCATACTTACTTAAACTATCATCTGCCATATCCACTGTCGCTACACCATTAGCTACTTTTACACTGGTGATTTTTGTATCAGTGGGAAGGATAGCAGAACCTCTACTTTCGGTAGGTCCCTTTACTAATTCTTCCATCAATACTTTTGCTCTTGCTTCCACACTGTTATCTGTTAGCGCCATGATGCTCCGTTCTTCTTTTACCAAAGCATGCTTATCCCGCTCCCCGAAATACAAAACAACCGTTTCTGTTGTCATCATGGTATCGGAGTTATCATCCTTTTTGTCATTATCTTTATCATTGGCACCACAACCAGCCAGCATGAAAACACCTAGGGTTAAACAAAGAACCCATGTCAACTTTTTCATCATAAAACTCCTTTCTTGCTTTTGCTTATTTAACGCTATTCTCTTCTTCAGCCTTAGTATGCAAAAGAAAAAAGTTTTTATGCAAAAAGTTTAATCTAAGTTTGGGAACCCTTGCTGCCGCAATGCTTCATAAAGAACAATCGCTGCAGAATTTGATAAATTCAACGAACGAATATCTTTTCCCATAGGAATGCGAATACGCGTATCTGCATAAGCTTCATGGATTTCCTGAGCAAGTCCCGCTGTCTCTTTACCAAAAACCAAAAAGTCATCAGGCTGATAAGAAACATCTGCATAGCTTTTAGTACCCTTGGTTGTGAGAAGATAAAATCTACCCTGGGGATATTTTTCCACCAATTCCCAAAAACTATCATATAAGTAAATATCCAGCTTGTCCCAATAGTCAAGTCCAGCACGCTTTAAATGTTTGTCATCAATGGAAAAACCCAACGGCTTTACCAAATGCAAGCTAGTACCAGTTACTGCGCAAGTGCGAGCAATATTTCCTGTATTTGCAGGGATTTCCGGCTCTACTAAAACGATATTCATAGACAATAACTCCTTTTATCATTGGCTCATTTGGCTCATTCTGATTTTCTCAAACACCTTCTTTTTATTTTATTGTCTTTTGTCTCAAATAGCAATCATTCTGAAAGAAAAAGTCATAGCATATTACCTGCCATTACTTATTTCCCCAAAAAGACAGGCTCATACACTATGACTATTATTTTAATCCAGATACTCATCTAGGCTCTCTAATGCAGAAAACAGAACATTCTCATCTGCAAAATTAATCCCGCCAGTCTCTAACTGCTGTCGCCAGTTTTCTGGCAACATCTCATCAGCATAATTTAAATCAAATAAAATATCCCCCTCTGTGCCTACCGGCCCAGTATATACACTTAGTTTATCCCCATTTTTACGAATGCTGCGCTTTTGCATATCCTCTGAGCAAAGTGCCGCCTCTTCCCGATAAAGCCACCAAACATCATCATTTTTCGGTGTTACCTGCCAACCCTGCTTTTCCAGGTCAAGGGCGTTCAACCCTACATAAAGTTGGTTCTCATTGACTTCTGTCACCAAATGTTGACACTTGGTGTAAAAAATCCGCTCTTCTACTCGATCATCAGCTGCAATAATTTTTTCAGCAACCTTCTGCTCTGTCTCCATCTCTTGCCCGTCCTCCCGACTAAAAAACAGAACAGCACTGGTAACCAGGAAGGAGCCTAGAAAAATACCTACCGCCAATAGCCAAAATCTCGCTCTACTGCGGCTAGGTACCTCCTCCCTATACACAGGTAAATCTTGCTTTGGATTATCATCAACATTGATTGCCTGACTTTGCTGCAAATCTCGTTCTTGTTCCATATTCCTTGCCTCATTTTTCATTTTTCACTAGCTGTTTCCTCTAGTATGAGACAATTTAGGAAATTTTATACAAAAAAGCTAACAACCTAAGTTGCTAGCTTTTCAATAGAGCAAAGTTTAGTCTATTTGCTCCATAATTTCGTCCGGGATGTCAAAGTTGGAATAAACATCCTGCACATCATCATTATCTTCCAAAGCTTCGATTAAGCGAAGCATCGTTTGGGCTTGTCCCACTTCTGTAATGGCGACTGTGTTTTGTGGTATCATAGCAATTTCTGCAGAGATAGGCTCAATACCTGCTTCTACAAAGGCATTTCTCACTGCTTCCAAAGCATCAGGAGAAGTAATGATTTCGCCTTCTTCGCCATCAGAGCTAAAATCATCTGCACCAGCTTCTAAAGCCAGCATCATCATTTCATCTTCATCGCGGCCCTCCATGCTGATAATCATTCTGCCCTTGCGGTCAAACATCCAGTTTACACAGCCCGTTTCTCCTAAGCTGCCACCATTTCGAGAAAAAATATAGCGGATTTCACTAGCAGTACGATTACGATTATCTGTGAGGATATCGCATAATACTGCCACCCCAGCAGGACCATAGCCTTCATAAACTAAGTTTTCAAAAGCATTGGCTTCACTGTTGCCAGCTGCTTTTTGGATAGACCGTTGAATATTATCATTAGGCATGTTGTTTGCTTTTGCCTTTTGGATAATTAATTTTAAACGGAAGTTATTATCCGGGTCAGGACCGCCGCCGGTTCTTACTGCTACAAAGATTTCTTTAGAGATTTTGGTAAAGATTTTACCTCTTGCTTCATCATTTTTACCTTTTTTGCGTTTAATCGTTGCCCACTTGGAATGGCCTGACATAAAGATACCTCCTAAACAATCTTTTTATCTTCCTGAAGAACAGCAACACACCATCCTTCATAAAATTTAACTAATGCTTTTTTATTGTATCAAAAAAGCCATTCCAAGTAAATAGCTTTCTGGAAATCCCTATTTTCCAGAAAACACCCCGCCGGACAACAAACCAGAAAGACCAGTACCGACATCCCCCATTTGATTACCGCTCATATTAAAATAAGTATTAGGGATATCTCCAATGATAATGCTTTCACAAACAGGCGCGCCGCTGGATACGGTCATTTCCTCTCCATAAAAAGGTATTAACACCTTTACCTCTACCGTCACTTCTACAGAAACGCGATGTTTGATTTGGTTAATACCAGCTTGAATAAACTCATCAGACAAATTAACATCAATCTTCCCAATAGGAAAAACCTTAATAGGAATGTCTGGTCCGGCTGCAGCAAACAAGCGACTGCCAAGAATGGTACCTAGTGGCACAGAAATCTCTTCTGTCGCCATATGACGCATAGAATTTTCTACATCTAAAAACACATTAGACGAGATAGTATTAATCGTACCATAATTGGGCGCCATCAATACAATTTTTCCGTTATCATCGCGATAAACCTCCATCACATCTTCATAATGCAAATCTGAGGCCACCTGTCTGGCGATGGACTCCTGAATGATTTTGATGACTGCCGTTTGCGCTTTTTCTTTGGCAACTGCTTCTACCAGAGGACTAATCTTCATTTCCAGCCAAAAAAGACCACCACCGATGATTAGCATAAGCAATAGAAAAAACCAAACAACACTGTGTGCGCCCCTGCTACGATACATATCTGCCATACCTACACCCCCGCCATCTAATATATGCAGGATTTCCCTAAAAGGTGCTATTTTCAGATGCTATTTCTATGAAAAATCTTCTTTTATCCGATTTTGAGAACTTTTTCCCGGCTGTATCGTCTAATAAACAGGAAAGTAGGACAATCTAGAAAAAATCCTTGCTTTCTTCAGAAAAATAAATGTGTTATAATATATCATATCTATAGGCTATTTTTTAAGTTATCTTAAAATGGATAAGAAAAGTCAGATAGCCTTACAGGAGGTAACTATTTTATGGTTAAGAAAAAAAGGCGCCGCCTCAAGGTTTTACCCACCATTCTGGCAGCCTTCTTTATTACATTTCTCATTTGCTCAGGCATCGTGCTTGCTATGGTTATTTCTATTGCCAATGAACTGCCCCAATGGAATGCCGAAGACTTTGCCAATGCACAAACCAGTTTCTTATATGATAAAGACGGGAAGCTCTATGCCAACCTATACATCGAGGATAGAACTACCGTTACCCTAGACCAAGTGCCGGATTTCTTTATCGATACCATTCTTGCCAGTGAAGATACTCGTTTTTATAAACACTTTGGCATTGATGTAGTGCGTATTTTCGGTGCTTTAAAGTACGATATTCTCCACATGAGCACTGGACAAGGTGCCAGCACCATCACCATGCAGCTGGCCAGAAATGCCATCCTGGAAAACCAAGATAAAAAACTAGAGCGAAAAATCAAAGAAGCACTCCTTGCTATCCAAATCGAAAAAAACTATAGCAAGGATGAAATCCTTTACTACTACATTAATGAAATTTATCTAGGGCCAAGAGTTTATGGCATCCAAGCCGCCTGCCAATATTACTTCGGCAAAGATGTAGAAGAAGTAACCCTGGGAGAAGCCGCCATGATTGTCGGTGTATTTCGGAATGCCAGCTACTACTCCCCTTACAAAAACTATGACCGTGCAGTAGGCGTTAGAGACAGGGTATTAGACGCTTTGGTGAAATACAAACCAGAATACAAAGCGCAAGCAGAAGCTGCAAAGCAGGAAACTTTAGTAGTAGCGGAGGAAGCCCCCAGCAAAGATACAAGCTATCAGCACCCTTGGTTTACTGATTACGTCATCGACGAAACAGAAGATATTCTAGCAAATCTTGGCTTAGAACGCGGCTTAGTATATAACGGCGGTTTAAGGATTTATACCACTATTGATACCAATATCCAATCTGCCATGGAAGCAGCTTATGCTAATCAGGATAACTTCCCTACCAGCAACAGCGCAAACCCTATCCAAAGCGCTATGGTAGTAATGGACCCACACACCGGACAAGTACGCGGCTTAATCGGTGGCCGTGAATATCTGACCAAACGAGGCTTAAACCGTGCTACCGGTATGAAACGACAGCCAGGCTCTTCTTTCAAACCTGTTGTCGTCTATGGACCTGCCGTTGAAAATGGCTATGGCACTGGCAGCGTCATGGACGACTGTCCGACCACCTTCGGTAAAAGCTACTCTCCTTCTAACCAAGATGGTAGCTGGAGCGGCCTTGTTACCATGCGAGCAGCCGTTGCAAAATCTATGAATATGCCTGCAGTCAAATTTCTCCAGGCCATCGGTGTAGACACTGGTTATGATTTTGCTACCAACTTAGGCATCGAACTAGATAGCAAAAACGACCGCGGCCTTTCCATTGGTTTAGGGGGCTTAACCCAAGGTATCTCCCCCCTCGCCTTAGCCAATGCCTATTGCGCTTTTGACAATGAAGGTGTTTTCATCGAAAATCATGTCATCACGAAAATCGAAGATGCAAAAGGACAAGTCATCTACACCGCAAATCCAGAAAAACGAGACGCCATGTCCCCAGAAACTGCCTATATGGTTACAAGCATGCTGCAAACAGTTGTAGAGTCCGGGACTGGTACCAACGCCCGCATGAACCGACCAGTCGCTGCAAAAACCGGTACCACCCAATTACCAGACTCCTTCGGCAATATTAAGGGGAATAAAGACGCTTGGTTTGCAGCCTATACACCAGAATTAGTCGGAGTAGTTTGGATGGGTTATGATGCAGACTTTGACGACGATGGAAAACCTCAATACCTGAGACAAATTTATGGTGGGAAATATCCTGCCCAACTCTGGAAAAAAGTAATGACAGAGTCCCTAAAAAATGTTAAAGTATCTGCTTTCCCTAGACCATCCGGCGTTGTCTCTGTAGAAATTGATACCAAATCTGGGCTGCTGCCAAGCACTATCACGCCAAAAGAATATATTAAAGCAGAATTATTTAAGGCAGACGCAGTACCAAAAGAATACTCCACTGCTTGGAAACTAGTAGAAATCGACCCAGAAAGCGGTAAAATCGCCTCCCCGTTCTGCCCACAACGAGTACAAAAAGCGTATTTGAAACGGCCAACAGATAAAACGGTTTCTTCTCGCGTAAAAGACTATGCCTTATATGAACCAACTGAAACCTGCCCACTGCACAATACTATTAGCGGCGATACTGTTACTGTTTTCATTTGTACCGATCCTGCTCATAATGGACAATATTATCTGGCTAATGTAGCAGATAGCCTCCATAAAGGCGGCTGCCCTAGCCAATATGTACAACAAAAAACTTTTGGTGCTCAATTCGCGCCAAATCAATATTGTCCATTAACAAACCACCAATACACTGACAATAATCCACAAACACCAAACCCACCGTCTGGTAATAACAATACAACCACCCCAAATGGAAATCAAAATAACAATCAAAATAATAACACGACGACCACCAATCCACCGACAAAAGACGATGGTGATTTGACAAAGCCTGTAAATGTCAGCGCAAAACTAAACGGCGATAATACAGCGGTCGTTATCAGCTGGACAGACAACTATAATGAGCCGACTACCCTCTACCAAATAGAAAAAACAGATACAGCTACCGGTAAAACCTCTGTATTAAAAACTTACTTTAAGAGCATTACCGATGGCAGTATATCAGGAGGTACCACCTATAGCTACCGGGTAAGAGCTGTAGATGAAGAAAACGACCTCTTCAGTAGTTGGACCAGTGCCGTCAGTGTAACGGTCCCCTAAAAATCAAATAAAAAACACGCCTTGATGAAGGCGTGTTTTTTTATATGAACATGATTGTCATCATTGCATTCCTCAGAATGATATTACAAAAAACGATAGATTTTTATAAATCCAACTCTACTTCTGTCACCCCGAAACCACCGCTGTGGTAATCTCCTGATTTATAAGATTTTACGAGACGATGGTCTTTTAGGTATTCTTGAATGGTTTTGCGTAATACACCGGTGCCTTTCCCGTGAATAATCCGGACTACCTTCATACGGCTAATAAAGGCGTCATCCAGATATTTATCTACCAGCTCCATAGCTTCTTCTGGCAAGGTACCGCGAATATCAATTTCCGTTTGAATGGTCTTTGCTTTATGTTGGCCCATACCGCCGATTTTTACCGTACCATCTTGTTCCTTTGTCGCTTTGCTGGTACGCAGGTCTGATAATTTCACCATAATTTTTAAGATGCCTGCCTGCACCTGCACATCACCATTTTCATTCGGTAATTGCAGCACATAGCCTTTTTGGTTCAGTTTGGGGATTTCCACCAACTGGCCCAGCTCGATTTTCTCTGGAACTACACCCATATATTCTTTATCCGGCACTTTATCTCGCAGGTTATCCTCTAATCTCTTTATCTTTTCCCGTACTTGGTGGATTTGCTTGCCGTTGGCCATACCAGCCTTTACTTGCTGCTGCAGTTCTTTATAGAGAGCGTCACTTTCTTCTCTGGCTTTGCGGACAATTTCAGCAGCTTCCTTATGAGCCTTTTGCAACAAATCCACTTCTTTATTAGCCAGTGCCACGCGTTTTTCTTCCAGTGCCCGTTCTTTTGCTTCTGCCTGCTGTCGCAAGGCTTCCGCTGCTTCCCTATCTGCCTTGGCTTTTAATCTATCTTGTTCCAGCCCTGAGATTAAATCTGCCACTTGATTATCGTCTGGGGTCAGATACATGGCAGCCTTCTCAATGATACTCTCTGGCAGTCCTAGCTTTTCAGAGATTTCAAAGGCATTGCTTTTCCCAGGAATGCCCATAATCAGGCGATAAGTAGGCGCTAAAGTTTCCACATCAAATTCCACACTAGCATTGATAAATCCATCCCGATTATAGGCAAACGCCTTTAACTCGCTATAGTGAGTCGTAGCCACTACCTTAGCGCCCTTTTTATAAAAATGTTCTAGGATAGCCATAGCCAGAGCCGCCCCTTCTTGCGGGTCAGTACCGGCGCCTAATTCATCCAGCAAAACCAGAGAGTCCGGCGTTACTTCACCTAAAATACGAATAATATTAACCAAATGGGCAGAGAAGGTACTAAGCGACTGCTCGATGCTTTGCTCATCACCAATATCTGCAAACACATGCCGGAAAAATGGGATTTCCGTTCCCTGCTCTGCCGGCACATGGAGCCCGGATAGAGCCATGAGGGTAAGGAGCCCTATGGTCTTAATAGAGACCGTCTTTCCCCCAGTATTAGGCCCTGTCACCACCATCGCTTTTAGGTCTGGTTTCATATAGACATCAATAGGCACTACATCTCCAGGCAGCAATGGATGTCGGGCTTTCAGCAGTTTCATATTTCCCACCGGGCTGATTTTTGCCCCTACGCCATCTATATCATAGCTATATTTTGCCCGCGCAAAGATGAAGTCCAGATTGCCTAAAATAGCTACCGTATTGGATAAATCTTCACCAAAGTTATTGACCACCATGGTCAAGGCTTTTAATATAGCTTGGATTTCCTCTTCTTCCTCTTTCTTGAGGCGGATTAGGTCGTTATTAGCTTCCATCACCGCCATAGGCTCTACGAAAATCGTCGCCCCACTAGAACTGGTATCATGGACAATCCCAGGCACTTGATTGCGATATTCCTGCTTTACCGGCACGACAAACCGTTCTGCACGGATAGTAACGATGGGGTCTTGTAAATATTTTGCAGTAGAACTATTGTGAACAAAATTATCCAGACGCTCTTTAATCCGTTCTTGCGATACTTTTA
This sequence comes from Peptococcaceae bacterium, assembly GCA_022791255.1. Lineage (GTDB taxonomy): Bacteria > Bacillota > Dehalobacteriia > UBA4068 > JAAVYR01 > JAAVYR01. The sequence goes on along the minus strand of JAAVYR010000018.1, from coordinate 128,580 downwards.
AATTACGACGGATTTGTCCCAGCCGCTCGCTGGCGCTGTCCTTCATGGTCCCATCGCCGGCAATGGCCTTTTCCAATGCCGTTTCAATGGTCTTAAAAGTTCCCAGCCCTCTGCTAATGCCGATTAGCAAAGGGAAATTCCCCTTGAGGTCGCTAAAAAAACCTCTGGTAATACGAGCAGAACGGCACATATCTCCCACCGCCGTTAATTCTGAGAGAGACATAATACCGCCAATTTTCCCGCGGTGCAGCGCTTCTCGGATATCCTGCAACGCGCCAAAAGAAAACATGGGATGGAGCCGTAAGATTTCTTTTGCTTCATCTGTCTCCTTAATGCGGTTACTTATCTCATCCACTTGCGTTAAGGGCATTAAGTTATAAATCAATTCTCGACTAACGCCAAACCCAGCATATTCTGCTAATCTATCAATAACCTGAGCATAGCCCAGTTTTTTCAATGTATTTCCGTCCAATGATTTCACCTGTTTCTCTTTTTGTTTTCATTTATACCCCTCGATAAAAATGGCCTTTGGTAAAGCCATGTTTACCAATATCACCAAGCGCAGCAAGATAGGCCTCACTATCTATTTCTTTGCCTTTATTTAGCAGAGAAAGAACCTCTTTATAGATGGCAGTGATTTTCTCGCTGTTTGCTCTATCATAACGCCGCAAATCTAAACGAACTACTCTAACCCCTGCTTGTTGCAGCGCTTGCAATTCCTTGATCACACAAAGGTCCCGAGAATTAAAAATATGACTGCGGCAATGGTCATCTACTTCCACTGGGAAAGAAAATCCCGCTTTATCTTTCAAGGCATATTGATGATTTCCCTGCATACAAGGCATCGCACAGGAAACACACCCGCTCCTACCTCCTAACACTGCACCTAAAACGCAGTATTCGCTCACCATTAATTCCATAGCACAAAATACTGTTACCTCTTGCACAATGTCATGCTTAGGAGACAAGTCCTCTATTTGTCCTAAAGAAAGCTCCGGTGACAATGCCGCATGCTTTGCCCCCCACTGAGACAACATGTCTAATGCATTGCTATTAAAGATATTTAACGGCCAGTCTCCCAAAAGCGCCTTTTGCCAGCCAACTTCTTGCAAAAGCTGGAAGCCAGATACATTCGGCACCAGCACTCCATAAACAGCGCTTTCCTTTAAGGCCGTTAAGGTAGCTACCAGCTTATCTTTTTCACTCTGATGATACACCCGCGGCAAGGAAAAACAAGCCTTACTATGAGTAGATACAGTCTCCATCCAGCGGCAAAGCTCCTCAGTGGTAGCAGGTCTTTCCGGGCGGAACCACTGCCCCGGACTATAAACAAAATCTGCCCCTGACTTAGCCACAGCCTCACCTTGCACCAGATTAGAAACCAAAACAGACAGTTTCAGTGGCATGTCAGCAGTGGATGGCTGTTTTTTCTTGCCTTTTTCCGGTTCATCAATTTTTACGCTACTTTTACAGGAATTTTCTTCCAATGGCTTCCGCTGAAAAGTAGCCAATCGCTGCAGTTTGATTTGTTCGACTAAGTCCCTTCTCGCCTGGTTTAGGACGCTTGCCGGCAGCATAATCTGCTCATCTGCTGCTATCTCTACACCAGCAAAATAAAAATAACTACCTCCCAGCCGTCCCAGCTGTTCTTCTATACGCGCTCTGGTTGTCGGCTGCTTTTGCGCTGCCACCACCGTAAAATCGCATATAACTTCTGCCTGATGGTCTTGGTCATCACAGCAAGCAGCTTTTAAGGGTTGCCCAAGATATGCTTCTATCTGAAAACAAAGCGGAATAGTATCCGTCATCTCATAGGCAGCAACGGCTTCTTTGAGCTGACGCGCATCGCTGGTTTTGAAGATACGGTCCCCTACATAAGCTTTCCCATAGAAGTGCAGCTGCACCACGCTGCCTGTCTCTGCCTGAGACACAGCCGTCCCGTCAACTAAGATTTCCTCCACCACGAAGCCTTCTCGGCCCCCTTTTGTTATCCAGACGGCAATGCCATCTCCCACACACAAAGGCTGAGCCAGTTTGACAGTTATCAGCTTTTTATTATAATCAAAAGCCTCTATCCTGCCTAAGAAGACGCCGCGATTATTGGGCCGGGAAAAACTCATCATATCTTTTCCCTGGTTTTTTTCTAGAAAGGCTGTTGTAAATTGTCTGTTAAAAGCCTGGGCCAAGCGATTTTTCGCTTCTGCGTCAGTATACGCCGCACCACTCCAGGCACGGTCTAATGCTTCTCGATAAATGCGCACCACAGTGCCTACATATTCCGGTCGTTTCATACGACCTTCTATCTTTAAGGAAGCAATACCACTAGCAATAACTTGCGGCAGAATATCATAGATATTTAAATCTTTAGGCGACAGTAAATGAGAACCAATACCGTCAGACAAAACAGCACCCGTCTCGTCAACAAGTTCATATTCCAGCCGACAAGGTTGAGCACATTTACCACGGTTACCGCTCCTAGCCCCTATCATGCTACTCATGAGACACTGCCCGGAATAACAAATACACAACGCACCATGAGCAAATATTTCAATATCCACCGTACTTTTATCACAGATTTCCGTGATTTCTGCCAAAGATAATTCTCTGGCTAAAATAATCCGCTGCATCCCCAGCTGAGAAAGAAACTGTACCCCATCTAGATTATAAATAGACATTTGTGTGCTGGCAAAGACCGGCATGTCCGGTAAATCAGTCTGCATCGCTTTTAGCAAACCAATATCTTGTAAAATCACCGCGTCAATACCGATTTCATAAAGAAAGGACAAGTAATCCAGTGCTGCTGCTAACTCTCTATCTGTTAAGAGGGTGTTCATGGTGACAAATACTTTTACCCCATGGAGATGGGCATATTCTACAGCCTTTGTCAATTCTTCATCTGTAAAATTTGCAGCGGAAGCTCGGGCACTAAACTGTTTTCCCCCTAGATAAACAGCGTCTGCTCCCCCGGCAACCGCCGCCAAAAAGGCATCAAAACTTCCCGCCGGCGCTAGGATTTCCGGTTTCTTCACCATTTTCTTCCCCCCTAAGCATGGTTCTTTTTATTCTAAGAAATATTTTATCATGACCAAGGCCTTTTCTCCATAGATAAATACAAATTTTTCTCAAGGGTTCCTTGCAGATAACAACACAAAAGGTGGATAAATCTCATTCCCAAAACAGGCAGTTCCATCAAAAAAAGAGGCAATCGCCTCTTTTTTGATTATATTAGCCATGATTTCTTATTTTCGTTTCACACGAATAAGCCCAGAAGTAGGAATGATTTCCACTCCCTTACTTTCTATTTTATCTAATAGCAAATTCATCCCTAAGCTATCACTAGACATATGACCTGCTAAAATCACATTCAAATGATATTCTTTAGCTGTTTTTAGGTTCTTTTCCGGGATATGCATACAAACTACTGTATTTACCCCTGCCCGTACCAGTGCTTTGATATTTTCATCCGGTCCAGAGGTACCGCCGGTAAAGTCGATATAGGCCTGCCCTAATGGACAATTAGGCGCACCGTTTAATATTTTAGGACCAGCGCCCCGTTTTGCAGCAACATTGTATTCAGGAATGGTCCGCATCGCTTTTACCACATCAGCCAGAGACTCCTCTTCCCGTACTTGCAAGAAGTTACGCATATATTCAGTAGCTAGGTTATCAGCAGGCGTATGCACACACATAAAGTTAAAGCCAAGCAGTGCTGCCGCGTCTACCGCCCGATAATGATTAGAAGGAGCAAAGGCCCGGTCTATCTCACAAATCCGTTCCTCCATAATAGGATAAGCAATGTTTGCCGGTACCCCATAAGAGGACATATGTCCCTTTTGCAGGTGCATCACATCAGCAAGACGAGCAAGGGCCCGCCCCTCTGGGTGATGAGATAAGATTAAATCAACATTGGTCCCCCGCCCCTGAAGCTGGTCAGCTAAGAGCACTTCCCCTACTTCCATATCAATGCCCACTAAAATACTTTTGATTTCACTATTCTTTTCCCCTACTAAAATACGAGTATCCGCATAGGGATTTTTCAGCCGCTCTACATCAAAAAATTCTTTTTCCTCTTCTTCTGTCTTCTGCCAGGCTTTGGCTGCAGCTGCCAAATCTTTCTCCACCGCCTCAATACCTCTAGGGTCAGCATGCATCCCCATATCCACAGCTAAGCGATAAATATCTTCGAATAACATAAAAATCCTCCCCCTTTATTTTTTAGAAACGCCAGGATTATCCTGCAAATAAAATCTTAACAATGCCTCTTTTTCCTTAGAAATACCTACTCTGGTTGTCTGCACAATTTCTGCATCAGTAGGGCCATTTCCTGCTGCAAAGAGACGAATTCGACTATCCTTTGCATAGACCGACAAACCATTGAAAGATAAATCCCAACCCATGGCTTTACAGATATTGCCAGGCCCCTGCAAGAGTCTTTCTGGTACCACTCCTGGGCGATTATCACTAAGCAGAGAAATACCTGTTACCGGCAACATACCGCGGATTAGTACTGCCGCCGCCACATCGTCTTCATTTGTCGTAATATTATAGCAGGTATGGACCCCATAAATGCGATAAAGATAGCTTCTGCCGGCCTCACCAAACATGACGCTATTTCGTTTTGTCTTTCCCACTGCACTGTGGCAGGCAGCGTCATCTTCCCCCATGTAAGCCTCTGTCTCCGCAATCAGCGCCACAATATCCCCCTGAGCGTGATGATAGACCAAATACTTGCCCAACAATTCTTTCGCCACTACATCCGTTCTCCGTGCGAAAAAATCTAGACCTAGCCAGGTCATATTTTCACCTTCGATTGCCAATTCTTTCTGCATGCCATATCAGTCTCCCCAGTTAAATTAGTCTGTTTGATTGATGTTAAGAAAAAGGAAGCAGATAGCTCCGCTCCCTTTTCAAATCTTCATAACCTAAAATCTTCAGAACATGATGTTTTATTCATGGTCCTCAATAGCCGTTACCAGCTCATCATAATCATCCTGCAGCTTTAAATATTCCCCGGCAATCTCCAATGCAGCAAGGATGGACAAGCGAACAGGATTGCAGTTGGGAAATGCTTTTTTCAGCAAGTTAATTTTATCATCCACCAGCTTTGCCATATCCTCCATGCGAGCCACACTTTCCTCACCTTTGAGCGCATATTGCTGGTTATTAATGGTTACGACCGTTTTATTCAAATATTCCTGGCTCATCACATCACCCCTATCCTTGAACGCATCCCTTTTCTTTTATTTTACCACAGAAAGAAACAGATTGCACCTGAAAGGAAATTAATATCTCAGTTTTACGCCTAATTCTGCCTCTAGGGCACTAAGGATGGATGCAACGCTATCATTTACCTGTTGGTCAACTAATGTCTTATCAATTGCCTGGAAAGAAAGGGTATAGGCTAAGCTATGGGTGCCCTCTGCCAACTGACTGCCGGCATACACATCAAAGAGGGCCACCTGCCGTAAATATTCCCCGCCATGAGCCCAAATCACTGCTTCTACTTGGCTGGCAGTAATCTTGTTATCTACAATCAAGGCCAAGTCACGGACCATAGCCGGGTGCTTGGAAAAAGGATGATATGCAAATGCAATCGGCAAATGACGGAAAATTATTGTTAAATCTAACTCAAACAAGAATGCTTGGGGTAACTGATAATTTTTTGCAACCAAAGGATGTACCTGCCCCATGAAGCCTACCAATTCCCCGGCAATAAATATTTCCGCACATTGACCAGGATGCATAAAAGCATATTTATCACTAGCAGCTACCTGCCAATCTGTAATGCCCCAATAGGCAAAGAATTGTTCTACCATCCCTTTTAAGTAGAAATAGTCTTTTACAACAGCTTTTTCCTGCCAGCCTTCAGCAGTTTTTCCCATGACAAGACCGGTAAACATCATCGGTTCTCGGGGCAACTGTTCGCCTGTAGGGATAAAGGTCGCACCACATTCAAATAAATTCACATTGCTATTGCTACGACTATGGTTCAAAGCGGCAATATTTAATACCCCCGGCACCAGCGTGGTCCGCATAATGCTTTGCTCTTCATTCAAAGGATTTTGGATTTTTACCACATTCCGATAAAAGCTATCTTCCGGCAGTAATAATCTATCCCATTCTTTGGGACTGATAAAATCGTAAGTTTTAATCTCCCGCAGCCCCAACGCCACACTGGTATCCAGCACATCGTCAACAAATTTTTGCCATGGGGTCAGCTTCCCTTCGGTGGTTTTCCCTTGCGGCAAAGTAACAGGGATTTTATCATAGCCTAACAGACGAGCCACTTCCTCTGCCAAGTCTTCCTCCCTGGTTACATCCTGACGATAAAAAGGCACCGTCACTTCATAGCCATCAGCTACTTCCACATAAGGGAAATCCAACCGCTCCATGGTAGATAAAATATCATCTACAGAAAAATCTGTCCCTAAAATCTGATTGATACGGGCAGGCCGCAGCAACACTTTCGTCTGCAAGAGTTCTGCCGGATTAGAGTCATAAAAACCGCCAACAATCTCCCCGCCGCAATATTTCGCTAATAATTGAGCACAGCGATTGGCTGCAGCCGGCAATCTTTGTAAATCAACACCTTTTTCAAAACGAGCAGAAGACTCAGAGCGCACGCCAACTTCCCGGGAAGTTTTCCGCACGCTAACAGGGTCAAAGTGAGCCGCTTCGATTAAGATATCAGTGGTACGCTCCGTTACCTCTGTATTTTGTCCCCCCATGACGCCGGCAATACAAACAGGTCGTTCCCCATCACAGATTAAAAGGTTATCACGGTGACATGTCCGTTCCTGGTCGTCTAAGGTAATAATCTTTTCTCCTTGTTTCGCCCGGCGCACGATGATTTGTTTCCCAGCCAAAGTCTGATAGTCAAAGGTGTGCAGGGGTTGCCCCAGCTCTAACATAACAAAGTTAGCAATATCTACAATGTTATTAATGGGGCGCATACCGCAGCAGCGCAAATACTCTTGCATCCAGAGAGGGGAAGGCCCGATTTTCACATTCTTTACCAGCTTTGCCGTATAACGCTTACACAAATCAGGGTCTTCTACCGAAATCGTTACATAGTCTTTGATATCTTCTTTGTTTTCGGTAAAAGAAATATCAATGTCGCGAGCTTTTACACCAAGAACAGCTGCAGCTTCCTTGGCCGTATTCCACACACTCATGCAGTCAGAACGGTTAGGCGTCAGCTCCATATCCATAATGGCGTCGTCCAAACCTAACACCTCAATAATATCTTTACCTACTGCCACATCGCTAGGCAATATCATAATGCCCGCTTTTCCCTCTTCCGAGTGGTCGATATTTAGTTCATCTGCAGAACACAGCATGCCACAGGACGCTACCCCACGGAAGTCTGCCGCTTGGATTTCTTTGCCGCTAGGGAGTTTCGCCCCTGGTAAAGCCACTGGCACTTTTTGCCCCACAGCCACATTAGGCGCACCGGTAGCGATTTGTAATACTTTATCCCCCACATTGACTTGCAGCACCTTTAATTTATCTGCTTGCGGATGGGCTTCTACAGATAAGATTTCCCCTACCACTACCTGTTCAATGCCATCAGAAGGATACTCGATATGTTCGATGATAATCCCTGCCATGGTCATTTTTTCAGCAAATTCTGCAGGAGATAAATCAATATCTACATAATCTTTTAACCATTTATATGAAATCAGCATATTTCTCTTACCTCCTTAAAATTGTTTTAAGAACCGTTCGTCATTTTCAAACAAGGCACGAATATCGTTAATGCCATATTTCAACATAGCGATACGCTCAATGCCGATACCAAAGGCAAAGCCCCGTACCTTTTCTGGGTCATAGCCGGACATTTCCAATACTCTGGGGTGCACCATACCAGAGCCTAAGATTTCAATCCACCCAGTGTCCTTGCAGAGCTTGCATCCCTTCCCGCCACAAACAAAACAAGAAATATCTACCTCTGCGCTAGGCTCCGTAAATGGGAAATAGCTGGGACGAAGCCGGATTTCTCTATCAGCACCAAACATTTGCCGAGCAAAGGTGAGAAGCATCCCCTTCAAATCTGCCATAGTGATATTCTCATCAATAACTAAACCCTCTGCTTGGTGAAACTCTGGAGAGTGGGTAGCGTCATCATCACGGCGATATACAGTACCGGGGCAGATTACCTTTACAGGAACCGCGCCTTTTTTGGCTTCCATTGTTCTTGCCTGCACCGGAGAAGTATGGGTGCGCAAGAGCGTTTCCGGGGTAATGTAGAAAGAGTCCTGCATATCCCGGGCAGGGTGTTCTTTAGGTAGGTTCAGGGCTTCAAAGTTATAATAATCTGTTTCGATTTGCGGCCCTTCTACCACTTCATAACCCATACTCATAAAGATTTCTTTAATCTCATCTATCACCCTGGTAATAGGGTGCTTGCTGCCATAAGAAAAGGGTTTTCCCGGCAGCGTCACATCAATGCTGTCAGCGGTAAGTTTCGCAGCCAAGGCCTTGGCTTCCATAGCGGTGACAGCAGTACTAATTGCTTCCTCTACCGCAACCTTTGCCTGGTTCAAGGCCTGTCCGAAGAGAGGCTTTTCCTCAGGAGATAGGGTTGCCATGCCTTTGGAGATATTGGTAATCTCCCCCTTTTTCCCCAGGTAATAAACACGGATATCATTGATTTCGCTGGTGTTCTGTGCTGCTGCAATGCGAGCTAAAGCTTCTTTTTCTAATTCTTTTAGCTTGTTTATCATATGCGTCCTCCTAAAATTTTCCAATATAAAAATCAAATAAAAAAGAGCCTTTCCTCCCCAACTATTTTAGGGACGAAAGGCTCCGCGGTACCACCCAAATTAGTCTTTTTCAGTAAATAAAAAGACTCACTTTTTGCATGATAACGGTATGCCACCGGGATTTCCTAATAAAAATCAACTCATAAATTTTGTTCAGAAACCCAACTCCCGGGTGAATGGATATGATACTTTTGGCAAGGCTTACAGTCTATGGCCTTTGCTCCCTGAAACAAAAGTTTATCTAATATCTTATCCCGATTATCGCTTTTCTCTTATAAAAAAATATTGTTCTCTTGCTGCCATATTATCCTATAGTGTATTTACGATACTCCATATAGGCGGCAATAGAACCTGTTTCTTCAAAAAGATGCCAATAGTTATCTCTCGGAAACATCAAACCACAACCTTTCTGAAACAAAAGGCGAAGTTAAATCTTTACCAGAGATTATATCATAAGGTCTTTTTTGTTTCAAGGTTTATGGCGGCTTTTTTCTTGCGAAAATTTTTCCAATTTAAATTTAGAGCATCGCAACTATTTTAAATAAAACATAAGAATGCCCGCTGCTACCGCTGCATTCAAAGACTCGGCCCCTTCTGCCATGGGGATGGTCACCAGATGGGTTGCATACTGCAAAGAAATATCTCTGACGCCATTTGCTTCTCCGCCAATGACCAAAGCCCATTTCTCGCCTTTCTTCCCCTTACGATAATCAATGCCCTGGCTCACACTGGTGGTCCATATCTCATAATCGTTCGCTCGCAATTCCTGATAAAATGCCCTACTATCCGCAACAGTCAAAATGTTTAAATAATAAAGCGCACCCATAGCAGACCGTACCACCTTGGGGCTGTAAGGGTCTACCGTGTCAGGAAGAAGTGCTACCGTCCTGATACCCGCTGCCCAGGCCGTCCGCAATATGGTTCCCAGGTTCCCCGGGTCTTGTATCCCATCGATTACCAATATTTGTGGCACAGCCAAAGCTTGCCCCCCATTTGCTGTAGGGATTTCCGCTAGAAGGATAATGCCTTGGGAGGTAGCAGCATCACTGCAAAGCGCTAAGATGTTTTCTTCACAGAGAAAGCTAGGGATTGCGGCCCCCTGGATAGCAGCAAGCAAATCCTTCCCCCGCTCTGTATGGAGCAGTGCCTCACTGTAAAAGGCTCTAGCGATTTCTGCATGACCAGAAAGGGCCGCCTCACTATTACGGACGCCCTCTATCATATACAGGCCATGCTGCTTGCGATATTTCTTCTGCTGCAAAGACTTGATTAGTTTGATTTGCCCATTATCTTTTGACATAATCATTTCTTGTGTTGGTGCCATCATTGGGCCTTCCTTCTATTTTTACTTCTCTATCTATATCTACGTTAAAAATGAAATACCAAATGTCGTTTTATATTTTAACACAAAAACCATAGACTGCCAAACAGATCGCTAGAGAAAAGTGAAGGAGCAAAGCAACTATACATCATGCCATCGCACGAATTAGATTTACCATTTCGATAGCACCTTGGGCACACTCAAAGCCTTTATTCCCACTTTTACTACCAGCTCGTTCAATGGCCTGTTCGATGTTATCCGTAGTCAGCACGCCAAACATAACAGGGATTTCACTGGCAAGGCTTACCTGGGCGATACCTTTGGATACCTCACTGCAGACATAGTCATAATGACTGGTAGCACCACGAATGACTGCACCTAAGCAAATAACAGCGTCATACCGCTTGCTTTTCGCCATTTTTGCCGCAATAAGCGGGATTTCAAAAGCACCAGGTACCCAAGCCACCTCAATATCTTCTTCCGGTACATTTTCCCGTTTTAAGGCGTCCATAGCCCCAGCTAAGAGCTTGCCGGTAATAAATTCATTAAACCGGGCAATAACAATACCAATCTTAATACTTTCCCCTACTAATGCACCTTCATAAGTTTTCATTTGATACATCCTCCTTCGTCTTCTTTATTTAAATTTAATAAATGTCCCATACGGTCCTGCTTGGTTTGCAGATAAAAAGCGTCGTGGGCAGTAGGCGGCACCTGGATAGGCACCCGCTCCGCAATGGTCATACCATAGTCTTCTAGCTGGTAGATTTTATCCGGGTTATTGGTCAATAGCCGCAAAGACCGCACACCTAAGTCCCGTAAAATCTGCGCACCAATATAATATTCCCTTAAATCTCCAGGAAAACCTAAGGCAAGATTGGCTTCTAGTGTATCCATTCCGCCATCCTGCAATTGATAGGCTTTTAATTTATTGACAAGGCCAATGCCTCTGCCCTCTTGCCGCATATAGAGAAGGATGCCCCGTCCCTCTTGGGCAATAGCTGCCATAGCTTTTGCCAACTGACTGCCGCAATCACACCGCAAAGAACCGAAAACATCCCCCGTCAAACACTCGGAATGAACCCGGCATAACACATCTTGCCCCTGGTCAATGTCTCCCATGACCAAAGCGATATGATGTTCTCCTGTCAGCTTATCCAAATAACAATGAGCAGTAAAGTCTCCATATTTGGTTGGCATTTTTGTTACGGCTACACAATCTACCAACACCTCATGAACCTTGCGATAAGCCTGCAACTCTTGAATAGTAATACAAGGCATATCGTATTTGGCTGCAAATGCTCTTAAAGCGCCCTCCCGGAGCATCTGTCCGTCGTCTCCCATAATCTCACAACAAAGCCCGCATTCAGCAAGGCCAGCCAGCCGCATCAGGTCCACGGTAGCTTCCGTATGGCCGTTTCGTTCCAACACACCGCCGGCTTTTGCCACCAGTGGGAACATATGCCCAGGTCGGCGAAAGTCTGTTGCAGTTGCCTGGTCTGAGACGCACATGCGGGCAGTCACCCCCCGCTCCTCAGCAGAAATACCAGTAGTCGTTGTTTTATAGTCAATCGATACGGTAAAGGCCGTTTCATGATTATCCGTGTTGTGAGCCACCATAGGCGAGAGCATTAACCGTTCTGCAATGGCTTTGCTCATGGGCATGCAAATCAATCCCTTGGCATGGGTCGCCATAAAGTTTACATTTTCTGTAGTGGCAAAAGCCGCCGCACAAATCAAATCCCCTTCATTTTCCCGTTCTTTATCATCCATAACCAGGATTAATTTCCCTGCCTGCAAAGCAGCAATAGCTTCTTTCACTGCTTCATATTTCATAAGTAGCACCTCCTAATACCTAATAACCATATCGCTGTAAGAAGTCTGCTGTTATCCGAGAAGCCGAGGGCTGCAACAACTTTTCTACATACTTGCCGATACAATCATTTTCCAGGTTAACCACGTCGTTTACTTTCTTCTTGCCCAGTGTAGTTTGGTCCAGCGTATGAGGAATAACAGATACGGTAAACTGTTTTTCTGCTACGCTGACTATCGTAAGGCTAATGCCGTCAATGGCAATGGAGCCTTTTTCTACGATATATCGTGTGATTTTCGGGTCTGTCTCAATGGTAATCAGCACCGCGATACCATCTCGCTGTAGCCGCTTTATGGTACCAACGCCATCAATGTGGCCGGTAACAATATGCCCGCCAAATCTGCTCCCCAGAGACATGGCTCGTTCTAGGTTCACCAGACTCCCCTGCCGCAAGAAAGCAAGAGATGTCCGCGCCAGCGTCTCCGCCATCACATCAGCCGTAAAGGAAGTGGGCGAAAAGTCCGTCACCGTTAGACAGATACCGTTTACAGCAATGCTATCCCCTATATGGATATCCTCTAATACAGTTTGCCCCTGGATGTTAAGGCGGATACCATGGGACACGCGGCAAATGCCTGATACAGTTCCTACTTCTTCGATTATTCCGGTAAACATGAGTATGCCACCCGCCCTTCTATCAAATAATCTTCACCCACAAGAGAGATGGAAGAATTTTCTAACTGAAAGCCTTCCTGGGGAAAGGCAACGCCAACACCTGCTACAGGGCCTTTTGCAGCAGCTCCGCCAAAAATTTTCGGCGCAACATATACCTGCATTTCGTCAACGATTTGCGCCGTAAGAGCGCTCCAGTTTAGGGTGCCGCCACCTTCCAATAACACACTGTCTATGCCCATTTCCCCCAAATGCCGCACCAAATCAGCTAAATCTACTTGTCCTGCTCGCTCCTGCACCTCTAAGACCACACAATGGTTCTTTCTATATAATGCTTTTCTCTCTTCATCCTGAGAGCAAGTAGCAATCATTGTGGTTACTTGGCCCGCCGTCTGCACCACCTGCGCTGTAAGAGGCATTCGCAAATGACTGTCACAGATAATTCTCGTTGGGCTTTTGCCCTCGCTTAATCGGCAAGTAAGCTTCGGGTCGTCAGCAAGAATGGTATTTACCCCTACCATAATCCCGGCAAAACCATGCCGCAAGGTCTGCACCTGCCTGCGCGCCTCTTCCCCGCTAATCCATTTTGACGCTCCAGTATGCGTAGCGATTTTCCCATCCAGAGTCATGGCATATTTCATCAGGACAAAAGGCTTCCCCGTAGTGATGTATTTACGAAAGATTTTAATCAGATTGTTACACTCTGACTCTAGTACGCCTACTGTTACTGCAATGCCATGACTCTTTAACAACGCTACACTTTTTCCAGCCATAATAGGATTTGGGTCCAAGGTGCCGATCACCACCCGAGCAATACCGCTTTCTAGGATTGCCTCAGTACAAGGCGGCGTTTTTCCATAATGACAACAAGGTTCTAGCGTTACATACAAAGTTGCCCCTTGGGGAGAAGCTTTACAATTTGCCAAAGCATTGCGTTCTGCATGGAGGCCGCCATATTGCTGATGATAGCCTTCCCCTATGACCTGGCCTTCTTTAACAATAACCGCACCTACCATCGGATTAGGGTTCACCCAGCCCCAGCCTTTTTGCGCTAGCCCTAAACAATGCCGCATATAAATAGCATCCTGCTCATCACACATAACCAATCCTCCCCGCTATAAAAAAATCTGCCCCAGAGAAACACTCCAAGGCAGATAATTTGCTGGAAAAATACAAAAAGCTCTGAAACAATATGTCCTCATATCATTTCAGAGCTCACTATAAACTACAGCAAATGCAACATCTTCTTTCATCCAGACTATACTGTCGGCTTTGGAATTTCACCAAATCATGCCAGGTTATGGCTCGTGGGCTATACCACCGGTAGGGAATTTCACCCTGCCCTGAAGATAACTACTTATAAAATTATTTTTATTATATGAAAGAAGATATCTTTTTGTCAATCCCCTTTTACTGGCAATCAGTATTTTTCCTTGGCAACAAGGCACTCCGCTCCGATAAAAATAATCCCAGCAAAATCAAAACCATCCCGATAACAGCAAGAGGCGTAATCGTTTCCCGTAAGACAATCACAGAGGTGATAACCGTAATCACAGGGATTAAATAAATATAAACACTGGTTTTCACGGCACCCAATGAATTTACCGCCATATTCCAAGTAACAAAACAAAGAGCCGACGCACCCAAGCCTAGATACAGCAAGTTACCAACGCCGACAAGACTCGTAGCCCAAGTAAAATCCCAGCGAAAACCAAAGATAAACAATGCCGGTATCATAAACAAAATACCATAGAAGAAGGTATGGCGCGTCGCCAATACCACCGGATATCCCAACTGACTGATTTTCTTCGTTAGCACCGCATAGCAAGCCCAGACAAAGGCCGCCAGTACAGCTAGAATATCCCCCAAAGGATTTAACTGCAGCTTTGCACCATTAAAACTAATTAACACAATGCCTACCATCGCCACAAGAAATCCTATCAAAAAATCACGGTTAAACTTCTCTTCTTCTTTGCCAAACCAATGAGATAACAATGCCGTGAAAAAAGGTGATACCGAAACCAATACTCCCACATTAGAGGCCATGGTATAGGTAAGAGCAATATTCTCCAATAAATAATACAGACAAATACCGCAAAGCCCAGCTGCCGCAAAAAGCAACTCCTGCCTTCTATCAGTGGCTTTTAATAAATGGGGATAGATAAGAAACAATGCCCCATATCCCATCACAAAGCGATAAAATAAAATCTCCACTGGCTGCATATCTGCTAATAAAATCTTCGTGGAAATAAAAGTAGTCCCCCAAATCACAATGGTTAGAAATGCCAATATATGACCTATCCCCTGTCGCTGTTCCAATTTTCTTACCTCTATCCTCTCTCATCCCAATCAGTATTCTTATTTTACCAATTATAAAAGACTCTTGAAGGATGTTCAAGAGTCTTTTCTGAAGTATCAGAATATTTATCTGATTATTTCAAGTTACTTATTTCAAGTTTTCTTTAGCGATTTTTACAAAGCCAGCAAAAGCTTGTGGGTCGTTCACTGCAAGGTCAGCAAGTACTTTGCGGTTTACTTCTACGCCAGCTTTTTTCAAGCCGTCCATCATTCTGCTGTAAGAGATGTCGTTCATTCTAGCAGCAGCGTTGATGCGGGTAATCCATAATTTGCGGAAATCACCTTTCTTTTTGCGACGATGAGCAAAGGCATAGTTCCAGGATTTCATCAATTGTTGTTTTGCAACACGATATAATTTAGAGTTAGAAGCACGATAGCCTCTAGCTAATTTTAAAACTTTCTTTTGACGACGATGTTTGGTATATCCTCTTTTTACTCTGGTCATATCTGAAGTTCCTCACTTTCTATAGATAAGGCAATAATTTCTTTGTCTTTTTGAAATCAGCAGAAGTCAAAACAGAAGACTTCCGTAAATTCCGTTTTCTTTTCGGAGATTTGCACTCCAACATATGACTTCTATAAGCGGACGCTCTTTTAATTTTCCCGCTGCCGGTTACTTTGAAGCGTTTTGCGGCACCGCGGTGTGTTTTCATTTTAGGCATGTGGTTAATCCTCCTTTTTTATCTGCTTCGGCGCTAAAATCATTGTCATATTCCGACCTTCTACCTTAGCTGGTTTTTCTACGACGCCAGCGTCAGCCAGCCGCTCTGCCATCTTTTCACAAAGGGCAAGGCCACCTTCTGGGTGAGTGATTTCTCTGCCGCGGAACATAATGGTCACTTTGACCTTATCCCCGCCTTTTAAGAATTTCTCACCATTTTTAGCTTTGGTTTCAAAATCATGTTCTTCGATATTAGGACGAAGCTTTACCTCTTTGATGTTAAATGTTTTTTGATTTTTTTTGACTTCTTTTTCCCGTTTGCTTTGTTCAAAACGATATTTACCATAATCCATAATTTTGCAAACAGGAGGTTTGGCGGTAGGAGAAATCTCTACCAAATCCAGCCCTTTTTCAATAGCCAATTGCATTGCTTCTTTAATCGGCATAATGCCTACTTGCTCATTACCTTCTTCCAATGTAACCCGGACTTCCGGCACACGGATTTCTTCGTTAATGCGTAATTCTTTGATGCGGTTTCACCTCCAAAAAATAAATAAGCGGGTAAAAAATACCCGCTTATAAAAAGACGCCATTATGGTGATAAACACCGAACTGACAAACTTGTTATAAACCTTATGTGCCTGACTGCCATAAGGTGAGAAGCGGATACTTCTACTTGATGTTTTAATACTTTGCTATTTTACCAGACAATCCCATTGAAGTCAACACAATTTTTATGATTTTTATAAGGATTTTTCTGCTACTTCTCTCGCGAGCATTGCAGCAAATTCGTCATAGCCAATAGCACCAATATCCCCTTGTCCCCGTTTTCTTACGGCAACTTTGCCGTCTGCCATTTCTTTGTCGCCTACGATCAGCACATAAGGCACTTTTTGGGTCTGTGCTTCACGGATTTTATAGCCGATTTTTTCATTACGCAAATCGATTTCCGCTCTAAAGCCTGCCGCCTGCAAATCTGCCACTACTTTTTCAGCATAAGCCGCTTGGTTGTCCGTGATGTTTAATACTTTTACTTGGACAGGCGCAAGCCAAGCAGGAAATGCACCGGCAAAGTGCTCGGTAATGATACCGATGAACCGTTCAATACTACCAAAGATTACCCGGTGCAGCATAACAGGCCGATGCTTTTCACCGTCTTCACCAATATAGGTAAGGTCAAACCGTTCCGGCATTTGGAAATCCAACTGAATGGTACCACACTGCCAATCCCGGCCTAAGCAGTCTTTAATATGAAAGTCGATTTTCGGTCCATAGAAGGCACCGTCTCCTTCATTGAGCTCGTATTCTTTACCCATATCCGTTAATACTTTAGCAAGAGCCCCTTCTGCCATTTCCCACAACTCATCAGAACCCATAGAGTCCTCCGGACGAGTAGAAAGCTCAATCGTATAGTCAAAACCAAATTTGCTGTAAACTTCATCTACCAGCCGCATTACCCCTTTGATTTCATCTTCTATCTGAGTAGGTAGGCAGAAAATATGCGCGTCGTCCTGGGTAAAGCAGCGCACCCGAAAGAGACCATTGAGCTGACCGGATTTTTCATGACGGTGTACCAGGCCTAGTTCTCCAGCACGTAGCGGCAAATCTTTATAAGAGTGCATTTTACTCTTATAGACAATCATCCCGCCAGGACAGTTCATGGGTTTAATGCCATAGTCCACATCATCAATTTTGGTCGTATACATGTTATCTTTGTAGTGGTCCCAGTGACCAGAGCGATGCCATAATTCTTCATTTAAGATAACTGGCGTTTTAATTTCTACATAACCAGCTTCCACATGGATTTTCCGCCAATAGTCTTCCAAGATATTTCTCAGCACCATGCCTTTGGGTAAGAAGAAAGGAAAGCCAGGCCCTTCTGGTGCAATCATGAATAATTCTAATTCTTTGCCGATTTTCTTATGGTCTCGTTTTTTTGCTTCTTCCAAGCGGAAAAGATAATCCTCTAAAAGCTGCTTTTTCGGGAAGGAAGTAGCATAGAGCCGTTGCAACATTTTATTTTTTTCATTGCCCCGCCAATAAGCCCCAGCGATGTTCATGAGCTTAAAGGTTTTGATTTTCCCCGTAGAAGGCACATGGGGACCAGCGCATAAGTCCAGGAAATCCCCTTGCTGATAAGTAGTAATCACAGCGTCTTCCGGTAAATCACGAATTAACTCTACTTTGTAAGTTTCTCCTTTTTCGGTAAAGAGCGCAAGAGCTTCTTCTCTAGTTAGAACTTTCCGTTCAAAGGTATAATCTTCTTTGACGATTTTTTCCATTTCTGCTTCGATTTTTTCCAAGTCATCTTGAGAAAAGGTATGAGAGGAGTCAAAATCATAATAAAACCCATCTCGGATAGCAGGCCCAATACCAAACTTGGTATCTGGATAGAGCCGTTTTACAGCCTGAGCCATGATGTGAGCAGAGCTGTGCCAGAAAGTATGCATCCCTTCTTCACTATCAGCCGTAAATACAGCAAAAGAACCATCCTTGTCCAACATGGTAGATAGGTCAATCATGTCATCATTATATTTCGCCACAATGGCATTTTTTGCTAAGCTATTGCTGATGGATTTTACTACATCCATGGCAGAGATTGGCCCCTCAAATGCCCGTACATTCCCATCTGGTAAAGTCAAATTGATTTCCATAAAACACACTCCTTTAATATCCCATTTCAATCATTACAAAAAAAGAACCGCATAAAAAATAACCTACCGTCAAGGGACGAAGGTTATATCCGCGGTTCCACCCTTATAAAAAACTTTTTGCTTCTTTTGCTTCATCAGAAGAAAAAGCCTTTCACTCGTTACCCGTTAACGCTGGGCGCGTTATCAGTTGCTACCCTGATAAAGCTCAGAAGTGGTAACATTTTCCTATTCCGGAAAGCGCCTTTCAGCTACTAGCACTTCTCTCTGACCGAAAACACTGTAAAATGCATCTTCCTCATTGCTTTTGCTTATTTAATATATACTCATACTAAACCTTTTTTTAGTCATTGTCAATTTTTTAATGAAACTTTATTTTTGGGATTGCTGCATCGTTTCCTTACATACCTTACACCCTGCGCAAAGCATAGCCCTGCCACTGAAGATTTTTTGGATGGTCAGAGCAATTTTAGGAGCCTGCCGCTCGCAGCCCGTATGCAAAATAATTTTTTCCGGTAAGAGATATAATAAGGAACTAATGAGCACATCGTCGTAAGCGCCCTCCACAGCGATACCTTCCGCCTGCTGCCAAAAATCTTGTTCCAGCGGCAAATATTTTTCATCTAATAAACGATAACAATGATTTTTGCCCCATACCACATGAACTAGACTGATTTTACTTTTTTGCGTTTGAATAAAAGCTTGAATTAAATCAATAAAGGCATCATATTCTTTTTCTATTGTATAGCGCTCAATGGCACGGTCAATGGTTTTTGCTAACAGCGGTAAATATTCAGGCAATCGGAAACGCAAAAAACCCTGCAAGTGTAAATGAGAAGCTTCTGCTAAATAATCAGATAATAATTCGGGAAGCCTTGCCAAGACATGATTTGCCCGTCCATATTCCCAATACTGATTTATTTCTTTACTAAGGATTTTATATACCTGCTCCTTTTCTGCAGGCAATAGTTCCCCATATCCGGAAAACAATCGTTCTTTTAAATAGGCCATCGCTGCCGTTTCACGAACAAACCCATAAAGCCCACCGGCTAAAGCATTTCGTAAAGACTGAAATTCCATCTCCGTCATGGTTCTTTTCGTCCAAAGAGCAAGCATCTTTTGCCCATCTACCGATAGCAACTCTATTTTTAATTTACAAACAGCAGTAATTTCCCCTGCAAAGGGTTCCTGATAAAACAGGTTTTCTAACTTTTCATAAAGAGCAGTTGTTAAGCTATCATTTCCAGCAGTCAATGTAAACGCCATATCTCAACCTCCCTGGCGTTAGTATATGCTGGATTTTTTAGGACTATACACAACCGCGAAATTCAACTTTTTATTTCATTGCTACGCTTTTTATGACGACTATTCCTCATTGTCCTCTGTATAAAATTCTTTGATTTTTGCCAATGCTTTTTTCTCTAACCGAGAGATTTGTGCTTGTGACAAATGTAATTCTGCAGCAATCTCCTGTTGGGTAAGGCCCATCAAATGCCGTTTCCGGAATACCCACTGTTCTTTTGGGGTTAAAAGTGCCAAACACTGTTCTAAATTCAGCTTTTCTAACCAGTCCCCAGTAGCATCGCCCGTATCACCGATACGTTCCCAGAGCTCCATAGATGTGCCATCTTTATTTTCCCCCACTGTCTCATATAGGGATTTGGCCGGCCGAACAGCCTCCAATGCCAAAATCACATCTTCTTTTTTCCTGCCTAAAAGTACCGCTAATTGCTCAATGGTAGGTTCTTTTTCTTCCTCTTTCTGTAAGGTTTCCTTTAATTGCAAAGCACGGTAAGCCAATTCCTTAACAGAACGACTTACCCGGATACTGCTATTATCTCGAAGGTAGCGACGCATCTCCCCCATGATAACAGGCACTGCATAGGTAGAAAAACACACCTCAAAGGATAAATCAAAATGGTCGATGGCTTTCAGTAACCCAATCATTCCCATTTGAAATAAATCTTCTTCTTCAGCGCCTCTTCCTGCAAAACGACGAACGAAACCGATAACCAACCGTTGATTAGAAGCTACCAATTGGTCTCTAGCCGATTTATCTCCCTGCTGCGCTTGTTTGATGAGCTGTTTGCATGCGGCATCTGAGAGTATCTCATGGCCATATCGCTCGGCTCCGGCTAAGTTTGAAACGCCCACAGGCTACCTGCTTTCTGTTACTGGCATTTTCTTTTTTAATGTCAGCGTCGTCCCCTCGCCTGGTGCAGAGACAACGATTACTTCATCCATGAAGCTTTGCATAAAGGAAAAACCTAAACCCATTCGTTCTTCTTGGGTCGAAAAACTAGGCTGCATTGCCTGATTAATATCAGCAATGCCTACCCCATTATCTTTAATTTCAATGAAAAGCTCATCGTCATAACAGATAATGGAAAAATAAACTTCCTTTTCCGGGTTGTTTTCATAACCGTGAATAATGGCATTAGATACTCCTTCAGACACTGCTACCTTAATATCCTCTAGCTGCGTGAGCGTAATATCCCAGTTCGCAGCAAGAGACGCCGTAATCACCCGTGCCAGAGCTACATTTTCCGGGCGGCTTAAAAATATGGTATTCACTCTGTTTTGTATGGTTTTTGTCATCATTATCTAGCCTCCCGCATTGTTTCTTTTTCCACAGACATCACTTTCGTGAAGCCAGAAAGTTCTAAAATCCGATATACCTGTCTATTGGCTCCCACTAGAGTTACCTTACCGCCAGTAGGCGCTAACTTCCGGTACCGGCCCAGGATAACCCCTAAACCAGAACTATCTATAAAGGGAACAAATGTTAAATCAAAAATAACTTGATGGATCATCTCCCTATCCAATATCGCATCTATTTCTTTTTTTAGTTGGGCACAAATTTTCATATCAAAATCACCTTGTATCATCACCCTGAGGGCGCTGCCCTTTTTTTCAAATTTTACAGCCATGTCAGCCTCCGTCTTATAGAGCATTTGCTGCAAAAATTCTTCGCCACTTTGATAATTTCCTGCATAGAAAAAAGAGAGGTTCTGTCGATTTTCCCCACAGAACCTCTTCAAAATAATCATATATTTTTAATTACGAATTACGAATTACGAATTACGAATTAAGAATTAAGAATTACGAATTAAGAATTACAATGAAATAGCGTATAGCGCAGCATCAGCTTCCACTCCCGGAACCAAGAACCTTTCGCTACATCTTCCGCCACCAGAAGGTCGATGCGCCCGACTTCCTTCCCATTCTGATAGATAATGGCAATGCCCGCCTTATCGCCTGCCTTTAATGGCGCTATCAATTCCGTTTCTGCCTGCATTTCCGTGGTGATTTCACCTTTATCCGTTTTCTTATGGACGCTGCCTAGCTTTTCACCAGCCACTAGGTTTACCTTGTCGGTAACCCCCTTTAGCACTTTACATTCACCAACAACTGCACCTTTTTCGATAATGGGTGTAAAGGCAAATTGATTAAAGCCATAATTCAATAATTTCATCGCTTCCGTAAAATGGCCCTGGGCTTCTTTCACCCCTAATACAATGGCAATAAGCCGCAAATCATCCCGTTGGGCAGTTGCCACTAAGTTTCGCCCTGCTTCTGGCGTATAACCTGTTTTCATACCGTCTAC
The DNA here is from genome assembly GCA_022791255.1 of Peptococcaceae bacterium. GTDB lineage: Bacteria > Bacillota > Dehalobacteriia > UBA4068 > JAAVYR01 > JAAVYR01. Next base: position 106,732 of record JAAVYR010000018.1, on the reverse strand, counting down.
CCCATCATACCATTTTAGGAGACGATTGGTGCTCCATAGCTTCAAAGGGTTTGGTTCCGGACGAAAATCATATTCATAGATAGAGGTATAATCTAATAATTTTGGTACCGTAAGAGCATGACGAGCAAGCAGCGATAAATCTCTTGCCGTGGTATAGTGGTTTTCATCATGGAGACCATGAGGATTAGCAAAATGGGTATTGTTCATGCCCAGCTCTTTGGCGCGTTGGTTCATCATAGCAACAAAATTATCTACAGAACCGCCGATGTATTCCGCAACTGCTACGCTTGCGTCATTACCAGAGCCAACCGCAATGGCAATGAGCATCTCATGGAGGGTTCTGGTCTCTCCTGGATATAAGAAAACCTGAGAACCACCCATGCTGGCTGCATATTCACTGGTTGTTATAGTATCTTCCAGGGATACAGTACCATTTTCCACTGCTTCCAGCGCCAATACCAATGTCATAATTTTCGTCACACTGGCAGGATACCGCTTTTCATCCGCATTCTCTTCATATAAAACAGTACCGGTCGTTCCTTCTAATAAAATACAAGCTTTACTTTTCATATCCAATACAGGACTATTACCAGCAGCATTGGCATTTGCCGCTTCTTCTGCAAAAGCACAAGGCCCGGATAACAACAAACCAATCATTAAAACAATAGATACAAACTTGATAGAAACAAACTTTTTCACATACAGTGCCTCCCTTCCATTGGTAGCATTGTATGTACCAAACAAAAACTTTAGAACAGAAAATAAAAAAGCCTCACCAAATGGTAAGGTATTTTTATTTTGCTCTAGGGTGAGCTTCTTCATAAACAGTTCTCAATCGCCCCTGGGTCAGATGGGTGTAAAGCTGAGTCGTAGCAATATTGGCATGACCTAATAACTCCTGTACCACCCTTAAATCCGCTCCATTTTCTAAAAGATGAGTCGCTACCGAATGGCGAAATGTATGAGGCGTTACATCCTGTTCTAAACCAATGGAAGCCGCATATTGCTTTAATATCTTCCAAAAGCCTTGCCGGGATAAAGGGTTGCCATGGGCATTGACAAAAACGATGCCTAAATCCCTGGCCGTGCGACTACCAGACTTTTTATGGCTTAAAAGCTCCCAACGGGCCCCATTTAAATATTGGGATAAGGCATCCAGGGCATACTTGCCAATGGGAACAATCCGCTCCTTGCTACCTTTCCCAAAGCAGCGGATAAAGTGCATTTCTAGATTTACATCATTGAGCGTGAGATTTAACATTTCAGAGATACGCATACCAGTAGCATACAGCACCTCAAACATAGCCTTGTCCCTACTGCCAATAGCCGTTTGCGAGTCCGGCAGAGCTAATAACTTTTCCATTTGCTCCACCGTCAGAATATGTGGATAGCGTTTGCCGAGTTTAGGCGTCTCTAAGTTTTGTCCCACATCCTGGGCCAAGATTTCTTCTAAGGCTAAAAAACGAAAAAAACTTTTAATAGCCGTAATCTTCCGTGCAACAGTAGAAACCTGCTTCCCTTCTTGAATGTGCAGCAAATAGGCAATAATTACATCTCTATCTACTTTATTTAATGGCTTATGTTGCTCCTCTGTGTAAGCGAGAAAATCAGTCAAATCATATTCATAATTGATTACCGTATTCTCCGCAAGGCCCTTCTCTACCCGCAGATAATCCAAGTAATTGGCCAGGAGCTGCTCTTTATCTTCTGTTTGCTGCAATTTCATATTCTCACCATCTATTTTTAGATGTTAGAGAAATTCGCCTTTTTTCTGAAAATTCCTTGCTGGGATACGCGTTTATTTCTGTTTTCCCATTTCCTCTTGACTGCTGGGCGCACTCATAGTCTCCAGCAAATCATCTAGCCAAAGGTTCCCAACAAACCCCTCTTGCGGCGGTGCCGTTACCCGAATAGGTTCCCCGGGAATACCATCTTCTTTAGAAACAAATTGAGCCATAGACCCAGCATGGGTCAATAGCAAATAAAGCATCGGCACAATCACTCCTAATAACAACGCAACCAAGGCAACACGAGCCACCATCCGTAATTTTCGTTCTGGCTTTGTCAAAGTAATAAAAATCATTTCCCTCTCTCCTTCCGCCGATTAACTCCCAAATAACATCACCAAATAAGGCACTGCATAACCCTGGACCACAGCAGCACCTAAGGCAATCAAAAGCAGCAATCCATAACCTGCCATAAATTGCAGCGCCTTACGGAAAATCATTGAACCTTCCCATCTACCCAAAAGCACCGATAAAGAAAAATCCGTGCTCCAAGACGCTGCCAGCAGCACCATAGGTACTAATAATAAGTTTTGAGGAAAGATAGCCAAGAAGAACCAGGCAAATCCCGACCAACCATAGCCTCCAATCATCATCGCCATAGTAACACCTAATAGATAACCTCTGTAAGCTGCCAAAAACAAAGCACCTGGAAAACCAAGAATGGCAATGCCGCAAAGAAAAGTCAACAACAAAAAACGAAGATTAGAGGAAAAAGCTTGGATCGTCTCTACCTTGCTATCTAGCTCCAGGGTAGAAAGACCCGTCATAAACCGTTCAACAGTCGCCTTCAAATCTGAAAAAATCTTTTCTGGCAAATAGCTGCCGCCGCCTACTGCACCGAAGATTAACGCTGCAAAAAATAAAACAGTCACCAGCAAATAAAACGCCAAATGAGCACGAAGATGTTTCCGAAAAAAATCTCTTGAAAAAATATGCTTTTCCTCCTCTCTTTTCCATCGGTTTATCTATCTTTATGCAAGGAAAATTAGGATTATGATTTTCTTTTTCCAGCCGCCTTTCTAACCACCTAAGTAATATAAAAAAAGAAAATACTTTGTATTTTAATTTAATAATTGGCAGCACTGCCTGTTTTTTACCAGGATATTTTTGTTATGCCCGGTTATATTAAGAAGGACAAAAAACAGGAGGAAACCACATGTTTAGCAGGAAAAAAAACATTTTAAAATTCTGGATGTCAGCCCTTGTCTTATGTTGTTCTTTTAACATTTTAAATAGTCAATATTTATTGTTACCAGATAAAATCCGTGTATTAGCCGGTGAGGAAATTTCGACATTAACCAACATGAACTCTTTTTCAAATAAATATGCCACCGTTACCTGGCAAAAGGAAAGTACCGCCATCGGTGAAATGGTAGCAGATTTCCAACCAGAAGAAGACCGCCTGCAACCTGGCACCTATCAAGTAAACTATGCCCTTTTTGACACGGTTCCCTTAAAAACAGTAGAAGTAGAAGTCGTCACACCACTGCGGGTACTTTCTGGCGGACAGTCTGTAGGCGTCCTATTGCAAACCAGAGGCGTCACAGTGGTGGGCTACTCTCCGGTAGTAGATGCCCAAGGCGGTGTTTATTACCCAGCAAAAGAAGCTGGCCTTAATTTGGGAGACTTTATCACGAAAATCAATGGCATTGAGGTAATTGATGATTATCAAGTCGCTGACTTAATTAATGAATATGGTGCCAATGGCAACGCTATTACCTTCACAGTAAAACGAGAAAATGGCCTAGTAGATATTACAGTCCAGCCAGGATATTGCTATGATACAGGCAGCTACCGCATTGGTCTTTATGTGCGGGATAACGCCGCCGGTGTCGGCACAATGACTTTTTATGAGCCGCAAACAGGCAAATATGGTGCATTAGGACACATGATTGCAGATTTAGATGGCAAAAGTGAACAAGGTGAAAATAAAGGTATTATCATAGAGTCGGAAATCCAAGGTGTAAAACCAGGACAAAAAGGTGTTCCTGGGGAAAAAATTGGTGTTTTTGTTGGCGGTGGCTGGCAAGGCACCATCGAAAAAAACTGCGAACTAGGCGTTTTTGGCGTTATAGACGAGCCCCTTCGCAATGATATTTATCCAGAGCTATTACCAGTCGCGCTGCCAGAAACAGTCCATGAGGGCCCAGCGGAAATCATCACTGTACTAGAAGGCAGCGAAATGGAGACTTTTTCTGTAGAAATCGAAAAAGTCATGCTACAGCAAAAACCTAGCGGCAAGGGGCTTATCGTCAAAGTAACGGACCCCACCCTTTTAGAAAAGACAGGCGGCATCGTCCAAGGCATGAGCGGCAGTCCGATCATCCAAGACGGGTATCTTATCGGTGCCGTTACGCATGTTTTTATTAATGACCCGACAAAAGGTTACGGTTGTCTCGCACAATGGATGATTGAAGAAGCAGAAATTGATGAAAAAATTAGTTAATTTTTGAAGCTTTGTAATTTTGTCGAATGAAAAAAATGCTGTTAAACCCAAGGAACATGTCGATATCTGTCGTAAATTTGTGGATATTTATGCAGCCTCTTTTGAAGGATATGGTTTTGAACCGTCGAAATAAATTCGTGCGAAAGAAAGATTTTATTTTTTACAAAAGGTGGGAAAGAAATGCACGAAAATGTTATTAATTTGCTAATTGTTGATGACAGCAAGAAATTTTGTGATGTTTTAGAGGAATTTTTCACAGAACAAGAAGAATTCCGTATTACAAGCATCGCCAACAATGGTCTGGAAGCGCTAGAAGCCATTGATAAGGAAGTACCCGATGTCATTATTCTGGACTTGATTATGCCTTATTTAGATGGTATTGGAGTTCTAGAAAAAATCAACGCAATGAACCTTCCAGAACGCCCTCAAATCATCATTTTGACCGCATTAGGACAAGAAACCATGACCCAAAAAGCCGTAGAATTAGGTGCCAATTATTACATCTTAAAACCCTTTGACTTGCCTATTCTCGCTTCACGCATCAAACAGCTCTATGAAGGTATCCCCGAAGATAACAAAGTTTCTACCAAAACAAAAGATTTGAGTGTTGAAGTAACCAAAATCATTCATCAAATGGGTGTCCCCGCCCATGTCAAAGGGTATCAATACTTAAGAGACGCTATTCTTTTGGTAGCAGATGAAGTAAATCTTATCGGTGCTGTTACAAAAGAGCTTTATCCTGCTGTAGCAGAAAAATATGATACCACAGCCAGCCGTGTAGAAAGAGCCATCCGTCATGCGATAGAACTTGCCTGGGATAGAGGTAATGTAGATTTAATGAATAAATATTTCGGCTATACCATCAATGTGGAAAGAGGCAAACCCACCAATTCCGAATTTATCGCCATGGTTGCAGATAAAATCAGAATGGGAGAAAAATTAGCATAAACCAAAAGCCTATTACAGAATATTATAAAAAACTACAAAAAATAGATATCCTTTGCAAAGGATATCTATTTTTCTTTATTTTTGTTGACACTTATTCGCTCGCTTTTTTCCAGCAAAAAATCAATAAAACTTTCTGCTATTTTTCGGTCCTGAGGTGAAAGACCATTTATTTTCTGACTAAGCCCATCAAAATGCGTATTTCCCACCAACGCATCAATAGACATATGGTAAGTCTCTGACAATTTTTTTAGGGTTTCAATATCTGGTTCCGCTCGTCCCAACTCATAATTAGAAAGGGTGCGATAGTTTAAGTTCAGCAACCGTCCCAACTCCATCTGGGTTAATTCAAACTGCTCTCTGATTTCCTTTAGCCGCTTCCCTAGTGGATTACTCATGAACATCAATCTCCAACTATTATTCTCTCTTTCATTCTAAAATAAATCATCAGTAAAAAGTGATTTAGTAGTAATTTTATAGAATTTATTGTAAAAATTAGGAATTTATGATATACTCTCCCCACAGAGAAACACCATCCCATCTATTTAGCATGGAAAAAGAGAGAAGAATTATACATGATCCACAACAATCAATATCATACAGACGCCAGCTGGTTTTGGCTTTTATTGCTGCTTCTCATTGCTGGCCTTTTTCTATATATTGGCAACGGAGTGATTGATGCCTTGCTGGAACAGTATGACAATAAAGAGTCCTCACCTGCCTTTCTGGAAGACTTTCATCAAAATTTATATAATCAGCTAGAAGAAAACCAAAACAATTACTTATTTTGTGATGCTACGCTGTTGTTTTCTTTATAAAAAAGAGGATAGATATAATCATCTATCCTCTTTTTGTTCTTTAAGATTTTAAGACTTTTTAAATTAGTTCCGTTCTACTATTTAGCTTCTGCCTTGGGCAAGGATTTCTTTTCCTCTTGCAATAGCAGCCTCGGTAATATTTTCCCCAGCCAACATACGGCAGATTTCCTGCAGGCGGCCCTCTTCATCCAAAACCACCGCCTGAGTAGCAGTCCTACCCTCGTTGGTCTCTTTATAAATATAAATCTGACTATCACCAAAGCCTGCCACCACTGGATTATGAGTAACACACAAAGCTTGTCCATAACGCGCAACAGCCTTTAGCTTCACCGCTACTGCATTGAGCGCCTCCCCGCCCATGCCCGTATCGACTTCATCAAAGATAATGGTACCAACATGGTCCAACTGGGCAATCACAACTTTCACCGCCAACATCACCCTAGACATTTCCCCGCCAGAAGCAATTTTCGCTACAGGATGATAATCTTCCCCTACATTAGAGCGTATCATTAATTCCACAGACTCATTACCATGGCTAGAAGGTTTGCCTGGTATCAGCTGAACCAAAATATCGGCTTGCTTCATTTGTAAATCCTGCAACTGTCCATTAATAGCCCCACGCAACGCCTCCCCTGCCGCCTCCCGCAGCTGGGTAAGAACAGCGGCTTTCTTTTGATAATCAGCTTGTTTTTCCGCTATCAAATCATCTAGATGAGCACTATTTTCCTGCTTGTTGAGAAGTCCTTCTAATTCCGCACTATGCTCTTCTTGCCAGCAAAGTACCTCTTCTACCGTATTACCATATTTCCGCAAAATCTTCTTGATTTGGTCTAATCTCTCATTAATCTCATCTAGTCGGCCCATATCCTCTGGGATTTCCTGTTGATAATGAGAAATCTCCTGCATGCAGTCTTCCGCATTATAATAAATATCTCCTAACCGTTCTTCTAAGTCTTGCAAACGGTCATCCAAATGAGCAAGTCCGGAAAGAGCCTGTTTGGCAGAAAGCAGACCGTCTAAAGCACCGCCGCCATATTCACCACCCCGTAAAAACCCTATTGCTTCCTCCATACCTTGACTGATTTTCACACTGTTTTCTAATAAAGTTTTTTCTTGCTCCAATTCTGCCTGCTCCCCTGGAACCAAACCAGCTTGCGCAATTTCATCTAACTGAAAAGATAGAAAATCAATGTTCCGCGCCCAATCCTGTTGGGCGGCCTCATACTCTCTTTTTTCCTTCTCCAATTGTTGCCAAACTGCAAAAGCCTCTTGTACCAGCACCTTTTGAGCGATAGCTTTCTCCCCAGCAAAGCTGTCTAATATCTCAATTTGCTTATCCCCATCTAACAAAGAAATATGCTCCATTTGCCCATGAATATTCACCAAAGCCCTGCCCAATATGCGAAAACTGCTTAAAGGCACCGTAACATTATTAATACGGCAAATACCTTTCCCATTTTGCTGCAATTCTCTGGCTAAAATCAAATAATCATCCTCTAAAAAATCACAAGAGATATGACACACATCGTTTAAAACAGCTATCACCTCAGCAGAAAAAGGCCCGTCAAAGACCGCTTGTACCAAGCATTTATCCACACCGGTACGAATAAACTCTTGCTGACTCCTAGCACCCATAATCAGGCTCATGGCGTCAATGATCAAAGATTTCCCGGCCCCTGTTTCCCCTGAAAGCACATTTAACCCTTCGCTAAATGGCAGTTGCAGCTTTTCAATGAGGGCAAAATTTTCTACATATAATTCTTTTAACATTCTTTGCCACCCCTTTGGTCCCATCTAGATTTATTGTCCTAAAGCCTGCAGTCGTTCAATCACCTGGGCACAGCTAACATCTTCTTTGACTAAAAGAAAAATAGTATCATCTCCGGCAACAGTCCCCACTAATTCCTTCCAGCCTAGATTATCAATGCAAGAAGCCATCCCTTGGGCAATGCCCGGCAAAGTACGAATAACCACCATATTACCGCTGCTATTATATTTGAGAACATTGTCTCTTAGCATTCGTTTTGCCCGTTCATGAGCATTACCTGCCATCACATTAGACGGAAAGCTGTACTCAAACACATTATCTCCCGCCGCCACCTTAATCAATCCTAATTCTTTAATATCCCGAGATATAGTCGCCTGGGTCACATGAAAACCATGTTTCATCAGCTCTTCGGTTAACTGGAATTGGGTTTCGATACTTTTATTTTCAATAATTTCTCGGATTGCTTTATGTCTGCGGCTTTTCATCTTACATCCCCCTTAGCAAGCCTTTTCAGCTTTATAATTCTAGGTGCTAATTGTTTATTAATAAAATGGTATTCTTCCACGCACCAATCTGTAGCTGGTAATGTGCCCAGCGACGCATAAATCATATCATATTCACTTTTGCCCCCAGCATGTCCCAAATAACACACAAGGATAATAACCCCTTCTGGCAGTAGCAGCTCCATCATTGCTTGTAACGCAGCAAGAGTCGTCTCTCCCTTAGTTATGATTTGATGGTTCGCCCCTGGCAAATATCCCAGATTAAACACGCCTGCTTTGATTGGCGTCTGGATATAAGAGGCCAGTTTGCTATGGTCGTCACAAACAACCTCTACCCAGCCCATCTGCTGCTGGGCTAATTTTTCTTTCGTGACATCGCAAGCTTCTGCTTGCCTATCAAAGGCCCATACTTTCCCCCTAGGCCCTACTAACTGGCCCAGAAAGAGCGTATCGTTACCCCGCCCGGCAGTAGCGTCCACGACTGTGTCCCCTGGGCATATTGCCGCTGCTAAGATAGTATGTACCCGACCTACAATAGAAAATTCATCTTTATACACGACGGCTAAACCTTTCACTTAATTTATGGTTTAAAGTATCATAGAAATGCTTTTCCCCTAAACGCACCAGTTTTGCTTTTTTATGAAAAGAAGATATCTGGATATGGTCTCCATCTTCCAAGAAAAAAGGGTGTTGACCATCAGCAGTTACCACGCCTTTTGCAGCATTGCTGTGAAAGACAATATCCACTTTCGCATCACCGCTTACCACCAAAGGACGGGCATGGAGCAAGTGGGGACAAACCCCACTAATCACCATCAGAGCTAGATTAGGGTCTACAATAGGCCCACCAGCCGACAATGAATATGCCGTAGAACCAGTAGGTGTAGAGACAATCACTCCATCAGATGGATATTCGATAACAAATTCCCCATCTACATAAATATCAATGACTACCGTACGAGCCAATATCCCTTTATTGACAATAATATCATTCAAACCGTAAAGCGGAGCGATAGGTGCCCCCTTGCGAACCACCTCAGCTTTGATCATCATGCGTTCATCAATAGAGTAACGCCCGGCAATGACTTCCTCTAAGCTAGAAAACAAGTCTTCTAGTTCTACTTCTGCCAAAAATCCCATTTTCCCCATATTAATCCCTAAAATAGGCAGGTTCCAATCAATCAGAAGATGGGTCACCGCAAGGATAGTGCCATCTCCCCCTAACACCAATATCATATCTACGGAGGAAAATTCATTAAAATATTTTTCGTCTAAATCCCCTACACAAGAAAACCCTGGTTTATCATGAGGATGGTAAACCTGTATACCATGATCTTCAAAAAAAACGGTAATCCGCTCTGCCAAATCATAGGCATGGGACTTTTGGTCATTCATAAATATAGCAATTTTATTCATCAAGCTATTCCTTGCCTCTTCTCATCTATTAGGAGTACTGCAATATTCTTCTTCTCTATATTATACAGGAGCATGCATAAAAAAGAAACTCTTTCATACACACTCCTGCAAATATTTTCTTATTCTTTTGGGTTTAATGAACCAAAAGCTTGTCCCACAATGTCAGACACCAGGTTCGTTATATCAAAAGCGTCTTCTTCTGGTGGATATTTTTTCATCCAAAGTAAATACTCGATGTTGCCCTTTGGCCCTTTAATGGGCGAATAAGTCAGACCCCATGGATAAAGCCCCACTTCAGGAAGAAACGCAAGAATAGTTTGAATAACCTCTAGATGGGTTTTGCTATCTCTTACCACACCATTTTTACCAATTTTTTCCTTTCCAGCTTCAAACTGTGGTTTAATCAGAGCAACAATCTCTCCTGTTGCCTGCATTCTTTGACTTAAGGCGGGCAGTATTTTCGTAAGAGAAATGAAAGAAACATCAATGCTGGCCGTATCTAATAAATCAGGTATGATTTCTTCACTTAAATAACGAGCATTGGTTTTTTCTTTTACCACCACTCTAGGGTCTTGCCGTAATGACCAGGCAAGCTGTCCATAGCCTACATCTACTGCATAGACTTTCGCTGCACCATTTTGCAAAGCACAGTCTGTAAAGCCGCCAGTAGAAGCTCCGATATCCGCCATGATTTTCCCCGTAAGGTCAATGGGAAAAGTCTTTATGGCCTTATCCAGCTTTAATCCCCCGCGGCTGACAAAAGGAAGTTTTTCCCCTACAAGGGTAATTTGAGCGTCTTCTTTTACCTGAAAACCGGCCTTATCTACCTTTTCCCCATTGACGATAACTTCTCCCGCCATAATGGCTGCCCGAGCTTTTTCTCGGCTAGGAAAATAATTCTCTTCACAAAGAAACACATCTAATCTTACTTTTGCCACAATTACTTCTCCTTTTCAGGAAACCATTTCGCTAAAATCTTTTCTGCAATGGCCTCTGAGGTAAGCCCATATTCTTCTCGCAAAACATCTACAGAACCCTGCCCCTGAACCACAAGAGGCAGACCAAAACTTAACACGGATACATGCAAATCTTGCAACGCCCAATACTCTGCACAAGCCCCAGCAAAGCCACCAGCAACAACATTTTCCTCTAAGATAACCACAGGCTTTTTTTCTCTTGCAACTTGCTGCAACATCTCTTCATCCAACGGCTTTAGGAACCGTGCATTTACCACTGACACAGCAATATCCTGATAATACAATATTCGCCGTACCTCCATGGCAACCTCACAAAGAGGCCCCACAGCAAAGATAATCAAATCCTCGCCACCAGTTAAAATCTCCCATTTTCCCCAAGGCAATACCTGAAACGGTTCTAGTGGTACATTCATGCCATAGCCTCTAGGGTAACGGATAGCTACCGGATGCTGCTGCTGATAAGCTGTATAAAGCATTTGTCGAAGCTCGTTCTCATCTTTGGGTGCCATCATGGCTAGGTTTGGCATCGTACGCAAATAAGAAAGATCATAGATACCTTGATGTGTTTCTCCATCTCCAGGAACCAAACCGCCCCTATCCATAGCAAAGATGACTGGCAAATCTTGCAGACACACATCATGCCATACCTGGTCATATGCCCGCTGCAAAAAGGTAGAATAAATCGCCACCACCGGACGAAGCCCACTAGCCGCAAGCCCCGCCCCAAAGGTAACAGCATGCTGCTCTGCAATGCCCACATCAAAGAAACGGTCTGGATACACCTCTCCAAACTTGGCAAGTCCTGTACCATCCGGCATAGCAGCAGTAATCGCCACAATATCTTCATATTGTGCAGCCATTTCAATCAGCGCCTCCCCAAAAGCCTGGGTATAGGTAAGCCCACTTGGGTCCGCTTTCACAACCTTTCCTGTTAGCACATCAAAAGGCGGTGTACCATGAAATTTATCTGGCTGCTTTTCTGCAGGCAAATACCCTTTACCCTTTTGCGTCAACACATGAATGATAACAGGATGGTCTAAGTTTCTCGCATTGCGAAAAATCTCCTGCATACTATGAATATCATGACCATCGATAGGACCAATATATGTAAAATTCATCTCTTCAAACAAAATGCCAGGCACTAAAAGATACTTAACACTATCTTTCAGCCGTTCCACACCATTTGCGATATGATTGCCCACTTTGGGGATTTTTCTAAGCCAAGAGTTAATCGTCGCCTTGCTTTTGCCATAATAAGGACTAGTACGAAGCTTATTTAAATGTCTAGACATAGCCCCTACATTTTTGGCAATGGACATCTTATTGTCATTTAATATGATAATCAGCGGTGTATTTAAGTAACCGGAATGATTTAACGCCTCAAAGGCCATCCCCCCAGTAAGAGCGCCATCACCAATGACAGCCACCACCGAATAAGTCTCCTTCTTGATATCCCGAGCTTTAGCCATACCAACAGCAGCAGAAATAGAAGTGCTGCTATGCCCGGTATTAAAATGGTCATAATCGCTTTCTGAATGTTTCGGAAAACCGCTAATGCCATCCTGCTGACGGAGCGTCGTCATGGCTTCCTTCCGTCCTGTCAAGATTTTATGAGTGTAACATTGATGGCCCACATCTAAGACCAATTTATCACGAGAAAAATCAAAAACACTGTGTAATGCTAAAGTCAGCTCTACCACACCCAAGTTAGACGCCAAATGCCCACCATTGACAGCGACAACATCTAATAAATATTTGCGTATCTCTGCAGCCAATTGGTTTAGTTCATTTTCATCTAAGGAGCGAATATCCTCTGGGCTATGAATATATTCCAGCATACACAGTCTCTCCTTTTTCTTCTTTTCCAAACATGCAAAATTGGGGGTTATTTCGCTTTTGCGTTTTTCCGAGATAGCTTCTGCCGAAAGGCGACAATTTTGCCGACCTTCCACATAATACCATCAGAACAACGGTTGGCAAAACTTTTACCAAAGGCTTTACCACCAACAGTGAGCGCCGCCACGATACCGGCAATAATTACATCCGGCATACGAGAAGCATTTTCTGCTCCCATGGTAAAAAAGTTAAACACAATGACAGCGCCGATGCCCCCGCTCAATGTCCCGCAAATATCCCCAATCACATCGTTACAAAAGTTAGAAACTCTATCTGCATTACGAATTAGCTTCAACGCTTCTTTTGCACCTGGCATACGGCGTGCAGCCCGAGCGTGAAAGGGTGCTTCATCCGCCACGGCTACCGCTACCCCAATAATATCAAAGATAATCCCTAAAAAGATAACAGCAAGCAAAAGACCGATGGCTATATAAAGTTGGGTGATTTTATTTAAAATAGACTGCGAAGTTAAGTTAATAAACGCCGCAGCAAAAAATGTACCGATAGAAACAATCAATGCAAACTGCAGATTGCTCATTTTTTTCCCTTTACCGGAATGTCCCACAAAAAAACCTCTTTATATAAAAATTAGCTGGCATATGGACTCCTATTGAGTAAACTTTATAGCTTAGGTCTGGCAGGATTTCCCATCGACCACACCGCTCCGTTACCAGAGTGGCAGTTTCCTTTTACGGGTCGATTTGTGCAGTTACCTAACACAAGGCCAGAATACCACTTAGTCCATACTTTAATCCCCAATAGATGGAAACAGTCTAGGAGTTTTCCTCAACATCGCACACAAGCTTTTAGCCTCTTTTGCAACAATGGTTTCATTATACAAAATAGTGTCCTTGGTCGCCGGACGCACCTATTTGCAAAAATTCACCAGTCCACCATTGCCACTCAAGGCAGGCTACACTACACCCAGTGTTACCCGAATGCAGGTTCACCCCAAGCCATAGTTCCTACCCGACCAAAGGTATTCCCCACGCACTTGGGTCTCCACGGAGGGAGGGTCCTTTTCTTCCATGCCATTGGAGATGGCCCTATCCTCCTTAACTCCCACTACCAACCCCCGACTGGGCGTCAGAAGCCAGCACCAGGAACTTCATCGATATGCCCTTAACGGATTTTTAGCCCCGTCTTCAAAGCAAGGTTTGACGACTAGAATACTGCGCCACATACCAGCAAAATCATTATACTATATTTTTCATTTTTTTTCAAATTCGCAACTTGTTATCATTGCACCCCATCTTTGACAAAACGCAGAAAAAAACAACTAAACGATATCCAAGCGCCAATAAACGTCAATAAGGAGCAAAAGCAATTAAATTACCGCTATTGTTATTATATAAAATAATCTTCCACGATTTCTATATTATATGCACCTGCTCCCTGCAAAAGAATACCCACCGCCAAAAAGCCAATATTCTGCTCTCTATAAGCAGGATTTTCCTGTAAATAGGCTTCTGCTACTCGATAAATTTTTCGTTGTTTTCCAGGCGTGACGCTTTCCAAAGGATTGCCATATGCCGCGTCTTTCCGTGTTTTCACTTCTACAAAGTAAAGGGTCTTTCCCTTTTGCGCAATAATGTCGATTTCTCCATAGCGCTTACGATAATTCCTCGCAACAATAGTATATCCTTGCTCTTCTAAAGCAGCAGCAGCTATATCCTCGCCATGGTTCCCTGTTTTTTTGTTGTTATGTTTTCCGGATGTCGTCATAGCCTAGCCTCGTTAAATCTGAAATGTTTTGCGATGAATAGGCGAATAACCGTATTTCCGCACCATTTCCTTATGTTCTGCAGTAGGATACCCTTTGTGACGGTCAAAGCCGTAGACAGGATATTTCTCATGATACAAAAGCATCATCCTATCCCGATGGCATTTTGCTAAAATGCTTGCCGCCCCAATGGAGAGACTGAGGGCATCCCCTTTAATAATAGGCCGTTGCGCAATGCCAGTATCCGGCAAAGATACCGCGTCTAATAACAAATAGTCAGGCCGGATAGGCAGCTTGTGAATAGCCCGTTTCATTGCCAGCTTGGTGGCTTGCAGAATATTATATTTATCAATGTCGTGAGCACCTACTACGCCTACCGCCCAAAATAAAGACTTTTCTTTGATTTCGACCTCTACTTCTTCCCGTTTGGCAGCAGAAAGCTTTTTGGAGTCGTTCACGCCCCAGATAGGTTCTCCCGGCTTCAGGATGACAGCAGCGGCTACTACAGGGCCTGCTAGCGGCCCTCTGCCTGCTTCATCAATACCAGCAACCGTAAAAATATTTTGTTCCCATAATTCTTGTTCAAAAACCAGCAAGCTTTCTAACCGCGCCATTTCCTTTTCTTGAGCAAGAAGCAATTTCGCCGCTAAATTTTTTACCGCTGTCCGTTTATCCTCCATGAGAAGACACAATGTTTCTGCAGATGTCCGAGCACTAACACTACTTTTGATTTCTGCCACGGTCATCTCTGACCAATTTACTTCTTGCATGGTTATTCCTTCTTCTCTAAATGATTTAAGATATCTTCATCTCCTGGCTTGTCCAGAGAAAAACATCCGATTTTTCCATTACGAAACTCATTAATTAGGAGCACTGCCGCAGGTTCTGTCCGCACTACACCTCCAGCACCCAAGAGACCCCGTTTGGTCGCGATTTGTTCTAATATTTCTTCAGGCGTTGCCGCCAAATCCGCTATCTTATACCGCGCTGCTAATGCTTCAGGATTTTCATCTAACAGCCATTTTAATAATTCCCAAGCAACATCTTCTTGGTTAAACACTAAATCACTGATAGCCCCTGTCACCGCCAGACGAAAGCCTACTCGTTCATCAGTAAATTTTGGCCACAAAACGCCTGGTGTATCCAGTAATTCGATGTTATTTTTCGTTTTAATCCATTGAGTACCTTTGGTCACCCCTGGCTTATTGCCTGTTTTTGCCACAGCCCTTGGTGCTAAAGCATTGATAATGGTAGACTTCCCCGTATTTGGGGAACCCACCACCATAGAGCGAATAGGACGACGTAATCTACCTTTTCGTTCCATTTCCAGCCAGAGAGGTTCTGCACACTTTTGAGCGGCAGCCAGTAAGTCACGGATACCTTGCTTCTGAGCACCATTAACAGCTACTGCGCCAAAGCCTTGTTTCTGGTAATAGTCCAACCAATACTGGGTAATTTTATCCTCTGCTAAGTCTTTTTTATTTAATACCAAAAGACGCGGCTTTTTCGCCACGATAACATCCACATCAGGATTTCTGCTGCTCAATGGTATTCTTGCGTCCACCACTTCGATAATCATATCCACCAGATTTAGGTCTGCTATCATATTGCGTTTGGCTTTGGCCATATGTCCAGGGTACCATTGTATTGTCATAGACTTACTCCAATCAAACTTCATACTTTATTTGATAGTATAGCACAAAATCAGAAAATTAGATAGTCGAAAAGCATATTAATAAAGGACTGCAATAAATATTGCAGTCCTTTTTGTTTTTAATTATTTGCTGCTATGACTAACAGCTGCTTCCATAATAGCCTGATAAGCCCAATGACTTTGGTTTACATCATAAAAAGGATTATCAAATTCTTTTATATCATCCCGGTCAAGGACACGGTTGATAACTACCACTGCCTCTCCGCGAGTCATATGCTGGTTCGGCTGGAATGAATGGTCTGGATAACCGTTCATATACCCCGCCTCATAGCAGCCTTGGATTTGCTCTGCCGCCCAATGTTCACGAATATCCGTAAACGAGGTGTCAGCTTCCTTTTTCGCTATTTCAGCAAAACGGGCAATCATCGTTGCAAATTCTGCACGGGTAATCAACCCCTCTGGCTGAAAGGTACCATCTTCATAACCCATTATGATATTTTTCTGTTCCGCAAAACCAATATAATCCCCATACCACAGCCCCTGCGGCACATCAGCAAAAGAGGATGGATAACTTTGCTTTTCCGAGAAACCATCTGTTACACGAGCCAGCATTGCGGCCATTTCTGCTCTGGTTATCTTGCCATCCGGACGGAATGCGCCATCATAACCAATGATATAAGCATCATGTGTAGCCTGATTAGTTACGGCTTCATAAAGTGCAGTAAAGATCGTCGTTGCCGTAATATTTTCCTTTGTGGGCTCCGCCACAGTTTTTCCATCTATACTCCAACCGATAAATGCATAGCCTTCATTAGCTGTAACAGATGGGATTTGGCTATCCTTTATCTTTGCATTACGGTCAACATAAATACTTGCACTGCCTTCAGTCAGCCTGCCGTTTTCCCCTGTTTTAAAGGTCACTTTGTAACTAGAGTCAGTGCTCCCGCCGCCAACACGATGAGAGCCTGTTCCTGATGTAGATGTTTCTGCATCATAGCCGATCGCATAGATAGAGAATTTTTTCGCATAGACAGTAATAGCCCCGTCTCCTACAGTGTAATATTCATCATCTACCGCATTATCGCTTAAAACCTCTGCCGCACCATTATGGAAACGATAGACTTTGATATTCTTCTTCCCTTTCTCATCAAAGGAAATAATAATTTTCAGCGGTTTCGTGGTTTCGGTTATCGAGCTTTCTACCGTATCAACAGTTTTTATCAGTCCAATATCCAGATACTCCAGTTTTTCACTGCTGCTAATATTTTTTATTTCCGTTTGTTCGCTATTAGCGCTGTCGGCTGCCTTGCTTTCCACAGTCATAGTAATCTTAATATCTTTGGCTGTTGGGTTAGTTTCTGCAGCCAGGACATCAAGTCCCTCTACACTGACAGCAGGCGTACCGTCTTTCACTACTACTTCGCTGTCTTCCGTACGGTTTTCCGCCTTTTTGGCAAGCTGGATAATATTACCATCTGTATTTATTACAACAAATTTCGCATCATCACTTTTGAAATAAGCACTGTAATCAGCTTCGTTTGCGGCTGTTACATTGATAGGAGCTTTTTCTGTAATCTGAGCTGGATAGTAATAGGTAATGCCAATTTCTGCGCCTTTGGCAAAAGGTGTATCAGAAACTATCTCAAAAGGAATACCCGTTTGGATATAAATATTATTTGCGGCATTGTTTACTGTATTACTGCTTACCAGAACCGTACCGCCTAGAGTAATTTTTTTATTAGAGGCGAGAAAAACGCCGCCGCCGTTCCCAGATGCCACATTCTTGACAATGCTGCCACCGAGTATCTTAGCGTCCCCATTGGTAGAGATACCGCCGCCATCCTTCGCGGTATTGCTGCTGATTTCACCATCGTATATATTTATGGTACCGTGATTATTGTAAATACCCCCGCCGGTATTGCTAACTTGATCGGTAAGCGTAGCATTATCACAAATGATACCGCCATACATATTGAATGTGTGATTTGAGGTAACATTTACGCCGCCGCCAAATTTTGCAGTATTTCCGGAAATTTCACCACCGTACATATTAAATACGCCGTTTACACCGTTATAGGCACCAGTAACAGTCACACCGCCACCATTACGATCCGACTTATTGTTTGTAATTTTACCGCCATACATATTAAATGTACCATCATAGGTCTGTACGCCCGCACCATCATTTCCTACCGCTGCAGTATCAGCAAGATTGCCGCCATACATATGAAATGTACCGTAGTTCATAATGATACTATTCCCGGCGCCAGTGATTTTGCCGCTTGTTTCCCCACAGTCACACAATGTAAAATCAGCGACAGGATTAATAATATACACATTTGCACCCCGAGCATCTGTTTTTCCGGATAAATCAATGCTGTGTCCATTCAAACAAAGTTTTATATTAACACCACTTGCAATCGTGGTATTCCATGTACCATGTACATCTTTGGTCAAATAATAATTACCGGACTCCTTCGGCAAAGTGGTATCGCTTTCCCAAGCCGTCCAGGTAATATCTCCATGACTGGCATGATTTGGGTCAGTACAATCTGCCCCATTGCAGACAGAGTGAATATGCTCGTCCTCTGTCTGTGGACTTATGAGCATTACTTCATTATTTTCTTCTTCTGCTTCTTTGTCAGCATCTTCGCCTAACAATATTTCAGACTGGTCCAACACGAAGACATCGCTATCCGAAATAATAATTTCGTCATCCGCTGCATTTGCCGCAAGTGAAAACGCCAGCATTAGCGTCATCACCATCGTTAATACAACAAACAGTGGTAAACCTCTCTTTCCTCTTTCCATATATTTCTTCCTTTCCAGATGTTTATTGATATTTTATTAATTACATTATAATTACAACATATTTACCCTGGATAGGTCAAGCCCAGGAAGTGATTTTTCGGTAATGATAAAATTATCCAACTAGACATAATCTACAAAAGCAAAAAGACTGTGCTAAAACACAGTCTTTTTGCTTTCTTTATTTTGCTTTCTTTATTTTGTCTTCCTGTATTCCCCAATGATTTGCTCGGTAATCTCCTCTAAGCTATGTTCTGCCGTATTTACCCGCATATGGGCAGCCGCCGCATACACTGGCATTTTCTCTGCTAAGATATTTGCCACTGTTTCTACTGTTACCTTTTTCCCCAGCATAGAGCGGGTGTTTTTCCGAGAAAGCCGCTGATAGATAATATCCGGTGTAGACTCTAAAAGCACCACAAAGCTATCTTTCCCTAAATAAGTAAATAAATTGGGGTTTAAGTCCACACCGCCGCCGACTGCAATCACCTGCCCCTCACCGTTCTGCAGCTTTTTGAAGACTAATTCTTCTTCCGAACGAAACCGACGCTCTCCATACTTTTTCCATACATCAACAAGCTTCATACCTGTTGCATACTCTATCCGCTCATCTGTATCCACCAGATGATACCCCAAAGACTTCGCAAGCATTCTTGCCACCGCTGTTTTTCCTGTTCCCATAAAACCAATTAACACGATATTTTTCATATCTCTCTCCACCTACTTTATTATTTCCCATTCCTCTTAGGATGTTCTCTTTTCTTTTCATGCATAGCAAAACTTGCACCGAAATAAAAAAGTTCTGCCTCGCAAAACTTCTTATCTTTATTATACTCTATTTTTGCCTGGTTTTCTGCCAATAAATTCCATCATCTTTCGACAAGAAAAAAGTGACGGCAACAGCACCGCCACTTTTCTTGCCTAGCTTATATATACTTATCCACCACTTAAAATATACCTAAAATATCCCTTTCAAAACTAGAGAAATTTCTTTAAGATTTTTTCTACACGCCGAGAAAAATGCGTTGTAAACCAATATTCCTTACTTTTCATTGGTTCTACCAAGATTGTAAAAAAACGATCTTTATTACCCCCAGCCATATCTGTCAGCAGCTGGTCTCCTACGATTGCAGTCTGTTCCTTTTCTGCGCCCAGCATAGCGATAGCCCGGCGGAAACCGTCTCCCCAAGGTTTTTTTGCGTCACAAATAAAGGGAATGCCTAGCTTTCCGGCAGCATCCTCTACCCGAGGCCCATGATTATTAGAAACAAGACAAGGAAAAAAGCCTGCCGCCTTGATTTCTTGAAACCAAGCAATAATATCAGCTGGGATATTCGGGTCGTTATAGGGCACGATGGTATTATCTAAATCAAACAACAGATATACAATCCCCTGTTCCTTTAGGATGGACAAAGGGATTTCTCTCAAATTATTTACTTGTAAATTCGGTCTGACAATATCTAATAATCCCATATGATAGCCCCTAATTTTTTATGATATTTACACCTAAAAATATTTTGTCATAAGTAAGCACTTGTTTTGATATAAGAAAAAGAAAGTTCTTAATAAAAAAGTTTTTAACAAAGAGGTCAATGATGAAAGCAAAAATTGATTTAACAGATTACACCATAGCGCTAATCTACCCAGAACAGGAACAGTCAGAAATCCTCTATCAAATGCAACGCTATTACATCCAAGAGGTCTTAAGACTCCTCTGGATCCAGTGGGAAGAGGAGGGTATCACAGCACTTGCCCATGAGATTTTTCATACTACACGACAGGAAATCAGCCAAAACAATTAGCTTCTGCTTTTTGTTTTCGATTGCGCTTATGTTTCCATGAGAGCAGGATTGCAAATGAAATACTCATGTACTTACGGTCAACGAAAAACAACCGCAACGATGTCTATCTGCAAGACCCAGTAGGTGTGGATAAAGAAGGAAACGAGGTCACCCTTTTAGATTTACTGGGTTCTGACGGCAATGAAATCATCGAGTCCTTAGAAGCCAGCGAGGAACAAGCATACCTTTTAAGTAAAATGACCTTACTTAGCCAGGAAGAACAATTTGTACTGCTTTACCGTTATGGTTTAAAAAACCAAGAAAAACGCACCCAGCGGGAAATTGCCAAAGAGTTAGGCATCTCCCGGTCTTATGTCTCTCGTATTGAAAAAAGAGCTGTACAAAAACTATTAAAAGTAATGGAACGCTAATCCCTTCTATACAAACATCAAAACAAACATCAAAATCTAATCCAACTCTAAATGCTTTAATCTATATTTCTGCAGAATGACAATGCCCAGGATGAGCGCAACCCCAATGATATCGGTGAAGCCTTCTGGGATAATCAACATGAGTCCGGCACCAACACAAATCACCCGTTCCCACCAACGCATCAATATCTGCATATAGCCTTCCATACCACTAGAAATCCCCACCATACCGATTAAAGCCGTACACATAATCCAAATCACTTCATACCACTGGGTATCAATCATTAAGAGAGATGGGTTCATGGCAAAAATATAAGGCACGATGAAGGCTGTGATAGCCAGCTTCAACGCCGTACATCCCGTACGGAACGGATTAGATTTCGCAATGGCAGACCCCGCATAGGCGGCCAGTGCTACCGGCGGCGTAATATCCGCTACAATACCAAAATAGAATACAAACATATGTGCAGCCAACACCGGCACACCTAACTGCACCACGATAGGTGCCGTGATAGTCGCCATGATAACATAGTTTGCTGTAGTCGGCATACCCATGCCTAGCACAATAGAAGCAAGCATGGTAAAGAATAGAGCAAGGAGCGGAATGCCACCAGACATAGCCAGTAAATTTGCCGCCAGTTTCAGGCCAATCCCCGTCAGCGTCACAATGCCTACAATAATCCCAGCAATGGAACAAGCAAGCCCCACGCCTAAGGTGCTTCTAGCCCCATTTTCTAAGGCGTCGCCTAAGGTTGTCCAAGTTAGTCTTGTTTCTTTACGGAAAAAGCTGACAATGATGGCAGTCAAAATAGCAAAGGTAGCCGACCGAGATGGCGTCGCCCCGGAAGTCAGGAGATATACCAGCACAATCAAAGGTAAAATCAAATACCCATTCCGCTTTACCAATGCAAAGAAATTAGGAATATCTTTTTTATCCATCCCTTTTAAGCCCAGTTTTTTTGCTTCGTAGTGGATCATCAGCCACACACCGGCAAAATACAATAACGCTGGAACGATAGCTGCCGTAATAATCGTTGCATAGGAAATATTGGTAATCTCTGCCATGAGGAAAGCAGCGGCCCCCATAATGGGCGGCATAATCTGTCCCCCGGTAGAGGCTACCGCTTCTACCGCCGCTGCAAATTCCGGACGATAACCGGCTTTCTTCATCATAGGGATAGTAAAGCTACCAGAACCAACCGTATTTGCAACAGAGCTGCCTGAGATAGTCCCCTGCAAAGCGCTGGCAATAACTGCAACTTTTGCCGGGCCCCCTACAGCAGAACCGGCAATAGAATTGGCAATATCAATGAAGAACTGTCCCACACCGGTTTTTTCTAAGAAAGAACCAAACAAAATAAACAGCACGATAAAGGTAGAACAAACCCCCAGCGGCGTACCGATAACCCCTTCTGTGGTGTAAAATAAATGGGTAATAATGCGCTGTAAGGAAAACCCTCTATGGCCAAAACTGCCAGAAATATAATTACCAAAGTACGCATACAGGATAAACCCGCATACCAACACCAAAATAGGGAGTCCTAATACACGCCGACAAATTTCCATTAATACCAAAATGGCAATGCCGCCAATGATAATATCCAACTGGGTAAAGGCCCCTGCACGAGAAGCAATACTGGAAAAATTAAAAACCATATAAAAGAAGGAACCAGCACCAACAATGGCAAGTATCCAGTCATACCAAGGGACATGGTTGATTTTTTCTGTGCCGTTCTTCTTTGCAGGGTAGAGCATAAAAGCAATAAATATAATAATGCCCACAAAAGACGCCCGTCGAATTTGCTCCGGCAAAGTGGAAAAAGTATTCATCCACAAAGCATAGAGAGAAAAACCAATTAAAGAATACCGGATCATTTTCCGTCTCACACCGGTAAATTGACGGGTATTCGACTCCCTGTCCACCTCTGCTAAGATTTTATCGGCATCTACTACATCTTCCTGGTTCAGGCTTACATCGCTAGGGTGTTCAGCAAGAACTGCTGTATTTTTTTTCTTCAAAAATTTATCTTTCATTACCACCCATCGACCACCTCACATTTCTCTATTTTTCAGATGTTTCTGTCTTTATTATTGATATCCCTACTGTCTCTTCCTTACAAGGAAAGCCAATATGATACTTCTTTTCTACTAAAAATCTCACTTTCGTATTGCGGGGGGTTAAGTCACAAAGATTGATTTTTTCATCCCCGATATACAAATAATGGTCGTAAACCGTACCGACAATATACGAAAGATTGGGCACCCCTCGGTGCATATGGGAAATCATCATTTTCCCATCTTCATAGGTAAGAATTTCACCATCACCCAGTTCTGTCGGCATACCAGCGCCAAAGGAACTATACTTGCACCACTCAGCAAAAATATTTCCTTCTTCTATCCGATAGCCCTCGATGACATCGCTTTTATTAACAGAATGGATAAAGGACACGGCAAACTCAAAGCCATCTGCTGCAAGAGTAGCATAGATTACTTCATCAGTCTCTCCGTTTTCTAAAATCAGATATTGGTCCTGATGTATAAAAAATACAAAAAACAGTAAAATGCAGACTGCAATCATACTAAGTATGATTGCAGTTTGACATTTTCTTGCAGTTTGTTTTTGTTCTTTTTTTTGTTCTTTTTTTTGTTCTTTTTGTTTTTGCCTTTGGCAAATCATCAATAGTCTCCACTACTTTCCCTTAGGTTTCTGTTCGGAGATTATTCCATTACACCAACTTCTTTGTAATATTTAACAGCACCAGGGTGGAATGGAATAGAAACATTCTGTACAGCAGTATTCACATCTAATTCTGCACCTTTGCTGTTCCCTTGGGTAATAGCGTCTTTTTGTTCAAACAACGCTTTGGTCATGTTATAAACCAATTCTTCATCTAAATCAGGATTTACGATGAAGGCAGCTTTTACAGCCAAGGTTTTTACATCTCCATCCATACCGCTGTATACATCAGAAGCAATGGTATATTCGCTGTAGTATGGATATTGTTCACATAAAGCCTTCATATGTTCGTCATCAATGGAAAGAATTTTAATCGGATTAGTGCTAGCAAGTTCCATAACAGCAGTAGTAGGTGTGCCAGCAGTTACAAAAAAAGCGTCGATTTTCTTATCTTTCATTGCATTGGCAGAGTCTCCAAAACCTAAGTTTTGTACGGTAATATCGTCAAAAGTAATACCATATGCACCTAAGATTTGACGAGAGTTTGCCTCTACACCAGAACCAGCGTCCCCTACAGACACCCGTTTGCCTTTTAAGTCTGCTATACTATTAATGCCAGAAGCTGGGTCTACAACGATTTGGCAAACTTCTGTGTAGAGAGTCCCCATAGCAGCAATATTTTCGATTTTTTCACCATTGAATAGTTCAATACCATTATAAGCATAGTCCATTACATCGTTTTGAACCATGGCAATATCTGCTTCATTTTGTGCTACCAACCGGATGTTAGCAGCAGAAGCACCAGTACTTTGTACATTAATATTTAAACCGTCAACAGCACCGGAAAGCGCAGTCGCAACTGCACCGCCATAAGGATAATATGCACCGGTAGTCCCACCAGTGGCCATTACCAAGTTTTGAGTATTGCCCCCTTGATTGTTATCGGCAGCACCTTGTCCACCATCATCTTTGTTACCACAGCCAACAAAAGCACAGGCACAAACCATCAAAGCAGCGGTCATAATCGCTAATTTCTTTTTCATTAAAAAATCCTCCTCTTCTCTTACATTCTTATAGTTATACATTTGCATAACTCAGCTTTCTATATTTTACCATGGTTTTGTCCATTTGGCTAGATGATTTTCATATATATACATTTTCCCCTGTTTTCTCAGCTAAGAAATAGTTTACATATCACTTCTTATTGTGTTTTCTCTCAGGAAGACTGCATATTTATGCAATTCTTCCTCAGCAACCAAGCAAGAATAAACTATAAAAATAAACATACCATGAACTATAGCGTTAAATGTGCAAAAATACAACTGCACAAAAAGGAACCATTAAGCGTATGAGTGATAAGCAAACACTGCCTCTTTCAAAGAAAATTGCTATCTATGCCAGAAAAAGCAAAGCAACAGAGACAGGAAAAAGTATCGAAAACCAAATCAGTAAATGCAGCCAATATGCATTTGTCAAACTAAATGCAACAGAAGCAGATTTACTAGTTTTTCAGGATTATGGTTTGTCCGGCTTCTATGCAGATAGGCCTGCCTACCAAAGCATGATGGAGGCCATTACAGCAGGAACTATATCTGCCGTGCTTTGCTACAAAATCGACCGTATCAGCCGTAAAACCATTGATTTATTAAACTTCATCGAGCTCCTAAAACAAAAAAATATTGCCTTTATCTCCTGCACAGATGATATTGATACCCAGTCAAAAACAGGAAAAATCATGCTTTCTCTCCTCGCCTCTATTGCAGAGTTTGAACGAGACATTATCACCGAACGCATCACCGATAATCTCTACGAACTAGCCAAGGAAGGCCGTTGGCTAGGCGGAAACACCCCACTAGGATATAAAAGCGAACCCTGCTACACCTATACAAATGGGAAAAAATCCGTATCCCATAATTTAAAGATTATCCCAGAGGAAGCCGCCATCGTACATAAAATCTATGAAACATTCTGCAAAACCCGCTCCCTTGCTAAAACTGCAACCTATCTGCAAGAAAACCAGTTCTACACTCGAAAAAAACAGCCCTTCACCACCAAAGCCATTAAAAGCATTTTAAGTAATCCGGTCTATGCCATCGCTGATACAGCAAGCGTTACTTACCTACAACAACAAAACATCTCGCTCTATGTCAACCAATCCCAGTGCAGCCAGTGCAATGAAAAAAATGGCTTCCTGGCTTATAATAAAACTCACCAAACCAAGAAACCTGACTGTAAAAAACAAGGCGTGTATAAAAGAACCCATCAGAAACAAGAAAACGCCAACTGGATTGTCGCCACCGGCAAACATATAGGCATTATCCCGGGAAGTGAATGGGTACGCACCCAAACTATCTTACAAGATAACAAAAACAAATATCGCAGACCCAAACAAACGAGTAACAGCTTACTTAGCGAAAAAGTCCGCTGCCCCATTTGCCAAGGACTCACCTATGTACGGGCCTATAGCAACCGCTACACACCAGAAGGCCACCTAAAATACGCTTATGTCTGCAAAGAAAAATATCAAAATCACACAACCTGTCCTCATAGCCCAAACCTCCCCGGCAATCAACTGGATAAAATGATTTGGCTGGCACTGGCAAAGGCTTGCTGCACACCAATAGCAAACTACAAAAAAGAAATTAATCATTTCCTGCAACAGGCAGAAAAAAGCCTAACCCAGCCTGCCCAAGATAATAGAAAAGTGCAGTTGGAAAAAGAAATCAAGAAACTATCCCAAGCCATAGAAAACCAAATCACTAATGCCCGCACCGCCGCAGAAAATATCAGACCGCTATTGCTTGCAGACATTAGCCAAATGCAGCAGGAAAAAGAAAAACTGGAAACCCAAAATCGCAAAGCAAATCTCTGCACCACACATTGCAAAACGAAGGAAATATCCCTTCTGCCCCAAAGAAAAAAAGAACTGCTCTCCTACCTATTCCAACCAGAATTTCTCTGGCAAAGAAAATACCCACAACAGACAGATGTTTTTTGTCAGCTGCCGCAAGCATTTGTCCATCATATTTCCCTAGACCAGGAAACAAAGACAATCTCTGTATTTATGCAAAAAGAAAACACCGCTGATTAAGTAACAAATCAAACAGCATTTTCTTTCGCTATCTATTCATCTCCATTTGTTTCTAATTGGTTCTATTTGTTTCCATGAGCGTAGGATTGGTTTTTCAATACATCTTGCCGCATAGGTAGCAAGACGCGTGCCTTTATCAGCCTGGAAGGTATTGATACCTTTGATGAGGCCAATGGTACCAATAGAAATCAAGTCATCCTTATCTAGTCCTGTACTTTCAAACTTCTTGCAGATGTGAGCCACCAGCCGCAAATTATGTTCGATGAGAATATTCCGCGCTTCTTCATCGCCGGCAGCAAATTTTTGCAAACAATCCTTCTCTTCTGCCTCTGTCAGCGGTTTCGGGAAAATATGGTTGCTGATATAGCCGACAAAACGATGAAAACCAGTCAATCTATGCCGCTCCTGCCAACCCTTTCCTAAGGCAGCAAACAACCAATTTCCCACACCAATCCTTGCCATTACCCTGCATCCTACCATGGTACACCTCCGGTTTTCTTTTACCCAGATATCGTCATGATAGACTTTCATCTGGCTAGATGTTTTATCCTATGCAGCACAGCTCGGCAAGGTACCGCTGACAACTTATGATTTTTTCAAAAAATTTATAGGTCTAAGCCTTCTAACTGATAAAGGCGATTAACGATTTGCTCGTAGACCAAAGCCGGCTCTTTACCACCGGCATCACCATGAGAGATATAAACAGCAATGGCCCATTGAGGTGCAGCAGCAGGGCTAAAGCCCGCAAACCAAACGCCCTGATATTGGCTAGTACCAGTCTTACCGCCGGCACCGCCGGCTACCTGATTAATACGCTTTGCTGTACCCTGATCCACCGTAGCCACCAAATACGCTTGTAATTTTTCAGCAGTGGCGCTAGACATTACCCGCATTCCCGTCTGACTAGGAAAATTCTCCTGCACGGTACCGTCCAACCTCTCGACAGATTGTACGATACGAGGTACAACCTGGGTACCGCCATTAGCAATGGCAGCCATCATCTGGGCCATCATCACCGGGGAAAGCCGCACACCATTTTCCCCAATAGATACATTTGCCACATCTCCTGCCACATAAGAGTTAAAATCTATGGTTTGCTCTGGAGACAAAGGATAGCCGATAATTTCCTGCTTGCTTAGACCAAACTTTTCAGCATATTCCTTTATCTTATCACCGCCAATCATCCCACCTAAGTGTACAAAATATGGATTACAGGAATTCATAATAGCCGCCTGCAAGTCCTCTTTCCCATGTCCTTCTTCATACCAACACTTCACTCGACGACCATCTGCCATATCATAGTACCCCGGGCAATCAAAATCCGTTGGTAAATCAATGCCCTCTTCTAGGGCAGCTGTCGCTAATACCAGCTTAAAAATAGACGCTGGCGGATAATAGCTAAAGGCTTTATTCACATAGGCATTGGACGAAAGAGGCGGGTCTTCCATGTGAGGGTCATATTTGGGGCTGCTTGCCGCAGCAAGAATATCGCCATTCTGCACATTTAAGATGACCACCGCCCCCTCTTGACTACCCAAAGCTTCTTCGGCGATTTGCTGATAATCGCCATTGATGGTTAAGCGAACATTAGCGCTTTCATCTCGTTCTTTCGTAGGAATGATTTGCCAATTAATGCCTGTTAGCCGTCTGCCTTTATCATCAATGGTAATAGCCAAACGAGGAGAGGGACGCCCTTGTAACACGGCGTCATAGATTTTCTCTATACCAGCTTTTCCCACTGATTTCGGGACGGGTTCACCTTGCTTGAGAAAGAGATTTGACTCTGTCTCATCTGGTTTTCCTACAAAACCAATCACATGATTTGCGATTGCCGTTTGCCGGTAACGGCTCACTAGCGACAAGGAATAAACTCCTGGGAAGTTATGCTTTACCACCGCCTCTGCCTCGGCAGAAGACAGTGCAGTTTTTAGGACAAAAGGCTCTCTGGCAGCTCCGTTTGGATACCAGATTTTCTTTGTTAAGGTTTCTTTATCTACTCCCGTTAACTGCGCCAGAAAGGATAAAGCCAAAGTTTCGCTTTCCTTTTCCCATAAAGACGGAAAGATAACCAAAGAAGGCTGCTGCTCTCCGGTAAGCGACCGACCAAAACAATCTAAAATATCGCCTCGTTCCTCTTGATACAGAGAAATCCACTTCATATGTTGGGCTTGGGCACGGGAGGCAAGCGTCTCTCCCTGCACTAATTGCAAATAAGCCAACTGCCCCATGATGGTAAGTAACGCTGCGGTAAACAGCAAAGAACAGTTAAAAATCCGTTTTTCTTTCATCTTTCTCACCCTTTCCTCTTCTCATTTTATTTTGGATAAAGAAGGGAGAAAATATACCGAGAAACCAAGAAAAGAGGAAGTATCTAAAACGATACTTCCTCTTTTTATTTGCTATTTTTGGCAATTTATTTTTCTATCATCACCTGTCCGTTTTCATTCAATAACGGTGTAAGGCTAGGACCAAACCCATTTATAAAGGAAAGATAATGAACGCCGGTCTCTTTATCCACCAAAACCATCATTTTACCGCCGTCAAGACTTTGCTTTTCCTTGACGATAAATCTTTTTTCACTCATAACCGCTAACACCTCTATCTATAATTCTACTAAATATTTGGGGATTTTTGTAATGATTTCGCAGCCGTCTTCTGTCACGATGACCGTATCCTCGATACGCACCCCACCCCAACCAGGCAGATAAACGCCAGGCTCGATGGTTATGACCATTCCCGGCTCTAAGGCAATATCACAATTTTTGCTGACTGTCGGCAGCTCGTGGATATCCAGACCCACGCCATGACCTAGGCTATGCAAGAAATTTTCTCCATAACCACGGGCCCCAATACTATCTCTGGCTATCTGGTCTAAATCACAACAACGCAAGCCGGGTTTTACAGCAGCTACAGCCTTCTTCTGCGCTGTTAATACCACATCATAAACTTCTTTTTGTTTAGCGTCTGCCGTGCCGATGACCACCGTTCGGGTCATATCAGAGCAATAACCACGATATTTGGCCCCCATATCAATGGTAACAAAATCCCCTGCCTGCATTTTATACTCACCAGGCACCGCATGAGGCCGAGAAGAATGAGCACCTGCTGCTACTATGGAAGGAAAGCTTTCCCCATCCATCCCTGCTTTCTTTAGCTGATACTGGATTTCCGCTGCGATTTCATATTCTCGCACACCTGGTTTCATCAGCTTTAATACATGCAGAAACGCATCATCTGCAGCCCTCGCTGCCCGACGAATACAGTCTAACTCATAAGGCCGTTTTACCATCCGCAGATGTTTTACGATGGTTCCCACCGGCTTCATATCCACACCTGACAAATGGTCAGCCAACTCAGCAAAGAGACCTTGGGTAATCTTATCCTCCTCAAAGCCTAATGTTTTAATATTCCATGTCTTACAATATTCTGCTACATAATCCTTTAAATGCTTTTGCGTGGAAACACATACAACCTGCCAACCAGGACATTTTTTTTCGATTACTTCATAATAGCGGCTATCCGTAATAAAAACCTTCCCCTGCCCAGAAATAAGAATAAACGAGTCCTCTGTAAAAAAGCCCGAAACAAAGCCTATATTTGCTAAGTCTGAAAGAAGAATACCATCTAACCCCGCCTGCCTCAACTCGCGCATGACCTTATGATAAGTCGTATCTACAACACATACATCCTGCATCATTTCTTCATCCTCTCTTTTCCGGCCACTAGCCTCTCAGATTACCGTTATTTTACCACACTTTTGCCCTTCTGTAAGCAGAAAAAAGAAAAAGAGCAAATAATTTTATTTGCTCTTTTTCTGGTTATTTATCTAGTTTCGCAAGAATTGCATCCCAGATTTTCTCTGCCAGCACTTGTTTTTCCATAGCAGGCAAACCTATTTCCTCTGTCTGTGTTACCAAGGTAACAGCATTCGCATCACTATAAAAACCAATCCCCGGCTGAGATACATCATTGGCTACAATCATATCAGCCTTTTTATCCACTAACTTTCTTCTGGCATTGGCTAAAAGATTTTCAGTTTCCGCAGCAAAGCCCACTAAATATTGTCGTGTTTTTGCTTCCCCCAACGTCTGCAAAATATCTGGATTTGCCACCAGATTTAGCTGGAGGCTATTTTTTGCAGCATCTTGTTTTTTTATTTTTTGCTCAGCCATAGACTGGGCCCGATAGTCCGCTACGGCCGCAGCTCCAATGACAATATCCATTTCCTCATATCGAGACAGCACTGCCTGATACATTTCCTCTGCCGTGATAACCGGCACCACCGCAACACCTTGCGGCGCCGGCAAAGTCACCGGCCCGCTGACTAATGTTACTTCCGCCCCCCTGCTTCTTGCAGCAGCAGCCAATGCATAGCCCATTTTACCACTGGAGTGGTTAGAAATATATCGCACCGGGTCGATATGTTCTCTAGTAGGGCCTGCCGTAATCAGCACCTTTTTCCCCGCTAAATCCTGCCGAGGAAAAAGGATTGCAGAAACAGCCTCTCTTAGGATACTACTTTCCGGAAAGCGTCCTTTGCCCACCGTGCCGCAGGCCATTCGCCCTTCTGCCGCTTCTAACACATGATATCCTCGCTGCCGCAAGATAGCCATATTCTCTTGGGTAGCTATATTTTCATACATATGCATATTCATAGCCGGCACAAAGAGGATAGGACAAGTAGCTGCAAGGATTGCAGCCGATAACACATCATCTGCAATACCGTGGGCAGCTTTCGCCATCATATTAGCAGTAGCCGGTGCGATGATAAAGAGGTCTGCTCCATCTACCCCAGAAATATGCGGAATATGGAGACTTGCATCATTGGCAAACATATCTGTAATCACAACCTGGCCGGATAGCGCATGAAGCAGCAATGGACTCACAAACTCTTGAGCGCCTGCTGTCATTATCACCTGCACTTCTGCCCCCTGCTGGTGCAGAAAGCTTACAAAATCTGCCGCTTTATATGCAGCAATACCGCCGGCAATACCGACGGTAATCTTTTTATCTGCCAATGGCATCTTTACTTCTGTTGTTACATTATCTGTTTTTTCTTTCATGGAACAGGACTCCTTATTTGATACCGGACCCTTTTCTTTCCCAGGTAATTTCTCCATCAGCAATTTCATGGAGGGCAAGAGATACCGGATTAATTTTCCCGGACTTTAAATCTTCAGATTGTTCATCTGTAATCTGTCTTGCTCTTTTTGCCGCAATGGTAATTAAGGTGTACTTTGCATCCACTTTTGGTAATAATGTATCCAGCAAAGGTTTATTCAAGATAATCACTCCTTTTAGCCTTACATTCGTTCTACACTACATTCTTCTGCAGTGATAATATGGGATACCCTTTCCACCGCTTGCGATACGGTATCGTTTACCACAGCATAATCATAATGTTTCAGCATTTCCTTTTCCTGCTGCCAGCAGGCAAGTCTTTTTGCGATTACATCTGCAGAGTCGGTGCCCCGTCCAGATAGCCGCTTTGCTAATTCCTCTTCAGAAGGCGGCAGGATAAATACCAACACGCTTTCAGGATAAGCCTTTTTTACCTGAACAGCTCCTTGCATATCAATTTCTAACAGCACATGATTGCCAGCAGCCAATTGTGCATCTATAATCCACTTCGGTGTACCATAAAAATTGCCATAGACTTCCGCCCATTCTAAGAAAGCGCCTGCCTCAATCTTAGCCAGAAAATCCTCTTTGCTAAGAAAGAAATAGTTAACACCTTCTACTTCCCCTTCCCGCATGGGACGAGTTGTAGCAGATACAGAATAGACCAGCTCTGGATATTTTTCTCTTAAAGCATTGCAGATGGTACCTTTGCCCACACCAGAAGGACCGGAGACGACTACTAATAATCCTTTATCCATATTATTCTCCTATATCGCCATTAGGCCGTCCTTCCTCACACATACAAGTATCTGATTTATTTACATCAATAAACCGATGAGCAATGGTCTCAGGCTGTACAGGAGAAAGCACTACATGACCGCTATCTGTCACAAGCACAGCACGCGTTCTTCTGCCATAGGTAGCGTCAATTAAGAACCCCTTTTCCCTGGCTTCCTGTATCATTCTTTTGATAGGAGAGGATTCCGGACTTATGATGGCAATCACTCTGTTGGCAGAAACAATATTCCCAAACCCAATATTTATCAATTTATTCATCATAAGCACGCTACACTCCTATGTCTTTTTCTGATTAAACGATTAAGATAATTTTTCTAATAATTGTGCAACTTGGCGTTTACCTAAGCCTTGTACCCGGCGAGCTTCATCAATGCCAATTTCTTCCATGATTTTTTGTGTGGTGATTTTCCCTACTTGTGGTAAAGACTCTAATAAGTATTTCACTCTCATTTTTGCATATACTTCGTTATCAGTGCTGTCTAATACTTCTTTTAAAGTTAATTTCCCAGCCTTCAAAGCTTTTCTTGCTTCCATTCTTTGGCTGCGAATTTGTTGTGCTTTCTGTAATGCTTTTGCTCTTTCGTCTGCTGTTAATTTTGGAATTGCCATTTTGTTAGTCCCCCTAATCAATCATTCAATATTTTGTATTTGTTCCCTTACTTTTTCTAATTCACTTTTTATTTCAATAACCAATTCGCTAATGACAAGAGAATTCGTTTTGGAACCGATAGTATTTGTTTCCCTATTCATTTCCTGTAGGATAAAGTCCAGCTTACGCCCAATGGCTTCGCCATTCTTTCCGGCGGCAAGGGTCTGGTCAAACTGCTTAATATGACTATGCAGTCTCGTTAGCTCCTCATCAATAGCACATTTATCTGCAAAAATAGCCACTTCTGCAGCAAGCCGTGCATCATCTAATCCTACGAGACCCGCCCCTGCTTGTTCCAACATAGTGGTGATACGCTCTTTGAGTCGTGCCTGATAATCGCTTACAACACCTGGTGCTTCTGCTTCAATTCTTTCCACCGCGTTAGAAATTTCTACCAATTTTTGTCTAATATCTGCTGCTAAATGGGCGCCCTCTGCGCTGCGCATTTGCATCATAGCAGAAACAGCGTCTGTTAGAGCAGGAAGCAACCCGGCCTGCCAAAGAACATCAAAATCCCATTGCGATTTTTCCTCACAAATCACACCAGGAAAAGAAGCCACCTGCTGAATATCCTCAGGCGGCGTCAGACCGCAAACTTCAGCAAGTGCTACCAGTGAATTATAATACGACAAACCAAGGTCTTTGTCAACCTTAATTATGGGGTTACCAGCACATTTTTCTGCAAATGTGATAAAAACATCAATTTTCCCCCGTTTTATTTTTTCCCGAAGCATACTTTTTAAAGGTTCTTCCAAAGACTGCAACACACGAGGCATATGAGAAGTTATTTCCAAAAAACGATGGTTTACCCCTTTGATTTCTACGGTGATTTTCCCACAATCAAAGCTGCACTCCCCGCTGCCGAAACCCGTCATACTACAAACCAACCATAAAACCTCCTTTCCGAATTTCCTGGAAAAGTCTTGTGATTTATATTTGTACTCAAAAATTCGCTTATTCCCCCAAAAATCCTGCTTACACCAAAGAAATAATCTTTTTTGCTAATCCATTAAAACCAATGATATGGTATGAAAAGTTTTATTTTATCCTTAAAATATGCTATACTTAAAAACAATACGAAATAACAACCAATATTCTTG
This sequence comes from Peptococcaceae bacterium, assembly GCA_022791255.1. Classification (GTDB taxonomy): domain Bacteria; phylum Bacillota; class Dehalobacteriia; order UBA4068; family JAAVYR01; genus JAAVYR01. Next base: position 72,343 of record JAAVYR010000018.1, on the reverse strand, counting down.
GAGGTGGCAAAACACATGGCTTTTGACAGTCTGGTAACGGCAAAGATAGCTGCAAACTTAAATCAAACATTGACAGAAGCAAGAGTGATGAAGGTATTTCAACCAGATAGGCATACCATCCTCTTAAAGCTACATCATCCAACAGGCGGCAAACAACAACTTTTGTTATCTTGCCACCCGCAAAGCTGTCGGCTTCACCTTACCAGCACAACCTACGAAAACCCACCTCACCCGGCAATGTTTTGCATGCTGCTGCGGAAATATCTAGAAGGCAGCCGCATTAAAAGCTTCCGGCAAATAGGAACAGACCGGTTGGTGGAAATCACCTTTGCCGCCACCAGTGAGATAGGCGACCCGCTGCAGTTGGCTCTTTATCTGGAAATCATGGGTAAACACAGTAATCTCATCTTGGTAAATCTTTCCACCAAACTAATTATTGATAGTTTAAAACGGGTTTCTCATCAAACCTCACGACTAAGAGAGATTTTACCTGGGTTAGCCTATACCTTACCGCCCCAACAAAATAAGATCCCCATATCTACCCTCAGAGAAGAGGACTTCCAACAGCTTTGCCTAGCACAAGACATGGAAATGCCTATTTATAAAATTCTTTATCAATCTATTGCCGGCATCTCCCCCCTCTCAGCAAAGCTCATCCTAGACCAATGTAATCTTTCTGAGGACCTCTCCATTGATGAAATGGGCACTTATGAGTATGGAAAAATTTGGCAAGAGCTTGTCCAGCTATCTACCGCAAAAAGCCAGAATACCCTTGTTCCCATTTTCGTTCATGACAATGCAAAAGGCAGCCGGGACTATACTGTTTACCATTTGAATATTTCATCGGATAGTCATAACTACACCATAGAAAAAACAACTGATATCAACAAATTATTAGATGATTTTTTTTCTGAAAAAGAACAGACAGATGTCCTTTCTGGTCGTAAACGAGAACTATTAAAAATCATTAGCAGCCACATCGCACGGGTAGAAAAAAAGCTGCAAATCCAACAAGCAGATTTAACAGACGCTTATGCTGGTGAATTATACAAGGAAAAAGGCGAGCTGATTACTGCCTATATCTATCAAATAGAAAAAGGCATGACGGAAATTATCCTGCCCAGCTTTTATCGAGAAAACGAACAGGTAACCATTGCCTTGCAACCAGATTTAACACCAGCAGAAAATAGCCGTTATTATTTCAAAAAATATAATAAAGCAAAAATCTCCCAGCAACAACTGGAACAACAAGTAAGCCAAAATCAAGGAGAGCTGGATTATTTAAACAGCGTCTATGCCATGTTAGAGCAATGCGAAACTCTAACGGAAATCGCCGCCGTCAAAGAAGAATTACAACAAGAAAACTATTTAAAAACAAAAAATAGTAAGCTTAAGCAAGCAAATAAAAAACAAGATGACAGCTTACCCCCACGCCGCTTTCTCTCCTCTGCGGGTTTTGAAATACTGGTCGGCCGCAATAATAAGCAAAATGACCAGCTAACCTTGAAAATCGCGCGAAAAGACGATATTTGGCTCCATACAAAAGATATTCCCGGCAGCCATGTCATCATCCGCAACCCTGACCATAGGCAGGAAATCCCCGAAGATACTCTACTCTTTGCCGCTGGTCTTGCCGCTTATTACAGCAAAGCACGCAGCTCCAGCCAAGTACCCGTGGATTACACGCTCGTCCAATATGTAAAGAAACCTAGTGGTGCAAAACCCGGCAAAGTCATCTTCACTAATCAGAAAACCCTTTATATTACGCCAGAAACACCAAAAGCTGACCAAGAATAATTTCTCGGTCAGCTTTTTCTTTTTTAGATTCTTCGTCATTTCATTCCCCAGAATGACAGTAATGCATAAACTTTGCTTTATTTGCACTCTGCTGCAGCGATTTCTTCTACTATCATTCTAGCAGCCTCAGCAGGCTTTGCATGAGTGGTAATAGGGCGCCCCACTACCAGATAAGAAGCACCGTTTTCTACCGCTTGTTTCGGCGTCATGATACGCTCCTGGTCATTGACGGCTGCCCATACAGGACGAACGCCAGGCGTAACGATAGCAAAATCTTTGCCGCAAGCCTCCCGAATGTATGGCAACTCCTGAGGAGAGGCCACTACCCCATCCAAACCTGCTTTTTGCGCCAATTTACTCCACTCTACTACCTGGTCTACGATTTTCTTTTTGATACCCATTTCTTCTTCAAATACCTGTTGGCTAATGCTGGTGAGCACCGTAACGGCGATAACCATTGGTTTGGCAATACCAAATTCTGCTGCCCGTTCTCGCGCTGCTTCTGCAGAAGTCTGCATCATCTTAAAACCGCCGCCGGCATGAACAGTAAACATGAAGGCACCCCGCTGGGTAATAATCTTAGAAGTTTGGGCCACTGTATTAGGAATATCATGAAATTTCAAATCCACAAATACTTTTCCACCCAAAGTCTGGATATCTTTCACAATATCCGGGCCTTCACTATTATAGAGCTGCATACCGATTTTAAAGGCACCTACCTCGTCTCTAAGCATGTCCACCAGTTTCAGGGCCTGGTCACGATTGGGCACATCTAATGCTACGATTAACTTTTCTTTCATCTTACTACTCCTATTATCCATATTTTAACGGATTGCTTTACTGACATTCTATCTATCCATACGCAAGCTTTTTACTTCACAATAAAAAAGCTCCGCCTATGCCGTGTATCGGTGTTTTGAACCTGTCTAAGACAGGTGGGTACCCTCCATCCTGCTTTCTATGTCCACGCAAAAAGGAGGCATATAGGCCACAAAACGAGTAAGGTTCCCTTTGTAAGTGTGTTGGAACAAAACTATCCGATTTTTCTCACGCACATCGCAGAGCTTTTCTGTACTTTTATCATATCACATAGGACAAACCTACTGCAAATATTTCTTTCAGCATTTTTTCAGAAAATTCCAGCAGGAAGTGCGCATAGCTTTTTGTTGCTAGCTATTGCTGTTCTTTTGCGCCCTTTTGTTTGTTTGGCGGCACATCTGTTTTGATATACAGTTCTCTCAATTGTTTATTTTCTACTGCACTTGGCGCTTGGGTCATAGCGCAGGCTGCACTTTGTGTTTTCGGGAAAGCAATGACATCACGGATGGTTTCTCTGCCAGCCATGAGCATTACGACCCGGTCAATACCAAATGCAAGACCTCCATGAGGAGGTGCACCGTATTCAAAGGCATCTAATAAAAAGCCAAATTTTGCATATGCCTCTTCCTGACTAAAGCCTAATAATTGGAAGATTTTGTTCTGTACATCACGACGGTGAATACGGATACTGCCGCCGCCGATTTCTACACCATTCAAGACCATATCATAAGCTTTTGCCCGTACTTTGCCGGGGTCAGTCAGCAAGATATCTAAATCCTCGTCTTTTGGAGAGGTAAAAGGATGGTGAATAGCTACCCAGCGTTTTTCTTCATCATCATATTCTAAAAGTGGGAAGTCTACCACCCAGCTAAAGTTTAGTTCATTTTCGTCGATTAAGCCCTGAAGTTTGGCGATTTCAATACGCAAATGGCCTAACGCGTCTGCTACAATATTTGGCGTGGAAGCAACAAACATCAAGAGGTCGCCGGTTTCGCCGCCCATTCTTTCTCTAAGAGCTGCCAGTTGTTCTTCGTTAAAGAATTTTGCCACAGGGGATTTTAAGCCGTCTTCTTCTACATAGATATAAGCCAGGCCTTTTGCTCCATAAATGCCAACAAATTCGGTAAGCTTATCAATTTCCCGACGAGAGAAACTGCTACCGCCTTTCACGCAAATCCCTTTTACTTCCCCACCGCTTTGAGCTACGCTTGCGAATACTTTGAAATCGCTGTCTTTGACAATATCAGTCACATTGATTAACTGCATGCCAAAGCGCAAATCCGGTTTGTCAGAGCCATATTTATCCATAGCGTCTGCCCATGTCATTCTAGGGAAAGGACGAGGGATATCTCTGTCCATAGTTTTCTTAAACACATAGCAGATGAGTTCTTCGGTCAAATCCAAAATGTCATCTTGTTCCACGAAGGAGAGCTCCATATCCAGCTGGGTAAATTCCGGTTGACGGTCTGCCCGCAAGTCTTCATCGCGGAAGCATCTAGCCAATTGGAAATAGCGTTCCATACCGGATACCATCAAGAGCTGCTTAAAGAGCTGCGGAGATTGGGGCAGTGCATAAAATTCACCTGGATGGAGACGTGCCGGCACCAGATAATCTCTAGCCCCTTCCGGTGTGCTTTTCGTTAGCATTGGTGTTTCGATTTCCATGAAGTCCTTGGTATTGAGGAATTCTCTTGCCGCCATGGTTACTTTATGCCGCATCAGCAGCGCTTTTTGCATTTCTGGGCGGCGCAAGTCCAGATAACGGTATTTCAAGCGGATCATTTCATCTACATCTACACCGTCTTCAATATAGAATGGTGGCGTCTTTGCTTTGTTCAAGATTTTCAAGTCGGAAGCTTTTACTTCTACTTCCCCGGTAGCTAAGTTTTCATTAGTAGTACCTTCTGGCCGTTGACGCACTAAACCAGTCACTGCAATCACATATTCATTGCGTAAAGACTCAGCTTTGGTGAAAATATCTGCGCCAACTTCCGGGTCAAAAACCACCTGCGCCAAACCATAACGGTCCCGTAAATCCACGAAAATTAGGCCGCCATGGTCCCGTCTTCTTTGTACCCACCCCATTAATGTTACGGTTTCACCACAGTTTGCCATGGTAAGCTCGCCACATTTATGGGTTCTTTTGGTGTTTTCCATCATGTCCATGTTTTTATCTCTCCTCTATTTTATTTTCTTATTTATTTTCTTATTTCAACTGTTCTTTCAAGAACAAAACAATGTTATCCAAGTCAACAGGCGCTTGTTCTGATTTTCCCATTTGCCGCACCATGCAGATATTTTGAGCCAGTTCCTCTTCTCCTAGAAGTAATACATAATCAGCCTGCAATTTATCTGCATATTTCATTTGGGCTTTTAGACTTCTGCCCAGCAAATCTTTTTCTGCAATGATACCAGTCTTTCGCAGTTCTTGCAAAAGCTGAAAAGCTTTCAAATCTGCAGAACTGCCCAGAGAAGCAAGATAAACCTGAGTATGACTACTAGCCGGGATTTCAACACCTTGTTGGTCCAGTGCTACCAATACCCGTTCCAGGCCTGCCGCAAAGCCCACTCCAGGCGTTTCCGGCCCACCAAGTTGCGCCACTAAGCCATCATAACGGCCACCGCCGCAGATAGCGCTTTGGGCACCAATAGTATCCACTAAGATTTCAAAGGCTGTTTTGGTATAATAATCCAGCCCCCGCACTAAGCGATGGTCGATTTTATATGGAATATCTGCTGCCGTAAGGTATGCACACACAGACTGGAAATGCTCCTGACACTCTTCACACAGACAATCAGTGCTATTGGGCGCATCTTTTGCCAATTCCTTACATTCGGGATTTTTGCAGTCTAAAATGCGCAAAGGATTTTTCTCAAACCGCTCCTGACAGCTCTTACACATTTTATCCAGATGTGGGCGGAAATAATCCTGCAGAAGCTGCCGGTATTTGGGTCGACACTTTGGACAACCCACACTATTAATGCTAACCTCCAACCCTTTTAAGCCTAGCCTGCGATAAAACTCCCAGGCAAGAGCAATAATTTCCCCATCTGCTGCAGGATGATTGCTACCAAAGCACTCTACCCCAAACTGATGAAATTGACGATATCGCCCTGCTTGCGGCCGCTCATAGCGGAACATAGGTCCCATGTAATAGACTTTTACAGGTTGCGCTTCGCCATAAAGTTTATCCTCTACATAAGCCCGCACCACTGAGGCCGTACCTTCTGGCCGCAGAGTCAAGCTTCTATCTCCTTGGTCTGTAAAGGTATACATTTCTTTTTGGACAATATCCGTGGTATCCCCTACACCCCGCTGGAATAAATTGGTATCTTCAAACAATGGCGTTCTGATTTCCCCATAGCCAAACTCTTCACACAACTTGCGTAAAACAGTCTCCAAATAATGCCATTTTACAGTGTCTTTCGGCAAGAAATCATTGGTACCACGAGGTCTTACGATATCCATATCAGCCCTCCTTATTTAAAAAAATAAAATACTCTATCCCCAGTAAGGGACGAGTATTTACCCGTGTTGCCACCCTAATTGGACTTATCTATTACAGAAAAGCCCCACTCTCTTTGATAACGGGAGATATCCCCGGGTATTCTTTGCAAATACCAAGCTCAGAACTGTCAGTTTCCCCCCATAGCAAAGCACTCTCAGTCATGGTGCCTTTCCCTGTAAGCTACACACCCAGGAAAAACGGTTTCTTCATTGCTATAACCATATAAAGTTTTATAAGTTCGCCTTATATTATATCCCGTTTTTCTTTCATCTGTCAAATAAATCTTCCGCATCTTTACAATCGAATATAAGGATTATTTTCTTTTTCCGCACCGATGGTAGTAGGTTTCCCATGGCCAGGATAAACAACGGTATCATCTGGTAATACCAAAAGTTTCTCCAGCAGAGACTGGTTCATGGCCTCCATATTGCCAGTAGGCAAATCCGTCCGGCCAATGGAGCCACGAAACAGTGCGTCTCCAGCAAAAATCATGCCCTCACCTAAAAGAGAAATGCTGCCCTGGGTGTGTCCCGGTGTATGCAATACTTGCAAATGGATACTCCCAGCTGCCACCATATCCCCATCTGTAAGCAATTCCCCCGGTGTTCCGCCTCTGCCCACAACGCCAAAAGCCCCGGATAAATTCAACTTTTCATCCTCTAAAAAATCTTTATCGAAAGCATGGATAAGGATAGGCGCACCTGTAGCTTCAGCTACTGGTATATTGGCCCCAATATGGTCCCAGTGGCCATGAGTATTGACAATATATTTGACACGAATGCCCATTTCCTGCACATAGCCAAGAATAGCGTCACTATCTGCCCCAGGGTCGATCATAATACCTTGTGCCTTTTCATCTGATAAAATATAACAATTGGTCTTTAGGATGCCGCAAGGAATAATTTTAATATCCATGAACGCGTTTCGTTCCCTTCTATTCTTTCTTATTCACGAAAACCTATACTTTAAAACACTTTTTTACTATCCAAGAGAATGGTCACCGGGCCGTCATTTTCGATAGATACTAACATATCTGCACCGAACTGTCCAGTGGCAACGGTCAGTCCCATTTCTTTTAGTGCTATCACAAATTGTTCATAAAGAGGAATAGCAGTCTCTGGTAATGCAGCATCACTAAAGCCGGGGCGTTTTCCTTTGCGGCAATCAGCATAAAGGGTAAATTGAGATACCACTAAAATCTCTCCGCCAATATCCAACACTGACAAATTCATTTTATCTTCCGCATCAGTGAAAATCCTTAACCCTACGATTTTTTCAGCCAGATATGTTGCGTCTTGCGATGTATCCTCTTTTCCCACACCTAATAATACCATTAAGCCCTGGGGGATTTCTCCCACCGTTGTACCATCTATGGCAACGCTTGCTTGTTTTACTCTTTGCACCACTGCACGCATAAGCTACCTCTATTCTTTGCTTTATTCTTCATCATTGCCGCCTGCCTTGCTGGTCGTCAGCCGATGCACTTCCAATACATCCCGCACCCGGCGGATTTTATTCATGATAAATTCTAAATGGTCCAAACTCTTGATTTCCAATTTCAAGCTGATAGTAGCCGTCTTGTCTTTATTGACCCGCACATTTACCCCATTTAAGTTGGTTTTCGTATCTGCCACCACCGCCATAATGTCCAGCGTTAGCCGCGGCCGATCTATAGCAGTAGCTTCCAGTTCTGCCTGATAAACGCCATGACAAGACTCATCCCAAGTCACTTCCATCAAGCGTTCTGGTTCATTTTCCTGATAATAAGCCACATTAAGGCAATCTTTTCGGTGGATAGATACCCCCCGGCCTCTGGTAATGTAGCCAACAACATCATCACCAGGCAAAGGGTTACAGCAATGAGACAGCCGCACCATCACATTATCGATATCCTTTACCAGGATACCGTGAGAGCCTGAAGCCATATTTCCTGAGAACGGCTTTAATTCTGGTAAGACATCTGCTTCCACATCTTGGATAGTCGGCATATCCTCTTTTATTCTGGTAATGACAGAGTTTGGCGCCACATCCCCAAAGCCGATTGCCGCATAAAGCTCTTCAATAGCAGTATATCCTAGTTTTCTAGCTGCCTCACTTAAGGCATCTGCTTTCAAGAAACTGCTAATATCTTGGGTATATTTACGGCATTCTTTTTCCAGTAAATCTTTGCCGATTTCGATATTTTCTTCTCTTTGTTCTTTCTTAAACCACTGGCGAATGCGGTTTTTTGCCTGAGAGGTTTTGACGATTTGCAGCCAATCCCGGCTGGGGCCGCTTCCTTTCGCCGTCAGGATTTCTACGATATCACCATTTTTTACATGATAATCTAATGGCACAATGCGGCGATTAACTTTTGCCCCCACGCATTCATGGCCCACTTGAGTATGGACCCGGTAAGCAAAGTCGATAGGTGTTGCGTCCCGCGGCAATTCATACACATCGCCTTTGGGGGTAAAGATATATACCGAGTCCGTGAATAAGTCTACTTTTACAGACTCCATAAATTCCTGGTCGTCTTTTAACTCCTGCTGCCATTCTAACATCTGCCGCAACCAGGACAGCTTCTGTTCAAAATCACCATCAGCGCTTTTACCTTCTTTGTATTTCCAGTGAGCAGCAATCCCATATTCAGCGATGCGATGCATATCCCAAGTACGGATTTGCACTTCAAAAGGCTCTCCCTTAGGACCAATAAGGGTGGTATGGATAGACTGGTACATATTTTGCTTTGGCATGGCGATATAGTCCTTAAACCGCCCAGGAATAGGCTTCCACAGCGTATGGATAATGCCTAACGCCCCATAACAGTCTTTCACATCATCTACAATAACCCGCACCGCATTCAGGTCAAAGATTTCATTAAGCTCTTTTTGCTGCTTTATCATTTTGTTATAAATGCTGTAAAAGCTTTTATAACGACCGTAAATTTCCCCTTTAATGCCAAACTCTTCTAACTTGCCTCTCAGTTCAATACAAATATTTTCGATATATTGTCCTCGTTCCAGTTTTTTATTGGTGATTTGGTCTTTTAAGTATTGATACCGTTCAGGGTCTAAGTATTTCAGAGATAAGTCTTCCAACTCTGTTTTTACTTTAAATATCCCCAAGCGGTGAGCAAGAGGCGCATAGATTTCTTTGGTTTCCTGAGAGATTTCCTTTTGCCGTTGCGGAGAATGATGATATTTCAAGGTGCGCATATTATGCAAGCGGTCAGATAGCTTAATGATGATAATACGGATATCCTGAGACATGGCAAAAATCATCTTGCGTAAATTTTCCACTTGTCGTTCCTGGCGGCTACGATGCTGAATGCGGGTTAATTTGGTTACCCCATCTACCAAAGTTGCCAGCTCTTTATCAAACGCCTGGGTAATGTCCTCTAGCGTATATTCGGTATCTTCCACCACATCATGGAGAAGCCCTGCTGCGATAGCCTTGTCATCCATATTAAGGCTAACCAAAATCTCTGCTACTGCAAAAGGATGGGTAATGTAGGGCGCACCAGAGTCCCGTTTTTGCCCCTCATGAGCTTTCACAGCAAGCGCAAATGCCCGACAAATATAGTCTTCATCACAAGAGGGGTTATAGGCTTTCACACTGTCTATCAATTTGTTAATATCCAAGTCTTGTTCCATATAACCGCTCCCTTACAAATTTATTTCTTATTCTTTTATCATATCATTATTTTTTCTCTCTGCCAATAGGGTCCCCTAAAAGCCACAAAAAAAGGACTGCAAACACAGTCCTTTTTATTCACAGCTTTCGCTGATTTTTCTTTCTAGATACTAGCCCACTTGTCATTCTGAGCGCTAGCGAAGAATCTTGTCTTTTATTTATTTCTCATGAAAGCAGGTACATCAATATCCCCTAAAGAGAAAGGCTTTACATCAATTTTTGGCACATATTCGCCACCATTATTTGCAGCTGCCACATTACCAGTACCAGCATTTGCCGTAGCACCAACAGTCGGTTTTGCTGCAAAAACAGTCTGACTAGCAGCAGCCTGCTGCTGCACTCTCTGGTCAAAACCTGTGGCAATCACTGTTACACGAATGGTATCGTCTAAGGACTCATCTACATCAGCCCCAAAGATAACATTTGCATCGGGGTCAGCAGCTTCATAGATGAAGTTTGCCGCTTCATTTACTTCTAAGAGACCAATATCAGGGCTTGCCGTTACACTTAAGAGAATTCTTTTAGCCCCAGTAATGGTTGTTTCCAGCATTTCACTGGATACAGCACGAGTTGCCGCTTCGATGGCTTTGTTTTCCCCCTTAGCTTCGCCAATCCCCATCATAGCCGTACCGGAGTTGCTCATGATGGTCTTCACATCAGCAAAGTCCAGGTTAATCATAGCAGGCTTAGAGATTAAGTCAGAAATCCCCTGAACCCCTTGACGGAGCACTTCATCCGCAAGAACGAAAGCGTCACGCATAGAGGTTTTCTTATCTGCTACTTTTAATAATTTATCATTAGGGATGGTAATGAGCGTATCCACTCTCCCCTTTAATTCACTAATCCCCAACTCTGCTTGTTTGGCACGGTGTCTCCCTTCAAAGGAAAAAGGCTTGGTCACAACACCAATGGTGAGAATGCCCATATCACGAGCAATTTCCGCAACTACTGGCGCTGCTCCAGTCCCAGTGCCACCACCCATACCAGCAGTGATAAATACCATATCAGAGCCGTCAAGCATGCCCCGGATATCTTCCCGACTTTCTTCCGCTGCCTTAGACCCCACTTCTGGGTCAGCACCAGCACCTAAACCTTTGGTCAGTTTGCCGCCGATTTGTAATACCTTTTCAGCTCTAGAAGTATGTAATGCTTGTACATCTGTATTTACAGATACAAATTCCACTCCGGAAAGACCGCTTTCTACCATGCGGTTCACAGCGTTATTACCGCCGCCACCAACACCGATTACTTTAATTTTTGCATATTGGTCCATTGGATTTTCATCAAACTGTACCATATTCCCCTTCAACCCCTTTATTTCTATCTCTTCTCTATCTTTATCTTTATCTTTTCTGTCTTTCAGCAAATATTTCATACTACTTTGCAATAAGCATAAATACACTTAAGGTACTATATTCCATAAAAAAATCCATTTCCCTGCAAGAATGAAAAAATTTATCTCACCTCAAAAACCAGCCTAGAAAATACTAGTTATAATAATAAATCACCGGCTTTTCTTTTAGGCTCACATCAATATATTGAACACCGTCTATTTTTTTATTATCCAGCTGGTCTTTATAAATATAGTCAAACACACTAAATTTAGCTGCAAAATCTTTTACATCACCAATACGCACCTCTAGCCCCTCTGGCGTAAAAAACTTTACCTTTTGCAAGTTTGATACCTGCAATTCTCGGACAATGGTACGAGAACGATCATCCATCTCCCCGATGATTTGCAAAACACTGTTAATCTTTTCAGAAGAAACTGTTCGCCCTAAAAGTAAATCTCCCTCTATATCATCTACACCAGAAATAATAGGTAGGCCTGTCCCCTCTAAATAACGAACCTGTTTTAAAAGCGCTCCTTTTTTATCCACATGTAGAAAGGCACCATTCCAAGCTACAATCATAGCAGCTTGCCGTTCAGTGACAGTAACCACCACTTTGCCTGGCAGACGCCGTTTTACAGACACCGTCTCGATAAGTGGTTCTAATACCACTTTTTGTTCAGCCAACCGCATATTTTGTTTAAAAGTATTCACCCCTTTTTCGATACCGGTCAGGTCTGCAATGCGCGTACTGTCTACAATACTGTTACCAGTTACCACAATCTCCTTGACAAAAAACACAGAAGACTGAGAAAAATAGTATCCCGCTAAAAGGCAAACCAAAAGCAAAAGCAGGCACATTACCCAGCGAATACTGCCGGCACGCCGCCGCTTCCGCTTATATGAACTTATCTGGGTAACATCTCCCATGAAAAACCCGCCTTTTCCTTCACATAAGATAATAAACTTAGATACAAATAAAACGCTGCCAACTATAAAGATAAGAAAATTATAACAAAACCACGAGGAAAATACATCTCTTTTTTTCACCCATTTCTTTCCTAATTTAGGCAAAAAATCTTTTGCCATTTGCCGCCCGATACCCCTATCTTTTAAAAACCGAAAAATCGCCGGAAAATAAAAAGAAAAAGGGAAGAAACTCTCTTTCTCCCCTCTAATTTCCACCCTAAATTTTCTTATTTCTTTATTTTTTTACAGCACATATTGAGTATCTTATATTAATTTCCAGCTTCGGTAGCAATCGCCACTCGACTAATGTCACCGCCTAATACAGATAATTTCTTTTCTAAAAAACTATAACCCCGGTCTATGTATTCTATTTTTTCCACGATAGACTGTCCTTCCGCTGCAAGACCGGCTAATACCAAGGCAGCCCCGGCCCTTAGATCTGGCGCTTCTACATTAGCACCGCATAGGCCCTCCACACCGTTTATGACAGCAGCCCGACCAATAATTTTCACATTGGCTCCCATTCGCCGCAATTCATCTGCATGTTTAAAACGATTTTCAAAGATATTTTCTGAAACAATAGATGTGCCCAGAGACAAAGTCATCAACGCCACAAACTGAGGCTGTAAATCCGTCGCGAAACCAGGATAAGGCATGGTGCGCACATCCACCGCTCGCAAGCGGTCACTGGGCTTTATGCGGACAATATTTCTATCATATTGGGCAATACGCAATCCAGCTTCTTTTAGTTTTGCAAGCAGCGCCACCAAATCTTCTGTGTCCACATCTTTTACCACCACATCACCGCCAGTAATCGCTGCCGCCATAATGAAGGTACCCGCCTCAATACGGTCTGGCATAATGCGATAGGTTAAATCTTTTTTCGTTCCCAGAGAAGGCACCCCTTGAATAACTACCACATCCGTGCCGGCTCCGCTAATCTTTGCCCCTATAGAGATTAAAAAGTTTGCTAAATCTGTGATTTCTGGTTCCCGAGCCGCATTCTGCAGCACGGTTTCTCCTTCGGCAAGAGCAGCCGCCATAAGCACATTCTCTGTAGCACCAACGCTAGGAAAATCTAAACAGATTTCCCCACCGATAAGCCCAGTGGCTTTTGCCTCAAAGAAGCCGTTTTTCTCTCCAATGACAGCACCTAACTGCTCTAACCCTTTTAAATGATAATCCATCGGGCGAGAACCAATATTACAGCCTCCCGGAAAAGGCAGCGTCACCTCTCCAAACCTAGCCAAAAGAGGACCTAAAATCAGATTTGACGCCCGCATTTTCTTGGTTAAAACCTCCGGCAACACGCCAGGATAAGCATTAGAGGCGTCAATATAAAGGGCATCCCCCTCCCAACGGCATTTGGCCCCACATTGTTCCAATGCCTGTATCATAACAAATACATCATTTAAAAGCGGTACATTTTCTAACAAGCAAGGCTCCTGAGAAAGAAGGGTCGCCGCCATGATAGGCAACACTGCATTTTTTGCCCCTGAAATACTGACTTCACCTTTTAGCCTTTTTCCGCCCTGGATTACAAACCTTTCCAAATATCGCACCCCCACATGCATACCAAAGAGGGTTATTCGCCCAATATTCGTACCTCAAGCTCTAACTTGTGTCCGCTATTTTGCAAAACCCGCTCCCGTACCTTTTCTATTAGCGACAACACATCAGAGGCAGAAGCATTTCCTAAATTCACAATAAAATTACCATGTTTTGTAGATACTTGTGCATCCCCTACCTGCATTCCCCGGCACCCGGCCTGTTCCACCAGGTAACCTGCGTGGCTTCCTTCTGGATTTTTAAATACACTGCCAGCAGAAGGATAGTCTAAAGGTTGTTTTGCAGCCCGCTCTTTGAGCCAATCCTTCATCTGCTGGATTTCTCCAGACACATCCCCTTGGGGCACAAGGCGCAACGCTACCTCTGTCACCACCCAAGGCTGCCCCATAAGTCCACTATGCCGATAGGAAAAATCTGCTTCTGCTTTTGAAATTTGCCTTCTGGAGCCAATATATTCGACAAGGTTTATTTTGGTTACATAAGAGCCAATATGATAACCATAAGCACCTGCATTCATCATCACTGCCCCGCCCAGACTACCGGGAATACCAGCAGACCAGCCAAGACCCGCTAAGTTATGATTTAATGTTTCCTTTGCCAGCCGCGCCATAGACACCCCCGCACCAGCAAGAACCGTACCATCATCCTGAATAGTGATTTTTTGAAACTCATCAGCAGAGATTTCAATCACCACACCTCGGATACCACCGTCTGTTACTAATAAATTACTGCCTTTCCCAATGACATAAAAGGGGATTTCATAACGATTAGCACAGGTAAATATCGCCTGCAAATCCGCTTCTGAATAAGGCCGCACTAACACATCGGCCTTGCCCCCGATTTTCCAAGTGGTATGTTTTTTCATTGGTTCTTCGGTAAAAATATCTCCCTGAAACCTGCTTTGCAAATCAGTTAAAAAAGAAGCAATATCCAACGCTATCTTCCTCCTGTTTGTAATGCCTCTACCAGCTGGATGCCGACCTGGCGTAAATTACCGGCACCTATCATCATAACCAAATCCCCGGCTTTCACCCGAGTAAGCAAGTCTTTTAATATTTCTTCACGGGTATCATAATAATCTATCTTACAATGATGTTTTTCCCGGATAGCCTTGGCAAGGGTTTCGCCAGACACCCCAGGAATAGGGTCCTCAGACGCTGCATAAATCCCATTCATAATAATCTCATCACAATCTAAGAAACTATCTGTAAACTCTGTAAACAATGCCTGAGTACGGCTATAACGATGGGGCTGGAACACCGCAATAATTCTGGCATAACCCATATTTTTAGCAGCGGCTAAAGTGGCTTTGATTTCTGTGGGATGGTGAGCATAGTCGTCTACCACGGTCACTTCCTGTTCTACACCGAGGATTTCAAAGCGTCTGCCCACCCCCTGGAAAGCTTTCAGCCCTTTTAAAATATCTTCCCAATTCACGCCAATATGTAAAGCCACTGCAATAGCAGCAAGCGCATTACAAACATTATAGATACCAGGTACAGATAGCTCTACACGACCTAGAGATTTGCCCCGAGCCAGACAGGTAAAGGAACTGCCCCTGCCGTGATAAGCAATATCTGCCGCGCCAAAATCCCCCTCTGCCGTCTCTACACCATAGGTCACTACTTGCTTTACGGTAAGCTGAGGTAAAATATCCTTTACACCTGGGCTATCTAGGCACACCACAGCAAGTCCTTGTTCCGGCAATTGGTTTAAGAATTGAGCAAACCCCTCCAATACCTTTTCATAGGAACCATAGTGGTCCAAATGGTCCGCCTCAATATTGGTGACAACGGCAATCTCCGGATGGAGCAGCAAAAAGGAGCCGTCACTTTCATCAGACTCTGCTACCAAATACTTGCCAGCACCCAACTTTGCATTTCCCTGTATGCCCGGCAGATAGGCCCCGCCTACAATGGTAGGCGCCATACCTTCCGTCCCTAATAAAATAGTAGAAAGCATACCGGTGGTCGTACTTTTCCCATGGGTACCTGCCACCGAAATCCCCGTCTGTAACGACATGAGACGGGCCAAAAGTTCCGCCCGACAGATGACCTCGATACCCTTTTCTTTCGCTGCAATGATTTCTGGATTATTCTGCCGAATAGCCGAGGAATAAACGACTAAATCAATATCTTCTGTAATGTTTTCTTTTTTCTGCTCCCCAAAGCACACTGCCCCCATCTGCTGCAGACGCGCCACCACCGGGGAAAAGCTGCTGTCAGAACCAGAAACAGCAATCCCTTTTTCTAATAAAATATTTGCCAACCCACTCATGCCAGCACCACCGATACCTATAAAATGGGTTTTCCCAAAGGCATATACATCCTCTTGTTTCTGCAAAATTGCCCGCTCCCCTCAAGCCCAAAATCTATTTCTGAACCAACTGTCTGATTTCTTTTAAGATATCCTCTACTGCATGGCGATTACCGCATTGCCAGGCAGCCTCAGCCATCGCCGCAAGACGAGTCTTATCCAAAAGCAAAGAGCAGATTTCCTGTTCTAACCGTTGAGCCGTCATATCTTTTTCTAAAAGCACCACAGCGCCACCTTTTTTCTCCACGACCCGTCCATTCGCTTCTTGATGATTATACACCGCATAGGGGTATGGTATCAAGATACTAGGCCGACCTACAGCAGTCACTTCTGCGATAAAAGACGCACCTGCCCGCCCCACTACTAAATCACAAGCAGTAAGACAATGCTCCATATGATACCCATACGCTAATAAATGCAGGTTCGGATAATCATTAAAATTCTTTTTATCTGCAAAAGCCTGGATTTTCTCGTATTCCCGTTTTCCGGTAATATGACGAATTTCGATGCCCTTTGCCAAAAGCGGATTATAAAGCTGTTCCATCACAGCATTAATGGCATGGGCCCCCTGACTACCCCCTGTCACCAAAAGCACCGGCTTATCCAGAGGCAATCCCAGCACCTTACGAGAGTCAGCTTTATTCTGTGCCAAGATCTCTTTCCGCACCGGAAGTCCCGTATACACACATCGTTCCGGTTTTGGGAAACATTGAGCTGTATTTGGAAATCCCAAGCACACCCGGTCTACCATTCTGCCCAATAATTTATTGGTCTTCCCGGGAACTGCATTTTGTTCGTGTATCATCGTCGGTACTTTCGCTAAGTGCCCAGCCAACACCATAGGCCCGCACACATAGCCGCCAGTACCGATAATCAAGTCAGGTTGATACTCTTTTACCAGCTTTCTTGCTTTTCCCACCGCTTTCCATGCCGTATGACAGTTCTTTAATGTTTGCAAAGAAAGCTTACGGGGCAGCGGTGCCACCTCGATTTCATAAAAAGGAAAACCAGCCTTTCCTGCTAATTCCTTTTCCATGCTGTTTTTGCCGCCTACATAGAGCACTTCACTATCGGGAATATTATCTAATATGCCTTGTGCAATAGCCAAGGCTGGATAGATGTGCCCTCCCGTACCACCACCGGTCATAATCACTTTCATCATTAATCACCTGTCGTTTTTGCATATCGGGAAACATTTAACAAAATGCCTACACTGGTCAAAGAAATGGCAAGGGAAGTACCGCCATAACTGATAAAAGGCAGCGTTACCCCAGTAACCGGAAAAAGACCTACCACTACGCATAAGTTGATTAGCGCCTGAATGCCAATCATCGAAGTAATGCCAAGCGCTAATAAGCTTTGGAAATTGTTTTTCAAGTTTAAGGACACCATAAAGCCCCGCCATACAAAGAATAAGAAAGTCAGAATGATAATCGTACCGCCTAAAAAACCCATTTCTTCTGCCCAAATGGAGAAGATAAAGTCAGTATGCCGTTCCGGTAGGTAGTACCATTTAGCACTGCCTGCCCCCAGGCCTACCCCCGTAAGCCCGCCGCTGCCGATAGCAAGGAAAGATTGGATAGTCTGAAAACCATCCCCTTGCGGGTCCGACCAAGGGTCCAAGAATGCAAAGATACGCGCCATACGATATGGCTCTACCCAAACAGCAGCAATAAACGCAACTACCCCTAAGGCAAACATAAAGCCCATATGGCTCCATTTTGCTCCAGAACAGAACATCATTACACAGCAGGTACCAGCGATAACAATAGAAGTACTTAAGTCTTTGATTACAACCAAGCCGCACACTAACCCCATTAACCCTAAGCAAGGCAAGAAGCCATGACTAAAGGATTGGAGACGTTCTGGGTCTCGGCTGAGAATTAACGCCATAAAAATGATAAGCGCAACTTTAGCTATTTCTGACGGCTGAAACTGGATAAATCCTAAAGAAATCCAGCGGGTACCGCCTAAAGCAAGCACCACCACCAGCATAACAATGGAGATAATCAGTCCCGGCAACGCCAACACCTGAAACCAACGATAATCTATCTTCATGGCAAATAACATCCCCACAATGCCAATAAGCGCATTGAGAGACTGTCGTTTCAAAAAGTGCAAACTATCATTATAAGGCGCATATTGCGCAAAGTATTGACTGGCGCTAAACACTGCAATAATCCCAATGCCCAATAGCACCAACACTGCAAAAAACACACCGAAATCAGGTACCTTTCCCTGGACTCCTCTGCTTTTAGCCAATGAGACGACCTCCTCGTTTTCTCTTGCCAAAATTAGTCTGTCAATCTTACTCTAATGTATGCACCAGATTTTTAAATATATCTCCTCGTTCCTCATAGCTGCGGAACATATCCCAGCTGGCACAGGCCGGTGACAACAAGACCACATCACCAGGCACCGCTATCTGGTGACAATGACTTACCACATCCGGTAAATCCTTTGCCTGATAGATTTTATCAGCGGGAATACCAGCTTTTTCTGCAACTTCTTTGATGAGTCCGGCAGACTCGCCTAGGGCAACCACAGAGCTGACCCGTTCTCGCACCAGCGGAATGAGCGGGTCAAAACTAGCCCCTTTGTTTCTACCGCCAGCAATCCAAATAATATGGTCAGGATAAGTCTCTAATGCTTTAATGGTAGAGTCCACATTGGTGCCCTTAGAGTCGTTGATATATTGCACACCGTTTATCTCTGCTACAAACTCTAAGCGGTGCACCACCCCGCGGAAGCTACGCAACACCGCAGCAATGACACTAGCGTCAACACCACAAAACCAAGCAAGAGCCACAGCAGCCAATGCGTTTTCTAAGTTATGATTTCCCTTTATATAGATTTCCTCACAAGGCAATACTGAGATTTTCTCACCTTGCCAAGCGATAACAATGTTTCCAGCTTCTACATAAACACCTTGGTCTAATATTTCTTTCCTGCTAAAAAATACTACTTGCCCTGGTGTTTGTTCTGCCAATGCCCTGGTAGGTTCATCATCATAATTTAATACTGTATAATCTGTCTTGCTCTGACGAGCAAAAATCTTGCTTTTTGCCGCGATATAACCAGCCATATTACCATGGCGGTCTAAATGGTCTGGTGTGATATTTAATACCGCTGCTGCAATAGGATGAAATTCTTTGGTTGTTTCCAATTGGAAGCTGGAAACCTCTGCCACGATGATCGTGTCCGCCTCAGAAAGAGCGATTTGTTCCGCCAAAGGCAGGCCGATATTTCCACCTAAGAGCATTTTCCTTCCTGCAGCACGGAAAATTTCTGCTGTCAATGAAGTAGTTGTCGTTTTGCCATTGGTCCCGGTAATAGCCACAAAAGAACCCCGGCTAAATAAATATGCCAATTCTAGCTCTCCAATGATGGGAATTTCCAAGGCCCCAGCTCTTTGCAATAGCGGCGCTTTTAAGGAAACACCGGGACTCGCCACCACTAGAGAGAATGGAGCTAAATCGATACCTGTACCATCCGCCCCTGCCCCAGTTAAAAAGGTAACACCTTGTAGCAATAGGTCTTTTGCAGCCTCACTTAAAGCATCTTTTGGCTTATCATCATAAAGAGACACCGTTGCACCCTTCGTTAATAAAAACTTGGCAGCACTGACACCGCTAAGGCCTGCACCTACTACCAGCACTTGTTTTCCTACTAGCTCCAACTTTTCCATTTTCTGACATCTCCTACTTTATCCGGACTATCTAGACTATAATGTGGTCAACCATAAACCAATGCATACAGAAAATGCAGCCGCTAGCCAAAAAGAATAAACCACCTTTAACTCTGACCAGCCCAACATCTCAAAATGGTGATGCAAGGGACTCATACGAAAAATACGCTTGCCAAAGCATTTAAAAGAAAACACCTGCAAGATAACAGAAAGGGCTTCCATCAGGTATACCGCCCCCATAAAAAGCAGTACCACTTCTGTTTTGGTCATCATGGCGATGACCATCAGCCCGCCGCCCAGCGCAAGAGACCCAGTATCCCCCATAAATACTTTTGCCGGGTAGTGATTATAAAGCAAAAAGCCCAGACAACCACCGGCAAGAGCCGCTGCAGCGATTGCCACATCTAAATAATTCACACCAACAATAGGCTCACGACCGATAGCTAATAAACCAATGAGCATATAGCCTAAAAATACAATAAAGGAAATCCCGGCTGCAAGACCATCTAACCCATCTGTTAAGTTGGTTGCATTAACCATGCCTACAATGTAGATAGCCATAAAGAGATAATAAAACCAACCAAAATCTATGGGGCTAGCAATACCAGGGAAAATAATCTCCGTACCTCGGCCCACTACCTTTACCATGAGCCAACACAAAACCGCTGCTACTACAAATTGTAAGACTAGCTTTTCTTTGGCTGTCAACCCCAAGGACCGCTTCAAGGCTACCTTAATAAAATCATCTAAAAAACCAATAAAGCCAAAGGCCAATGTAAAGCCTAAAATCATATAGAGCTCTTTGGAGCCGCTTCCCCAGAAAACAGCACTAACTACAAAAGCCAGCAAAAAGATGATACCCCCCATGGTCGGCGTACCAGCCTTTGCTAAATGCCGCTGTGGACCATCGCTGCGAATAGTTTGACGAAACTTCATCCATCTAAAGATTGGAATAAGAATAGGACCAAGGGCAGCGGCGATAATAAAAGCTGTTATTAATGTTGCTAAAGCGATTTTCATGAATAGGCTCCTCTTTCCGATAAAACTTTCGATAAACAATATAAAATACGCTGTTCATCGTAAAAATCCTTTTCTTTTTTATCTATCCGCCTATTTTTCGGCAAGCCGTTTTCTTAAACAATTTCTTGCTTCTTCTCGGTCGTCAAAATGCAAAGTTTCGCCATTCACCAATTGATAATTTTCATGACCCTTGCCCGCTATCATAATCAAGTCTCCTGCTTCTGCCATATGGATAGCTTTAGCGATAGCTTCCCCTCGGCTCTCAATCACCAGGTAACGATCAGTTTCTTTTTTGATACCTGCCTCTACCTGCTCTAAAATGTCATAAGGGTTTTCTGTACGAGGGTTATCTGAAGTGATAATCGAAAAGTCACTATACTTCCCACCAATAGCACCCATAATGGGCCGTTTGGTTTTATCCCGGTCACCACCGCAACCAAAGACAGAAATCACCCTACCATGGGTAATTTCCCTTGCAGTGGAAAGCACATTTTCTAAGCCATCTGGTGTATGTGCATAATCCACCACCACTGCAAAATCCTGCCCACAATCTACCAACTCAAAACGGCCAGGCACCTGTGGCGCCATAGCTAGCGCCGCAAGGACTTTCTCCATAGCAATTCCTTCTGCTAAAAGCACCGTAATCGCAGCTAAGGCATTATAAATGTTAAACTTCCCAATTAACGGAACTTTAGTCTCATATTCTTTTCCCCTGTAACAAATGGTCAACCGGGTACCACCGGCTGTCAGCTGAAAATCCTTGGCCCGTACATCAGCGTCTTCGCAAAGACCATAAGTCCACACTGGTACATTAGCCGCATTTATAAAGCTGCTAGCTGCAGCGTCATCCATATTTACCACACCATAAGCAGGAAAACCCTCCGTCTTTTTCAGCATGCTAAATAGCTTCGTCTTGCTGTAAAGATAGTCTTCGAAAGTCAGATGATAATCTAAATGGTCTTGGGTCAGATTGGTAAAAACACCAGCTGCAAAGCGACAAGCAGAAACTCGCCCTTGCTTCAAAGCGTGAGAAGAAACTTCCATTACCCCATACTGATAACCACTCTTTACCATTTCGTCAAAAAGGGCAAAAAGCTCTAAAGACTCAGGTGTCGTATTACTGCTCGGCACATCTAATTTACCAGCTACATTATGGATCGTCCCTACCAGTCCTGTCGCATAACCCTGTTGTTCCAGCACCCATTTAATCAAATGCGTGGTTGTTGTTTTGCCGTTCGTACCAGTCACACCAATGATACGCATTTTACGGTCTGGAAAGCCATACCACATATCTGCAAGCACCGCCAAGGTCAAGCGCGTATTTTCCGCAATCAAAAGAGAGATATTTTCCGGTAAATCTGCTACAGGATGGGCCGCAAGAATAGCCACTGCCCCACGACCCACTGCATCCTTTATATAGTTGTGACCATCTGTTTTCTCCCCTTGGATGCAGACAAAGATATTTCCCGGCTGCACCTTTTGGGAATTATATTGAATACCCGTAATCGTTTGCTCCCCACCAGATTGGATTTCCAGTCCCAAGAAAGCAGCGATTTCTGTTAGCTGCATAAAACTCCCCTCCATTTTCTATTACGGACCAACTACAGCTGCACCAGTATTTTCTTCTTCAAAGATAATTTTCACAGCGGTACCAGATTTTACCTTGGTACCAGGGATAGGATCTTGTTCGGTGACTAAGCCGCCACCTTCAGACTGCATGGTCAGCCCCATGGCGGCTAATAAATCCGCTGCCTCATGAAGACGCTTACCAGTCAAATCTGGTACCGTCACAAAGCCTTCCTGCCCTTCCACAGCATCGCCCATTCGCAGCACTACTTTTGCGCCTTGGGTTACACTGCTAAAGCCTGCAGGTGTTTGTTTCACCACTACACTGCCACTACCTTCTACAGATGGCGCAAGACCGGCAATGCGAATAGCTTCCTCTGCATCTACTTGAGATAAATTTACCACATCCGGCACAATAATTTGTTTGACAGTATCTTCTTTCCCACCATTAGTACCAGGTAAGACATCTCCTTCTGTATGCTGCGCTGGAATACCTAAGTAATGCAAGCTATCCTCCATAATTTTCTGGAAAATAGGCCCCGCTACAGCACCACCACCAGTGGAAGGACCACTAGGCTCATCCACCGCTACCAAGATAACTAATTCCGGGTCGTTCGCCGGTGCAAGACCGATAAAGGAAGCAACATATTTCCCATCCTGGTAGCCGCCTTTTCCTGCCTTTTGGGCTGTACCGGTTTTACCGCCTACACGGTAACCTTCTACATAGCCGGTTCGCCCGGTCCCTTTGGATACAACAGTTTCTAAGATTTCGCACATGGTATCTGCTGTCTGCTTCGAAACAACTCGCCGCACTTCTTTTGGAGTAAAGGGTGTAATCACATTTCCATCATCATCTGTGATTTCTCTTACCACCTGCGGCGCCATCAACACACCACCATTAGCTACAGCAGATACAGCTGTTACCAGCTGGAGCGGCGTCACCGCAATCCCTTGACCAATGGAAATAGTGGCAATATTGATATCCCGCAAATCCTCTTCTTTGGTCATAATCCCAGCAGCTTCCCCCGGCAAGCGAATACCGGTCGTGCTGCCAATACCAAAGGCCCGCAAATATTTATATAATAATCCTTTTTCCTTCTTTTCCAACCGCAAACCGATTTCTACAAACCCAGGGTTGCAGGAGTTTTGCACCACTTCCGTAAAAGACTGACTGCCATGAGGACGATAGTGCCGCCAGCATTTAATTTTCTCTACCCCCACTTTTATATATCCAGGGTCATAAAACCGTTCTTCCGGTGTTACCAGTCCTTCTTCCATAGCAGCAGCACTAACTAAGATTTTAAAGGTAGAACCTGGTTCATAGGAGTCCACCACCGCTTTATTACGGAAATCAACACTTTCATACTGCCCATAATTATTAGGGTCATAAGTAGGACGACTTGCCATAGCCAGGATTTCCCCAGTTTTCGGCCGCATCACTACTGCCACCGCGCCCTTAGGCTTATTCTCCGAGGCCATCAATAAATCTAATTCCCGTTCACAGAAATATTGGATGGTTTCGTCAATGGTCAAAGATACATTATAGCCATCAACAGGAGAATTATAACGGTGCACTGCTTGAGGAATTTGCCGGCTTTTCGCATCATATTCTGCAATGGTACTGCCATCTTTCCCCTTTAAGATATCATCTAAAGAGATTTCAATACCGTCTAACCCCTGATTATCAATACCAGCAAAGCCTAAAACATTAGCCGCCAGCTGCCCTTCTGGATAAAAACGCTGTGTTTCCTGAATAATACTAATGCCTTTGAAATCTTTTTCCTGGATCTTCTCAGAAGTTGCAAAATCCACCTTGCGCTTAATCCATTCAAAGGAACGACCAGAGGACACCTTTTTCAACACCGTATCATAATCCAATTCTAAAGTCTCACTTAAAAACTTAGCGATTTCCTCTTGCTCCTCTATTTTGATTTCCGGAGGAGAAACCGCAATAGAGTCGGCACTAATACTTACCGCTAGCTTATTGCCATTACGGTCTAAGATATCACCGCGGCTTGCTGCCACAGGTTTTTCTCTAATGCGCAAGCTTTCCGCCTTGGTTTGCAGCTCATTGCCTTTTACAAACTGGAGCCAGCCCAGACGAAAGATTACCGCAAAAAAACATGCTGATGCAATAGCAAAGACCAGTACCGTCCTTCGCCGCATACTGAGTTTTGTAAACTGCAATCCCATTCACCTCTCAGGTCTTATTCTCTATAGAAAAACCGCTGATACACTGAAATAAGCTGTTTTATTCAAAAAACAGCTTATTTAATGCTAAAAAAACAGGATGTGCATTTTTATTTGTTTCAGGTTGAGTCTCCTCACCATTCTCAGTCTTTGCCGCTGGAGCCGCTTGCGCCGTCTGCTGAGGCTGACCGCCAGTAAGTACCGGGGAAGCTGTATCCATTGCTACATAATAAACATTCTTTCCATTGGGAGCAATCATCCCCAGCTCTGTCCGAGCAAGGGTTTCAATGCGCTTTAGGGAGCTTTTTTCTTCGATTTCTAAAGTAAGCCGATGGTTTTGATTTTCAATGGTTTCAATATCTGCCTTCAGTGCGTTAATGGTGTAGCCCCCCATGGTGATTTTTGCCGCCATAAAGGTATAAAGAAGCGCCAGCGAAAACATGCAAAGAATGCCGACTACCAAAACAAGCTTATCCTTGCGCAGCGTTGCTTTTTTATTTACCCCACCAGTTTCTATGACTTGTAAATATTCTTGTTCCTCCTGGCCATAGTCTGGTAAATTATATTCATATTCACTTGCATACACATCTCTTTTAGCTGCTATCACTCTATGCATCCTCCCTCTTATTTAGAACTTTTCCGCCACTCGGAGTTTTGCACTTCTTGCCCTAGGATTAGCGGCAATTTCCGCCGCTCCAGGTAATATAGGCTTCCGACTGATTATCTTTATCTGCGGTTTTTTGCCGCACACACATACAGGCAGCTGGGGAGGACAAGTACACCCTTTTGCCAGTTCCTTCATAATATTTTTTACAATCCTATCTTCTAAAGAATGAAAAGAGATTACACATAATCTGCCGCCGGGATTTAAGCACGCAACTGCAGCCGGCAACACACGCTCCAGAACACCTAATTCATCATTAACGGCAATCCGAAGAGCCTGGAAACATCTTTTCGCAGGATGTTGGTCTTCCTGACGGGCCCCTGCCGGCACGGCCTTTTTGATGATAGCCACCAGTTGTCCAGTAGTCTCGATAGACTCATTTTCCCGCTCTGCTACCACAAACTTTGCAATACGGCGTGCCCATTTCTCTTCACCATAAAGCCAGAAAATATCGTTTAGTTCATCTTCTGTTGCCGTATTCAGGATATCTGCTGCAGTCTTTCCCACTGTTGGGTTCATCCTCATATCCAGCGCCGCATCCTGCATATAGCTAAAGCCGCGGTCTTTGTTGTCCAGCTGATAAGAAGAAACGCCTAAGTCCATCATAATACCATCTACACCGGAAATGCCCCGCTCCGCTAAAACAGTCGACAGTTCAGAAAAATTTGCCTGAACGATTTCAACCCTGTCACCAAATTCAGCCAACCGTCTTTTTCCTTCAGCACAAGCCTCTCCATCTTGGTCGATGGCAATCAATTTCCCATTAGGTGCGGACTGTTCCAGGAGATACCGAGAATGCCCCGCTCCGCCCATAGTACAATCCACAAAGACCTTTCCCTGTTGCGGTAAAAGCATATCTACTGTTTCTTCCAGCAAAACGCTGATATGTTTAAATTCCATTTTGCTTTTCCGCCTCTCTGCTTTTCATACAACAGTTACAAGTCAAAGTCTACCAGTTTTTCAGCAAGGGTTTCATAGTCTGCAGAAGCTGCGTCATTATAAGCCTGCCATTTTTCCTTATCCCAGATTTCCACACGAGTGGAAACACCTACGACAATCACATCTTTCTGCAGGTCAGCATGTTCTCTTAAGTTTTGCGGTAAAAGCACCCGGTTTTGCTTATCTATTTCCCCTTCAGCTGCACCGGAAAAAAACATACGCGCAAAAGCACGAGCATCCGCTCTCGTAAAGGAAAGGGCTTTGAGCTTGTCTTCCATAATACGCCATTCAGCTTGAGAATACACAAACAAGCAGTGGTCTAACCCCTTCGTCACAACGAACTTGTCCCCCAGTTCATCACGAAACTTTGCAGGCATCGTTAGTCTGCCTTTGGCGTCTATGGTATGTTGATATTCGCCCATGAACATAAGAACCAAGCTCCTTTCTGTAAAAATCTGTTTGGTTTCAACCACTTTATACCACTTTCCCCCACTTATTCTATAAAACTAGCCTATTTCCTGCTAGAAATAAGAAATTTTTCAGAAAAATTTAAAAAAATATAAAGCAAGAACCAACATAAGTATGCTGGTTCTTGCTCCCCTCTATATATTACATCTGGAAAGATTTATAAAGAAGGCTTATTTAAGTGTTTTCTTCTCCGCCACATCAGCAGAACCATGGCTACAAAGGCAACCAAGGAAGTAGTGCAAACCATAGCCCAAACTGCTGTATGAGAAGCATCCCCCGTTTGGGGAATATCGGTATCTTTTTTCCCGTTTCCATCTATTTGTCCGTCTTGTTTATCGAAAGAGGAGTCGCCACCCTTTTCAGGTTTTACCCCCTGGTCATGTTTTTCGTTATCATCCCCATCTGGCGTATCATCCTTTTTAGGATCTTCACCTTTTGGGTCTTCGCCTTTGGGGTCTTCACCCTTTGGCGGGTCGTCAGGAGTAGGTTTCGTCTGATTGGTAAAGGCCACTACATTGCCGCCCTGTCCCACTTCATCTTCTTCAGAGGAAACTGTGCCGTCCACTGCTGCAATGGTCTTACCGTTAACTTTTACCACGGGAAAATCACTTACAACCTTTTCCTTCACCTCGTAAACAGTGCTAATCGGCACATCCTTCATCGTCAGAGACTGACCATCCTTCAATGTAAAGGTATATTCGCCCACAATGAAAGCAAAATCATCTGCAGCAGGCGCTACCCCTTCTGCTATGCTACCGCCCTCAAAATCAAAGAAGCCTACCAGATCTCTGCCAAATGCGTCTTTCAAAATCAGGGTAAATTCAAATTCTTTCGTACTGTCTGCCTTCGCATCTTTTACCGTTTTCGTAATCGTAAGACTATCCTTTGGGAAGGGGTCTTTCGGCACCTCAGGGTCTTCGATTTCCACTGTCTTGTAATTGGTAAAAGCGACCACATTATCTGTGCTGGCAATATCATTTACACCAGAAGAGAACATGCCATTTTCTTCTTCCACCCACTCACCATTTATTTCAGCGGTGGGGAAATCTTCTGTTACGATTTCCTTTACTTCATAGGTGCCACCAACAGGCACCCCTTTCACGGTAATAAACTGTCCATGTTTTAAGGTAAAGGTGCCGCTACCACCGAATAGATAACCATTCTCAGCCGGCGCAACCCCTGCTATAGAACTGCCGCCAATATAGAGCTGAGAGTCTTTCAGCGCTTTGCCATTGGCATCTTTTACCGTCAAGACAAAGGTAAATTCATCTTCGCCATCGTCAATAATAATATCGTCGTCACCCCAAAAGTCGTCGTCCTCAATGATAATTTCATCATCTTCAAAGAAAAAATCCTCAATAATGATAAAATCATCATCGTCTATGATAATATCGTCATCGTCTTCAGCCACGACAGTTTTACTAATTACTAAATCTGTAACATCATTATCATTGTCCCCAATAGGCCCACCAGGACTATCCTTTTGGTTCAGGAAATGAACAGCATTTTCTCCTTCTGCGATGAATGCCTCGCTGGTACTAGCTACACCATCTATCACGGTAGCTTTCTTACCATTGATTTTGACCACAGCAAAGGCGTCTTCACCTGCAACTTTTTCCATAGTTTCTGCTACAGCATAATGGGTGCCGGCCAACAAACCGTCAATGCGGATAGTCTGACCATGCCGCAAGGTCACAATACCGCTGCCATTTTCAAATTTTATCATGCCATCTGCAGCCGGCTCTACCCCCTCTATGAGGCTGCCGCCGGTATATAGATATTCTCCATCAAAGTCTGTACCATCAGGACTTTGCATCCAAAGAGTAAAAATAAACTCTTCCGGGTCTCCTTCTTTCGCACCCTTCACTGTTTTCGAAACAAGCAAACTACCAAATTTCTTATCATAGGTATTGGTAAAAACAGTGGTTGGCATACCATTACCACCAGAACGAGCTGTCACTTCTACCGGAAGCTGATTTACAAAAGAAACAGTAAAACCACCATGTTCATAATCTACCACCCGATACAAACTCCCAGCCGTAAGACCTGTTACCGTCACCTCTTGGGGAGCTGCTTCGCCCACCGGGTCAGCACCTTCCTCTAATTCTGCAAAGAGTTCTATTGGGTTATCAGGATTTTCCTGATTATCAGAATTATCAGCTTTCGCCCCTTGCGCTTCATTTGGTGTTGCAAGACCATCACTGTCTGCGTCTGGAGTAATTGCTGCCCCATCTGGAAGTTCTGGTGTACGATTTTCTACTTTTTGGAAAATTGCTTCTGCTACCAAAGAAGCATTTTCATCAGCCGTACGAACAACTAATTTCAGCGCATTATCACTTGAAACATCAAATGTTTTATGTTTGGTAATGGTCAGTTCAGAGAAAGGTCCGATATGTACTTCTACCGGCCGAGGCTCTAATGTACCCTGACCCTCGCCAATGGAAAAACCAGGCTCTTCTGTAACCAAATAACTATCGTGCGGCAGCTTTTTCAGGGTAACACTCTCTCCTGCCTTTAGGGTCACCGTACGACTGACAGGCGTCCCGCCATGGGCACCTTTGCCCTCCACATGAAATACATATTCCCGCTGGTCACCTTTGCCGATTTCATCACTGATAAAAGTAATCGTATCTCCTGTAGGCGTCAGATAAAACCTATTTCTATCAGCAGGAATAATACCACTACGGTCTATCGACAAATCCGTATCCGCAATATCTGCCGTCCAGACAGCGATTACTAGCTCTGTAGGATCAATAATATTGTTGTCCTCATCAACAGATTTTCCTGTAATGACCAGATACTTTCCTTGTAACTCCGCCACTTCTTAGACAGCGGGAACCTTGCTGACCTGGATACGCATACTAGTAGTATCTTCCAGCCATTGGTCACCATTCTTTATCAGCTTTGGCCCCATAATCTCTAGGACATTATCATACAAAACTACCGTTTTTAATTCCGATGTCGCCATCGCTGTAGCATTGTTAACCTGCTTGATTGCTAGGTCATTACGGATTTCTGCTACGATAACACGGCTATCACAGCCATCAATATAAACAGTTTCACGCTTTGGACCAGTAACCGTCACAATGCCGTTTACCCATTTCTGACGACTGCCTTGCGTAACCGACTCGCCGCTAATCCAAAAACTATAATTTTTATTTTGTGCCAATTCTTCTTTATTATCGCTACCGATTTTCTTTTCTAAAATCAATCCATAAGAACTACCGTCTCCACCGCCAATGGAAAAGTCACCGGCTGCAAATACCACTGTCCCTAATGTCAAAGCAAAAATCAGCGCCACCATCACTGCAGGAAACACCGTCTTTTTCATTTTGTCAAACATGTTCGTTCCCTCTTTTCATTGAACTTACCAAACCCCAATTACCAAACCCGTATATATCACAAATCACTTTGAAAATAATTGCTTATCGTTACTCCTGTGTCGCTAGCTGTTGGTTTACCCTCCATGCAATATCTGACATTCTGCTTTCCAGATAAGGTCCCGGACATTCCGTCCGAGCAGAAAACATTTTATGAAATGTCAAATTACCATCACTGTCCCCGGTAAAAACCAATCGTTTTATGTCATTACGCCGGCAAATATCCACACAAAGCGCTATTAGCTTTTCATAAGCAGCATCACTTACATGCCACATACCTCCGATTTCATCATTAGCCACTTCGATGGTCACTGCCTGCTGGTCATTTTCTTCGTTGCTAGAAGTCCAAGCGCGATTTTCCTCCTCCACATAAAGCCCTACTTGCCCTTTGCTGTCAATAGCGTAATTAGCCGAGGCTCGTCGGTCCCGTTTCGCAAAGGAAGCACCTAAATCCGCTAGGGTCAAGTCAGCCGCCATATGATGGATGGTTATTTTTTTAATCTTTTCTTTTCGGGGAAAGTCTCCATTAACAGTTAGGCTTACATAGGAGGTAAGCGGACTGTTCCGACTAATCACCAACTGCTGTTCTGCAATCGAAAGACTTCGCCCTACCATATCTGGAAACGCTGCCTCAGTCCGATACCACAAGAAACAAATAAGCACGGTCAGTGCGCAAAAGCCTGCCAAGAAAGCGCCCCCTAAAAATCTGTTTTCTTTCTTGGTTTGCGGTACCATAATGCCTCCTATATCATGCAAACATAGCAAATTAAGTTACACAAAAACACCAGTTCCAACAACCCAAATACACCTTTTACAGCCCTTGCCGACAGGTATCTGCCACCATGACCAGGCTCCGCTACCGTCAGCAAAACCAGCGTCACAATACCCAGATAAAAGAAACCAGTATCTATCAAACAATGGAAGAAAAAAGCAACACAACCAGCCAACATCCAAGACTGTCTCTTTTTTACAAGCCCCCTTATTGCAATAATCAGCAACACAGCCCCAGCAACCAGGCCCATCTCCACCCCCACATGGATAAACGCATTATGAATATGATTGGTATTAAAATAGATATCATTATCATACAAATTCAAAACACGCCACTGATAAGGACCAACACCCCAAAGAGGATGCATACTAAGGTAATGAATACCATTTTGCATCATCGCCAAACGCTCCGCAAAGGTTGCCATGGCACTGGGCCGTATGGCCACAGCAGCACCTGCTACGAGTAGACCACAAGCTGCAATGGATAGTGACCATCTCGGATAAGACTGCAAAAAATCTTCAAATCGCCGCCAATAATATGCAGCAAATATGACATAAGCAAAAACCAAGAGACAAACCCAAGGATAATTGGTTCTAGCCGCCCCCAGATAGAGCAGTAAACCCATGCCAACTCCCAGCGTTAACTTTGCCAAAGGCACACAACCACGAAGCAACATCTCCCGCCGGGAACTTTGCTGCCATATCTGCAACAACAAAACCAATACCCCCACCGCCATAGCTGCAAAACTACCTAATGATAAAGTAAGCCCCAGGGCTGTCAGCAAAAGCGGTTCCATTGATAAGAAAGATTTTTTTCCGTCTCCTGCTTCTGCAGTCCCACTTAATGTACAGCTTTGCAAGGCAAACCAGCCTAAAACCAGAAAGATACCAAAACCATTTGGGTTACCTAAAAGGCCACCTAGCCGTTTTGCACTGCCTAACCATACCGCACCATACACAAAGTGCAGCATACCAATTACCGCTGCCATCCCAACCCAAACCACACATAGTCGCCGCAAAAGAACAAGTTCTTGCTGAGAGAGAGAAGCTAACAGCAAATAAATCACCGGAAAAATCATTTGCACGGCAGCGTACCCATCTACTGTGTTACCAAAGGTCCGATAAGAAGCAATCATACTAAACAGATTGTAAATCAGTAGCGAACCAAGAACCCATAAGTCTACTTTCACAGCATGCTGCACCAGCCCCACCAAGCAAAGAAGTATGCCCAATAGGCTTACTAGCACCACATTTCCTACACCAACTAAGGTCAAAATCAGCAAAGCCAAAAACAAACATATGACAAGATAGTGCGTTAGCAACCACTTACCTTTTTCTATAGCAGACAACATCACGCCAATATCTCCCACTGCTTACCGATAGCGCCATTCTTTCTTTTTATGGATAAGCCTCCTCTCTATTCCTCCCAAACACCTGGATACTAGGGGAATACGTTATTTTTCTTTTGATCTATAACGAAGAAGCAACAGAATAGCAAGCAAAGAAATCAACACCAGAGCCGCCCATACACTAGTCAAAGAATTATCTCCTGTTTTCGGCGTTACATCATAGGTATTTTTGCCGGTGTTCTCTCCAGAATTACCTTGGTGGCTATCACCGCCCTTGTTGCCATCGCCACCATGATTATCATTGCCGCCGCTATTATCTCCACCACCATTGCTATCATCAGGTTCTTTATCGTCACCCTTATGATTGATAAATAAGACAATGGCGTTCTGGTTATCTTTAATCGTACCAATATCTCCACTGCTTGTGGTTGTGTAGCCATCTCCACCAGCTTCTTGCTCCTCTACCACATAGTTAGTATCAGCAGGTATATTATGGATGGTTACAACATCGCCATCTTTTAAGGTTAAAGTTTTGCCACTAGCGATGGTGCCTACCTTAACACCATCATATTGGAAATTATCATCTATGGCTGACCCAGCAGCGTTTGTTAAGGTTACTTTAAATGTAAATTCTTTATTCTTATCCCCTTCGCTGCCGGTTACCGTTTTCCGAATAATCAGATTGCCTTTTGGCTCCGGCTCGTCACCACTATCACCATTACCACTGCCGCCGCCAGAGCCGCCTTTTTGATTGATAAAGGCTGCTGTCGCTACTTTACCGCCTACTACCATACCAATGTTCCCACTGCTGGTAGTGGTGTAACCATCTTTGCCGGCTTCTTCCTCTGTCACCCCATACTGACTGCCGGCCGGTATATTGTGAATAGTAATAGATTGGCCATGTTTCAAGGTGACGGTTTCACCGCTAGCAATATCGCCATTCTTCGCACCATCATAATCGAAACGCCCCGCCAAAGCATTACCTTCCGCATCCGTTAAAGTAAGAGAAAAGGTGAATTCTTTATTTCTATCCCCGGCACTGCCGCTTACCGTTTTCCGAATAATCAAATTACCAACAGTCGGTGCAAGGTCACGATGATTGGTAAAGACAGCTTCATGAATTTCCCCGTCTTTGATAATACCGGTTTCTCCAGTGCTTTCTGTGGTATAACGGTCTTGCCCCGCTTCTGCTTCTGTAATAGTATAGTGAGCATTTGCAGGCAAACTGTGAATGGTAATGCTTTCCCCACTCTTCAGTGTTATGGTTTCGCCACTGGCAATGGCGCCTGCCTTATCCCCGTCATAGTTGAAACTTCCTGTTAACGCTGCCCCTGCTGCATTGGTAAATGTTACCGTAAAGGTAAAGGCTTTATCACTTTCTCCGTCCGTACCCGTTACCACTTTGCTAATGGTTAAATCACCAGCAGCCGGCCATTCTTGTTTGCGGTTGCCAAAGGCCGCTTTTGCAGTTTTGCCATTTTGAATGCTCCCGCTAATAAAACCAGCTTTGGGGAAAACATACCAACCGACAGCATTTTCTTCTGTTACCTTAAATTTTGTACCTTCCGGTAATCCCAGAACAGTAATGCTCTCATCATGGTGCAACGGGATAATGTCTCCATTCTGCACATAACCGGTTTTATTAGTACCATAGAAGTAGTATTCACCGGGAAGGCCCTTACCGTCTTTGTCTGTTAATTCCAGTTGAAAACGGAAATTTTGTACATAGTCATTAGCTAAGAGCCCCGCACCAGAAAGCATTTTACTGATTGTCAATTTTCCCGTTTGGGTTTTTTCTGTAGTCTGGTCCGTTACCACTACAAAATTTACCAAACTAAATAAACTGGTAATATCATCCGATACCAGGTCTTTTAAAGCAGAGCTAGGTTCATCAAATAATCTTTCGTAGTTTTGTTTTACTCGTACACGAATAAACCCGGTATCCGTAATCAGATATGGATTGATATTTTTCCCACCATCTTCATCATGAAGGCCATAGTCAATGACAGCGTTCATGCCATAGTGCAAATTCATAGTCCGTGCAACAGTAGAAGCCTGCAACGCCATATCGTGCCAACCATCAATAGCAAAAGCTCCCGAACTTTGCGTTTGCCCGATTGCCTGAATATCCCGCAAAGTAATATTCACATCACCATCACTGGCGAATTTTACCATGGTCTGCACTAGCTTCCCCACACCAGCCATAACAGAAATACCGTTATCAGCTGTTCCCGCGTCAGCATAGATAGAATAAATCCCTACTACAACAGGGGTAATGGTTGGGTTGATTTCATAACCAGCAGGAGCGCTGATTTCTTTAAGCCAGAAATAAGGCTCTGCTCGGTCATGGACCTCATTTACCCATACCATTTCGGCATATCCCTGCCCTGCTGTTACACCATCAGGGATAATCGGCGTAAATACCAATACACCTTCTTGGTTGTTTACGCGAGCTGTAGCACCACTGGCAACAGGGTCACCGGCACATTCCTCATTGTCATACAAACCGAATACCGCTCCGTTTACAGGTCTGCCGTTTTGGTCAATTTTCTGAACATACAATTCCCGTTGTTCATTTGGAATATAAATCATAGAACGGAAATTACGATTAAACTGAGATACATTCAAGAAACTAAACCCTTTATTGCTCCCAGTGCCTGCCACATTTACCGCCATGATTTGATTAGTCGTTTGCTGTACCGCCTGACTGAGAGCTTCCTCTGCAGTCAAAGCAGGGTTAGCTGTTTTCAGCTGTACAGCCAAGTCGCGAACATAAGCTCCCAACGCTTCATAACGATCGCCGCTATTTGCTGCCGTAATCCCCAGAGCAGCAAAAGCATTTGGTTCGATGATGCCGTATACCATCATCATATCACCATCAGGATTGCTCAGTTTATAACGGTCTGCCCTACCTGGCAGGTCTGTTAATGTTCCCTCTAAACGGTAATTTTCCGTGCTCCAATCCAGATACCAGCCAGGCGTTGTTCCGCCATATTCCGCACACTGATAAATAGCAGCTGCCAGCGTGGCCTTACGCCATTCATCTACCGTATAATGCTCTGGGTCCACTCTGACCAGGCTAAAGCCATTGGTATTGCTGCCATGGACCGCTTGCCAAAGGGTACTGTTTTCTTGCAGCATCATGGGAATGGCCAAAACCAGACCATCTTTTTGTTTCTGCAAAGGTACCGTTTTATCCATATCGGCATCAATATTCCCAGTCGCCACATTATAGTGACCATAAGTCACATTCTTATTGCCGGCTACCGTCGAAGTAAAACTAGAATATGCCCCAGTCGTCCAACGATTTACCACCCGTAGCATGGTCGTTGTTGGGTTATATTCCAATACAATATCAATAGGAAGTCCCCGGTAACCATCAGGGGTACTGGTTTCCTTTAATATGTAATAGGGGTTTGCCCGGTCGTTAAAGTTAAACGGTTCATACATGACACGACCAGCACCGTCTTTTCTTGCCACATTGCTGGTAAACAAGGCAAAACCATCCACATCAGTGGTCAATGTCGCCAGCACATCACCGACAGCAGTATAACTACCGCCGTTCTTTTGAGCTTCATATAAGGCAAACTCTACGCCAGCTAGAGGATTGCCAAATTTATCCACTTTCTTAATCTGTTGATACAAAAGCGGTTGGATGTTAAATCGCAAGGTTAAACTGGAGTCATAGTTTCCCCGTTCCAGATAAAACATTCTTAAATGATGGTCTGTATTACTGGAAAAAGTATTGCCATTCCAGCTAACAACATCTTCTTTACCAGCTGCCTTAAAGAGGTCTCTTAAGTTAGTCTGCGTCACCAATCGGTCTGGGTCTGCAGGATTTTCAGGGATACCACCGTCACCAGCACCAGCACCAAAGGACCGACCGATGTTCACAATCCCAGTAGAAAAATCAATGGTACCGTAAATCTCACTATGTACACCGCCCAAGTCCAAAACAAGAACATCATCAACAAAAACCCATACATCATCATCCCCAGCAAACTGGAAAATCATAGGATTGTTTTCACTGCCCATGTTAATCATGCCACCAATGGGCTGACGCATAGCAATATCCAAAGACATACCAAAATGGTGGTTCATGCTATTGGCAAAACATTGCGTAGCGCTAACCAGCTTGCCGCCAACAATGTCGGTAAACACTTCCGTTCCCTTGTTAAACGGGAAAAAGTTACCCATAGAGGCGTCATCCGTTCGCGTCGTCCCAGGCGCGTCATAGAGGATAAAATGCCCGTCGCTGGCCTCCATGTCTCTGCCTACCGGCTCATAGACGAACTCAGCAAAGTTATTTCTCATGCTGTAAGTGTAATAGCCTTGGTCATCTAGCTGAAACAGCCCAGTCACATTTTCATAAGATTTTTTGCTAGAATGATTGGTATG
Source organism: Peptococcaceae bacterium (assembly GCA_022791255.1). Classification (GTDB taxonomy): domain Bacteria; phylum Bacillota; class Dehalobacteriia; order UBA4068; family JAAVYR01; genus JAAVYR01. The sequence goes on along the minus strand of JAAVYR010000018.1, from coordinate 35,925 downwards.
AGGATTAAACAAATAGTCTAAAGACTCTTTAGCAGCAGCGCTATCAATGCTTTGCCCCGTTGCCGCCTGCCAAAAACCAACTACAGTATCGCTAAGATTAGGCGGATTAGCCGGATATTTCCACCAGTCCCAATAGGTCCCGTCTGTAACAGTAGCATCCACTATGTGGGCAGCAGAAAGTCTGCCATACTTCACCAAGTCCCAATCCCGTTCGTCTTTATTTCCGGTTAAGGATTGTTTAGCAGCGCTCAAGTTAATTTCCGGATAACCGCCAGACAACACAGGTTTTACGATACCTTCCATACCAGCATAGTTTTGTCCATAGTCGCAGCCAGAGCCCGCTCCCTTATTCCACAAACCACCATGAATAACCCCATCACCAAAAAGCAATAAATGGTTCTGGTTAATGCCTCGGTTCCAGTCCTCACTAGAAGAAAACGGCGTAGCCGTAGATGAAGCAGAGCCCTTATAACTCCAATTATGCCTATGATTTTTACCGAGCAGGTCACCGTTAGGGGCTTTCGGTTCTTTTCCGTTATAGTTTGGTTCTGTCTCATCATTTACCCAATAATCAAAGAGATTTACCGTTACCCCAGCAGGGTTTACTATCCCTTCCGTCACAATATGGTCTTTCAATTGGCTTTCTGAAAGGAATGTTGTCGTGCCCCCTAAATCTAATACAACAGTCAAAGCAGGTAAATCTGCCTCCAGCCGATATTCCTGTGATACGGAAGCTTGTAAAACCAACTGTCCACTCCAGATACCATCTTCTGGAATAGCGGATAAATCCCAGGATAAGGCAACAGGAATACGATATTCTGCAGAGATTTCTGCAGAAATTTCAGCAGGCAACAAGTTCAAAAGAACTTCTCTAGTCACCGGATTTTCGGCACCGGCCCCCGGCAAAGACAAATACCACATTTGAGCCGCTTCATCAAAAACCAGGTATTCCTCTTCATCAACCCATTGCCATGCTAAGATAGGCGTTGCCGCAGCAGCCACTGGATTGCAAATATCGCAAACAAATTCACAAGGATGTCCGGGCACAGCTTCTACATAACCGCAAGCTGCATCATGGACATGCTTACAAGTGTTTGCTGCAGGTTTTTCACTGTCTTCCGACTTGTCAGCTTCCGACTTGTCAGCCTCTGCCTTGCCAGCATCTTCTTTCGGGTCAGCTATGGTTTTTAAATCATCAGATACCACATCGTCTTTTCCTGTTTTTAAATTATCCAATACAAGAGAGTCAGAGGCTATTGCATTTTCCGCAGTGCCCGCATCGTTTCTATCTTCTGTTACAGGCGCAACATAACCGCAGGTTTCATCATGCACATGATTGCACGGATGTCCTTCCACAGCAGCCACATAGCCACAATCTGCAGTATGAGTCAAATGATGGGTACATTCTTGGATTGGCAGGAACCCCTCTACAACGGCCCGCACCATATCAGTGGGATAGGGCAACAGCAAGCCAATGCTTAACAATATTGCCAAACAGGCCTTTGTTTTCCGAGAAACCGGTCTTCTTCTATTTTTTTCAGGGTAAAGAGATTGTTTTTGCATAGCCAATACCTCCCCAAGATACGATTGCCAAAAGAACCCCCAAAGGATTTCCTTTCAAACCAAACCCGTATCATGACCAAATAAACAACAAAATCAATATTTTGTTGTTAAAAAAGATAACATCTGTCCTTTTTTATCACAAAATAGTTAGGATTTATCTCTCGCAGAGAGGTTTTTTAGCTCTTATAAGAGTTTTTAAAGTTGAAAAAGGCATGAAAATCAGGGATGTAAATAATAAATTTTTACGCCCCTAATTTTCATGCCCTTTTTTATGCCGAAAGTAAAATAGCTACCCTGCAATACTAAAAAAATATCATCAATTAGCTCGGATAAACAACAAAATATTGATTTTGTGCGCAGTTGTTATTATAATAATATTGATATGTATCCTTTTTACTTTGACAAAATATTGATTTTGTTCATAAGACAAGTCCTAAACGGTCTAGTTGCCGGGCATGCTCTGCACTGTTTGTCAGTAAATAAATTCTAGTTGTCTCAATAGAGCTATGGCCCAACACATCTGCAAGCTTTACAATATCTTGACAAACCTTATAAAAGGTAACGGCAAACAAATGCCGCAAATTGTGAGGGAATACCTTACTAGTATCGACTTTCGCATAACGGCACAAATATTTCATTTCCGACCATATTTGTCTTCGAGATAAACTTCTTCCGTTTTTTGTGAGGAAGATTTCCCCAGAAGAGATTTTTCTACTTTTCGCATAACCTAATAACTTCTTACAAAGTTTCCGTGGCAATAATATTACGCGGATTTTTCCTTTTAAATGGACCTCTGTCCGTCCGGATCTAGCAGCCTCCACCGTAATATATGGCACTTCGCTCACGCGAATACCTGTTGCGCAAATCGTTTCCATTAACAATTCAATCCTATCCTGTTTTAGGCTATGCGCTGCTTTTATTAATCTGGTATATTCGGCTTGGGTAAGCTCTTTTGACTCCTCTCGAAACATCTTCCGTTGTACTTTCAAAAAAGCGACACCGCAATCGTCCCAACCACAAAACCGAAAAAAACGATTTAAGGAAGATAACATAGAGTTAATCGTTACTGTCGCATACCCATTGCTTAAAAGATATCCTTTCCAACCCATCGTTTGTTCTTTGCTGACAGGATTTTCGTCCAGCCAAAGAGCATAAGCTCGGACATCTCTTAGATATTTTTCTACTGTCCCAGAGCTTCGCTCCTCTTGCTTTAGCATAGTTTCAAACGCTCTTATTTGAGAAATTGTTATTTTTTTATTATTATCGTTCATTGATGGCTTCCTTTCTCTCTTATCATATTTTTGTTTTTAGTATAACGCCAATCAATGAATTCTATCCTAACAAAAAACCATTGCTTTCAATCCCAAATAATATAAAAGTCTAAACAAAAAGACATCCTCTCAAGGATGTCCTTTTGTTTTTATCTAGTTTTTATCTTTATTGCCTATCGTTATCACCGCCGCCGCCACCATTTATATCCCCACCATACTAAAATACCTACTATCAAGAGCAAACCTAAAAGCTCTGCTTGGAAAAGTAGATTAGAAAGAAAGATAGTTTTTACACCTTCACTTGCCAGCGTTACAGTAATCCCCGCAAGGATGGTGCCCAACGTAATAGCGGCCACAGCATAATAAAAATTAATTCCCATCAAAAAGGCAACAAAACATCCGGTCCACACCCCAGTCCCCGGCAACGGCACCGCAACAAAAAAAAGTAACCCCAACGCTCCATATTTTTCCACTTGATGGCCTTTCTTACGACATCTAGCCACGAAACCCGTTAAAAACTTCTGTAAGAAAGGAATTTTACAAGCCCAACGATAACCAAACGGAAGCCCAACAAGAAGCGGAATAACCGGCACCAAATTGCCCAGCACCCCCCAGAAAAAGGCCTGCAATGGAGCTAAATCCAACAAAATGCCAATGGGGATAGCCGCCCGCAGCTCCGTCACTGGGATGATAGACATAAGAAATACTTGCCAAGTAACAGGCAATCCTGCTAATGTATCAACCAAATAATCTGTCATTCACTTACTCCACTTTGTTTCAAGATTTTCCACTGACTGATTGCAGTCATATCTACAGCTGATAACAAGCCCGCGCACCGCCAATATATTTAGGGCGGCTTTTAGCAAAAGTCACATGGGCACTACCTAAAGTCTGTTCAGCAAGACGCACCGGAACTACCACATGACGAATATGCATACCAATAAAGGTATCACCAATATCTATGCCACAAGAAGCAGAAATATGTTCTACCAACACAGGGTCAGTAAATTTACGAAAAGCCGCTGCAGCTGCAGCGCCGCCAGCCTCAGGCATAGGAACTGCCGCCACAATTTCCCAGCCGTTTGCAAGGGCAAGTTCTTTTTCCACCACCAACGCCCGGTTTAAATGCTCGCAGCATTGCACAGCTAGAGAAATCTGACCGTCCTTTAACAAAGACAAAACTGTATCAATGACCATATCCCCTACTGCTTGACTAAAGCCCTTCCCTATAGCAGTACCGCATATCTCGCTAGTGCTGCACCCTAATACCAAAATATCTCCAGCACCCACTCCAGCCTGGCTTAAAAAATCTGTTACCATCAATGTAAGCTGATTTTTCATTGCGTCTATATCAAGCTGCTTATATACACCTGGTTGAGACATAACATCCCCCTCTTCGTATCACTATGTTACTAAGTTACTATGTTTTTATATTTTATCATGATTTTACCATATTGACCATGAAATAATACTGAAACGACGGACTTTTTTCTTTTTTAAGCATAAATTAAGCTGACCATCGTATTTTCTTTATATAGAGATTTCCCTAAAAATTGAAAATGCCTAGGGATTGTGTTAGAATAAATCCATTGCAAGAAATAAATTTGCAGCTGCATGGGAGGATTTTTCATGAGTTCCAGACCTGCCCGGCTAGAGATTAATCTCAATGCCATTCGTCATAATATAGAAGAAATCCGGCGCATCGTAGCCCCGGCTGAAGTCATGGGCGTGGTAAAAGCAAATGCTTACGGCCATGGTATGATAGAAACAGCAAGAACCTGCTTAGAGGGAGGCGCAAGCCAGCTTGCCGTCGCCATTGCCAACGAAGGCGTCACCCTGCGAGAAGCAGGTTTCACCGTACCTATTCTGATTTTCGGCTGGGTACCGGCAGAAGATTATCCTCGCTTATTAGAATACAACCTGACCCCAACCATATTCTCCTATGAAGAAGCAACTATTTTAAATAACTTGGCTGCAGAAAAAAATATTCAATTTCCCATTCATTTAAAAGTAGATACCGGCATGACCCGACTAGGTGTTAATACTGACGCGGCAGGCATGCAAGAAGCAGCCGCTATTCTTTCTTTACCCCATTTAACAGCAGTGGGCGTCTACACTCATCTAGCTTGTGCAGACGAAGAAGACCGCACCTATACAGAATTGCAAATTGATAAATTTAAAACCTTTGTACACCAGCTGGAGGAAACCACCGGCCACACTTTTACTTATAAGCATATGGCAAACAGCTCCGCTATCTTAAATTACCCAGAAGCCCATCTGGATATGGTACGTCCCGGCATCATCACTTACGGCTGCTACCTTTCTCCTTGTCTGGACAGAAGCAAAGGCGTTTTTTACCCAGCCATGACCTTAAAGGCAAAAATTGCTCGAGTAAACCAAGTACCAGCTGGCACTCGCATTAGCTATAACAGTACCTATACTACCAAAAGTGCCTGTCAGATTGCGACTCTTCCTATCGGCTATGCAGATGGCTACGACCGAGGACTCAGCAATAAAGCAGAGGTCCTTTATAAAAATTATCGTTTCCCCATTGTAGGCACTATTTGCATGGACCAGTGCATGATTTTGATAGATAAAGACATCCCCATCCAAGCAGGTGAAGAAGTTATCTTAATCGGCGCTAATGAATATGATGCTATCAGTTGCGAGGACTTAGGCAAGCTAGTAGGCTCCGGGCAGGTAGAATTTATGACCCGTCTTACAAACCGCCTACCTAGAAAATATGTAGAAACACCGCTTATCTATCCTGCTAAATAATCTGATTTTCTAAGAGACCTTAAAGTGTAACTTTTTAGTAACTTTTCAGTCTCTTTTCTTTTTCCCTTACAAAGCGGCCAACCTAGAAAAACCTTACTAGAAAGGAGAACAAACCATATGGAAATAACAAACACACCATCTATAAATATTCCTACCAACTGGAATGACAACCCCGTTTTTACTTATCATTCTACACCCACCCCATATCTTACACTTAATAGCTTTTCGGCCTTGCCCAATATGCGCCATGGTTTCTCCACCCGCTGGGGCGGCGTCAGCGAGGATATCTATGCCACCATGAATTTAGGCTTTAAGACAGCAGACAAACCAGAAAACATCCGTAAAAACTATGAGATGATTTGCTCCTGCATCGGCCTCAACACGGGAAATCTTACCCTCACCGACCAAACTCACACCACTAATGTAAAAATAATCGGCAAAGAAGACATCGGCAAAGGCTTTTCCCTACCGCAGGACTACCACGATATTGATGGGCTCATTACAGATTTACCGGGCGTACCGTTAAGCGTCGTTCATGCAGATTGCGTCCCCCTCCTCTTTGCAGACCCGATAAGGAAAGTAATAGGCGCCGCCCATGCCGGCTGGCGCGGAACAGTAGGGAATATCGCTGCCAACATGATACAGATTTTTCAAGAGCATTATCATAGCAAGCCAAAAGATATTTATATGGGCATCGGACCCTCTATCGGTTTTTGCTGCTATGAAGTAGACCAACCAGTAGCAGATATCTTTCTAGCCCATCCACTCCTCACAAATAGCAAGGCTATAAAACCAACTACACCAGGCAAGTACCATATAAACTTACAGCAGATAAACAGCCTCATCGCCCAATCTGCTGGCCTCCTACCAGAACATATCATTGACATTGGGCTTTGTACCAATTGTCATAAGGACATTTTCTTTTCTCACAGGGGACATCAAGGCAAACGGGGCCTACTCGCTTCACTCATTCAAATAACTGAATAAGAAAACCCCAGCGTTTGCTAAAGAAATTTCTATAAAAATACATTATTCATACAAAAAAAATATTGCCAAATCGACAAGAAATGTTATACTGTAAAAGTGGATGATAGCTTGTTTATCCACCTGTTTAAGCACTGATTTTACTATTTTTTTATATAAATAAAGGAGTGATAGAATGGAACAAGTATACGCAGGAAAAACCAAAAATGTTTTCAAACTAGACGACGGCAACTTCTTATTGAAGTTCAAAGATGATGTGACCGGCACCGATGGTGTTTTTGACCCAGGTGCTAACACAGTAGGATTACAGATTGCAGGTATCGGCAAAGCCGGCCTTTTGATGTCTAAATATTTCTTTGAAAAATTAAATGCAGCAGGCATTGAAACTCACTATATTTCTGCTGATGCCGACGCTGTTACCATGACAGTAAAACCAGCTACCCGCTATGGTGAAGGCTTAGAAGTCGTTTGCCGCAGAAAGGCTGATGGCAGCTTTATCCGTCGTTTTGGCACCTATGCTACCAAAGGTCAGGACTTAGATTATTTCGTAGAAGTGACCTTAAAAGACGACGACCGAGAAGACCCACCTATCACCAAAGACGCTTTGGTTACATTAGGCATCATGACCGACGCCGAATATGAAGATATCAAAGCCCAAACCAAAACCTTAACCAAATTCATCGCTGATGAAATGAGCAAAAAAGGCATGGATTTATATGACATCAAATTCGAATTTGGCAAATCCGGCGATAAAGTATTGTTAATCGACGAAATCTCCGGCGGCAACATGCGTGTTTATAAAGACGGCGTGATTGTAAAACCAATGGACCTGGCTGCAAACTTCATTGGTTAATTCATCATCCTGTACATAAACAGACGGCAAGATTTTCTTGCCGTCTGTTTTATTTTAAAGTAAAGCCTTGTTCTTCAGGATTTTTAAGAATTTCTTATCCGATAAAATTTCATGGGTTATAAACTCTCCATTGTAAAACAAGCTATATGTGGTAACAGGTGCAGGCGCATTTTGAGCTTTTTCCCTACTGTCAATGCGTACAGAATGAAAAGCAATACCTCTTTCCCGTGCCATCTCTTCGATTAGCGGTACATACTTCGCTGTAAACGGACACTGATGAGTGTAATACAGGATAAACCCTTGTTCTGCAATATGAGGCGCTTTCACCTGATCTTTGAATTTTGGCATTTTACCCCCATCCACAAAAGGCAAATAATACAATTCATAATACGGCTCAGCACTATCTGCCACCAGAAAGCCCTTATACTGCAGATATTTCGGGTCAGCCAGAAAGGGCATTTTCTTCTTGGAAGATAAAATCACCAGTCCTTTCTTGCCTTTTTCCTTGCTGTCATGGATACATTCCTCCAGGAGCAGATTGCTATTCCCATGCCCTTTATATTGCCCTGATACCCACAGGCAATCAATATACATAAATCCCGGCGCGTCGATAGGCGCCCAAGCATTTTCAGCAGGAAGATACTCGATAAAGCATTTTCCCCGCACATCACCTTTTTTGAAAACCAAACCGTCGGCAAACCGCTCTGCCAGCCAAGCCTTTTTAGATATGACCTGGCAATCCTTATTATTGCTAATGGCGCAACAAATATGCTCTTGCTCTAAGTTTTCCGCTGTTACCGTAATGATGTTCACAACAGCCCCTCCTATCAAAAAAGAGAGGCTTTTTGCCTCTCTTTTTATTTGTATCTGCACCAAATTTATTTTAGCATTTCTGTTTCTACAAACTTGGTATAGATTTGACCTTTTTGGAATTTTTCATTGGCCATCAATTGCTTATGGAAAGGAATGGTTGTTTTAATCCCTTCGATCACATATTCATCCAAAGCACGGTTCATTCTGGCAATAGCTTCATCACGGGTAGGAGCCCAAACGATAAGCTTAGATACCATGGAGTCGTAATATGGAGGAATGCGATAGCCTTGATATGGAGCACCATCAATACGCACCCCAGGACCACCAGGCACTTGATATTTGGTGATGGTGCCAGGAGATGGACGGAAGTTAAATTCAGGGTCTTCCGCATTGATACGGCATTCCATAGCCCAACCATTGATTTTAATATCGTCTTGAGTCAGCGTTAATTTTTCACCAGCAGCAACTTTGATTTGTTCTTTTACTAAGTCCACACCAGTGATAAATTCGGATACAGGGTGTTCTACCTGAATACGAGTGTTCATTTCCATGAAGTAGAAGTTGCCTTCTTTATCCATTAAGAATTCGATGGTACCAACGCTGTAATAGTTTACAGCTTTAGCAGCGCGAACAGCGATTTCGCCTAAGTGTTTCCGCGCTTCTTCGGTTACAGCCACAGATGGCGCTTCTTCGAATACTTTTTGTTGGCGGCGTTGAATAGAGCATTCACGTTCGCCGATGTACAATGTATTACCAAAGGTATCTGCCAAAATCTGCATTTCAATGTGGCGAGGTTCAATGATGCATTTTTCAAGGTATACACCACCATCACCAAAAGCTGCTTGGGCTTCAGTTTGCGCCATCATGATACCTTCGCGAAGACCTTCTTCGTCCATTACCATGCGGATCCCTTTACCGCCGCCACCAGCAGAAGCTTTTACCATTACCGGATAACCGATTTCTTTGGCAAGTTTTACAGCTTCATCTACATCAGTAATCAAGCCGTCAGAACCAGGAACAACAGGTACGCCTGCTGCCATCATGGTTTCTCTAGCCACAGATTTTGCCCCCATGGTTTCCATAGCGTGAGCAGATGGCCCAATGAAGACAATATCATGTTGTTCACAGAATTTTACAAATTCTGCGTTTTCAGATAAGAAACCAAAGCCAGGATGGATTGCTTCTGCACCGGTCATTTTAGCAGCGCTAACTAACGCTGCCATATTCAAATAACTTTTTGCAGACTCTTTTGGTCCGATGCAAACAGCTTCATCAGCTAATTGTACATGAAGACCATCTTTATCGGCTTCAGAATAAACAGCAACGGTTTTGATGCCCAATTCTTTACAAGCACGAATAACCCGAACTGCGATTTCACCGCGGTTTGCGATTAAAACTTTCTTAAACATATTTTTATCTCCTCTATTCTTCAATGATGAATATTTCTCTTATCTCGAATTATTCTTCAATGATGAACAGTGGTTGACCGTATTCTACAGCTTCAGCATTTGCTACCAAAACTTTTACGATTTTACCAGCATAGTCAGACTCGATTTGGTTGAACAATTTCATAGCTTCTACGATGCAAACGGTTTGACCTTTTGCTACAACATCCCCTTCTTTTACGAAAGGAGCAGCGTCAGGAGCAGGAGCAGCATAGAAAGTACCAACGATTGGGGATACGATAGTTTTTTGGTTTGCAGCAAGGGCTACTTCACCAGCTTCTACAGCAGCAGGGGCAGCAGCTACAGGAGCAGCGGCAGCAGGTGCAGCAGCTACAGGTGCTGCAGCAGGAGCAGCGCCAGCGGCAGCAACTACACCTTTTCTGATAGCCAATTTGAATTTATCGTCTTCAAATACGAATTCGTTGATTTCTTTGCTATCTAAAGCGGAAATCAATTCTTTAATATCTTTTAAGTTCATATCCATATCTCCTTCTTCATTGTTTAATGCAGCTTGTGCAGATGGCAAGCTCAAGTCGATTTTATAAGTACCGTCTCTCATGCCTTCTAACCATTGTCTGGTTACCATTGGGAACATGGCATAAGCGATGATTTGATCATAATCACTGGTGAGGTCAGCGATTTCTGCCTTTGCTTCATCCATTTTAGCAGGAAGCAGGTCAGCAGGACGACAGCTGATTGGTTGTTCGTCGCCAATGATTTTCTTTCTGATTTCTTCGGTGATAGGTGCCGGAGATGGACCATACAAGCCTTTTACAAAAGCTTTTACTTCATCTGGAACCAATTTATACCGTTGACCGGTCAGTACATTCAATACAGATTGGATCCCTACAATTTGGCTGCAAGGTGTAACCAATGGAGGCCAACCGAGGTCTGCTCTTACTTTTGGTACTTCGGCCAATACTTCATCTAAGCGATGTTCTGCTTTTTGTTGACGCAATTGGCTTACCAAGTTAGAAATCATACCGCCTGGTACTTGGTGGTCAAATACTTTCATATCGCTTAATTTATTCACGCCGCGTTCATAGCCGTATTTTGCACGCAAGTCTTCAAAGTAGTCGGCAATATCCCACAATAAATCCATATCCATATCAGTGGTAAAGCCGCATTCTTCAAAGGAACGAACCAATGGTTCGATTGGTGGTTGAGAAGAACCAAATGCTAATGGTGCGGAGCAGGTATCAATGATTTCTGCACCAGCACGAGCTGCTTCTAATGCACAAGCAGGAGCCATAGCACAAGTAAAGTGGGTATGTAATTGAACAGGTACATCAGGGAAATGTTCTTTCCACATTTTGATGATGTCATAGGTAGGTTGAGGTGTTAAGATACCCCCCATGTCTTTTAAGCACAAAGAGTCAACACCTTCGTCGATTAAATCCTGTGCAGTTTTTAAGTAATGTTCCATGGTGTGAACTGGGCTTAAGGTATATACAACAGAACCTTGTACTTTACCGCCTGCTTTTTTCGCAGCGCGGATAGCTACCCGCATGTTGTCGATGCTGTTCAAGGCATCGAAAATTCTCATAATATCTATCCCGTTTTCAATGGCTCTTGTTACGAAAGCCTCAACAACATCATCGGGTGATTGTTGATAACCAACCAATGTTTGTCCCCGCAGTAACATTTGTAAAGGAGTCTTTTTGAAGCATTTTTTAAATGTTCTCAAGCGTTCCCATGGGTCTTCGCCTAAATAACGCATACAAACATCAAATGTTGCGCCGCCCCATACTTCTACAGAAGCATAACCGGCATTATCAATTTTTTCAATGATTGGCAACATATCTTCGATACGCATTCTAGTTGCCCATAAGCTCTGTGGACCATCACGCAATGTTGTGTCGGTAAAACTAATCTTATTCATAACAATCTCCTTCTCTCAAAATTCCCCACCAGAAAAGTATATAGGTATACCCTGGTTGCCTATATTATATTAGAGACCATAGGCAATTGCAATCATAATTTATCATGTATCCAAAATACAAAATAAAAACTTTAGCGCTAAACTTTATAAACGCACCAGGATTTTTCCGGTAAACATTCTTAATAAATCCGCTTTCTCTACTTTAAGCTGGGATTTTTAATCTGATGAGACCTGTTTCTTCTTATATTATCCTATTTCCAGTAGAAAAGCGTCGAGGTCATCGGCCCCGACGCTTTTCTTTTTTCTTTTTTTGTTTGAGCATAAATCTTCGTTCCGCTTGTTCTTGCTTCCGCGCCCGGCGGCAGTCGTCAGCCTGTTCCTTTTTTGCTTCTCGCTGCAAGGCTAACGCTTGCTGCGCTTTGGTGCCAACACCTGTTTGACTCAGAGATTTTTCCACCAATCGGTGCAGTCGTTTCGGGTTTATGCTCTTTTTTGGTATTAAGGACTGTTCTTCCTTTATTTGCGGAGAAAACTGCAAGCGATAAGCCCCATGAAGAATAAAGTCGTAAACTTCATAATCTTTCGGTTCCGCGCCAAAGACTACTCTAGCAATCTCCAGCTTATCCTGATAACGCCGCTCGTACACCCCCACCCAAAAAGAACCGTCAAAGTAAACAGTAAACACACTGCAAACCATATCCATAATACCCCTCCTAAAAATATGTACTCACAAAGAAGGGACAACCTTAGGAGGCAGGTTACTGACAGTTTTGCTGCGCCCGGACTACCAACCGGGCTGTGTTTTTATCTTTGCAGCTTTATTTTACGCCATCACCTGGAGGAATACAAGAAAAAGCAGACAAAATATCTTTTGCCTGCTAAAACCATATTTGTACATTATTACAAATTACAACTTTTTGTCATTCCTTCCACGGCAGCCCATAATAATCTGTAATATGCTGGGCTTGCAGCCTCGCCAAGGCTCGCAACTTATTATCATCCAGCAAAAAACTTTCATCTTGTATATTATCATGAAAACCGTTTTCGATTAAAAAAACATGGGGCACACCATTTTGCTGCGCTACGACCATAATGGTGTAATAATCAAGACCAGGGTCAGTGGTGCTTTCCCGCACTTTTGCCCCACGGTCTATGGTATTCATCAGCTTTGCCTGGGCTGCCGCCAGCCCTGCCGCAAAAGGCTCATCATCAGGCTGCGTCATAGAGTAATAAACTTCTACCCCGCGGACCTTGCCATTGGCAGAGTTGCTATGCTCACTAATAAGCATATCTGCCCCCCACTCTGCTGCCCGCATAGCCCGCTCCGTAAGAGTAGGGTCTTCCTGCTCCGTTCGGGTTAAAAGCACCTCAAATCCTTGCTTCATTAAATAATCCCTCAAATAGTTTGCCAACTTCCACATACCAGCATATTCATAATAGCCAGTAGGACCGGCGTTTACATTACCAGGTGCGTGTCCTGGGTCTATTGCAATCTTAATTGCCATCCATACCATCTTCCTCTCTGTCGATACCACAACTAACTTGCTGCATTATATGAACGAAAGAGAAAGATGTGACAATTTTATGCTCCTATTTTTAAGATACTTCCCTTTGCTTGGCAGAAAGACTCTGATATAGCAGCCATACAGCAGCCATACAACCAGCTACATTTACTCGCCAATCTGGAAAAAAGCAGCAAACAGCTACCCCACCCTGAAAAAGCCGACCTCCCCAAGTAAGCCGCTTTTGAGAGAAACCTTCCACCACCCCGGCAAATAGGAATACGCCTAAAAGCACACTGAGGAACACCAGCAAAATCTGCCACCATGCTCCCACCATCAGCAGCTCCGGCCGCAGGACAAACACAAAAGGGATGATAAATGCAGCTGAAGCAATTTTCAACGTGGAAAGACTAATCTGGATAGGTGGCCCCCCGGCAATGCTGGCACTACAGCAAGCAAGGATAGATACTGGCGGGATAACCGGCCCCACCATAGTAAAATAAAGCACAAATAAATGAGTCGCTACCGGCGCTATGCCAAACTGAGAAAAGATAGGCATCGCTAATGTAGATACCAACAGATAAGCACTCAGAGTCGGCATGGGCCCGCCTAGCGCCAATGCTAAAAATCCCCATAATAACAATGTTAGGAACAAAGAGCCATTGGCAAGAGAAACTAAGAACTCGCTTAGGGTCACCCCTAACCCAGAAAGCTCCATGAAGCCGATAACCATACCAGAGCCTGCTGCAAGAGAAGCCAGCCCACAAATACTGATAACGCCTTTATCCATCCCATAAATAAATTTCAAAGAAAAATTATGGACCTTCCGTCCCCAAGAAAGTCCCTTGGGCTGCCGTAGTACCCCTAATCCGTATAAAAAGAGAATGCTAATACCGCCTGCTACATGAGGAGCTGCATAATATGCTAACAGAATAATTAGAAGTAAGAGCGGCAGGAGCAGCACCCCATCCTTTTTTAGGATGGGCAAAAGCATTTTTTTACTCTGCCGCTCCATGGTCTCCAATCCCATTTTTTGCGTTTCCAGGTCAATGGTAAATAGCAATGAAGCATAATAAAGAATAGCCGGTAATAACGCCGCCACCAACACCTGCTGATAAGCAATGCCCACACTATCTGCTATCATAAAGGCCACCGCCCCCATAATAGGAGGCATGAGCTGCCCGCCAATAGAAGACGCACACTCAATAGCGCCGGCAAACCGAGAAGGATACCCCTGGGCCCGCATCATAGGGATAGTATAAACACCAGTAGTAAACAGGTTCGCAATAGGGCTGCCACTGGTAGCCCCCATAATACCGCTGGCTATCACTGCTACTTTCCCAGCCCCGCCTCGCTTATGACCAACAAAGCAGTGAGCCAATTCATTAAAGAGATGATTAGCCCCTAAATGACTTAAAACCGTACTGAAAATCACAAAGATAATAATGTAGCTGCTCATAGTTTGCAGCGGCATATTATAAATGCCCTGCTCTGACATAAATTCTACAGCAATAATCTGTCTTAACGCTCCGCCAAAATCTTGAAAGCCAAAATCAGCGTTTACCTTAATAAATGCGTAAAGAAAGAAAAAGCCGGAAATACCACACATCATATTACCGGCAGAACGACGAATACCCTCCATAATCAAGAGTAAGAGCACCGTTCCCCAGAAGACATCCCAAAGCAAAGGATTACTTGCCCGCAGCAAGATATCCTGCCAAAAACAACATTGATAAGCCCCCACCCCCAGCGCAAGCAAAGCAAGGGTAATGCTTACCGCCAAACCACTGAAAGATTTCACAGGTACATCTCTTTTCAGCGCCGGCTTGGTGAGGAAAATAATCGCCAGCATAAAAGAGAGATGGATGGCCTGCTGCAGATAACTGGTAAGGGGATGAACCATCACCCACCAAAGTTGGAGAAAGCCCAATATGGTCGCTAAAGAAAAAACGACTTTTTCTTGCGGGGAAAAGCTTCTTCGCTGCTCCATAAATTATCTCTTTCTTTAAAATTGATATTCTTTTTATTTACCTAATACTTGTTTTAGGGCAGCAATAAATTTTTCATTATCCTCCCCTTTACCGATGGTTACCCGTAAATATCCTTCTAGACCATAAGGAGCCCCGGCCTTTACGGCAATACCTAAATCTAAGAGTGCCTTTTCCGCTTGTTTGGAAGGCACGCCAATCTGCACTAAAATAAAGTTTGCAGCTGTTGGCACAAAGCTAAGCCCCATTTCCGTAAAGGCCTGATACAGATAAGCTTTGCCTTGTTCATTATTGGCCAAGGTA
The DNA here is from genome assembly GCA_022791255.1 of Peptococcaceae bacterium. GTDB lineage: Bacteria > Bacillota > Dehalobacteriia > UBA4068 > JAAVYR01 > JAAVYR01. The sequence goes on along the minus strand of JAAVYR010000018.1, from coordinate 20,543 downwards.
CGCGCCACATGGTCACTATCATCCAGCGCCGCAGCTGCTGCTGCCTGGGCAATGATATTTACATTGAAGGGCTCCCGCACCTTCTGCATTTGGGCCAATAATGCAGGACAAGCAATGGCATAGCCAACGCGAAGGCCAGCTAGAGAATACACTTTGGAGAAAGTTCGCAACACAATCACATTAGGCCGCTGCAGTACATAGTCGTCCCCTTGGTCATAATCTGCCGCATCTTGCGCATATTCACAATAAGCTACATCCAAGACGATTAAGATATGTTCTGGCACCTGCGCAAGAAAGGCGCTAATGGCATTTTTATTTAAATAAGTCCCAGTAGGATTATTAGGATTACAGAGAAAAATCATTTTTGTTTTATCAGTGATAGCCCGAAACATGGCGTCAAGGTCATGTTGAAAGTCAGCGTCTACCGGCACCTTGATAGCCCTCGCTCCCATAGAAAGGATGGTCGTCTCAAACTGAGGAAAAGTCGGGTCTGCAATAATGGCTTCATCTCCGGAAGACAAAAAAGTCTTTCCTAAAAGATTAATCATCTCATCAGAGCCATTGCTGACAAAGACATTTTCACGAGTGACAGCAACTAGCCCACGAGCCCGTTCTTTCGCCGCAATCTTTTCTCTTAGTTCATAGATGAAGGTATCCGGGTATCTATCCGCTTTTCCCGCCATATCTACAATGGCCTCTCTAGCCAGAGGAGACATACCCATGGGATTTTCGTTAAAGCAGAGCCGTGTTACACTGGCAATGCCTTTTTCAGCACAAGCCATTTCAAAAGGCTTGCCCTCTTGATAATCAGGTAAATTTTCTAATTCTGCTCTTGATTTTACAGTCATGGTCATACTCCTCTGCATTTATTTTCTAATCAAACGCACATCGACAATGGCAACCCCATTTTCATCTGCAAATACAGGATTTAAATCCGCCTCTTGTAAATCGGGGTAAGCAAATGGCAACTGAGAAAAGTCCGCAATGAGCTGGGCAAGCCCCGCAATATCAATAGCACGCTCTCCCCGTACTCCTGTCAGCAACGGATAACACTTTAATGTCTTTAACATGGCCTTTGCTTTTTCTGGTGTGACAGGAGCCACTGCCAAAGCCACATCCTTGAGGATTTCTGTATAAATGCCGCCAAGACCTGCTAATACCACTGGCCCAAACTGCGGGTCCTGATGGAAGCCCACCATGATTTCTTTCCCAGCCGGGACCATGGGGTATAGCATTACGCCGCGAAAATCTTTATCAGCAAAAGCTGCCGCCATGGTATCATAGGCAGCCTCCACCTCGGCAATATTTTGTAAATTCAGATAAACGCCCTTCGCGTCAGACTTATGGATGATTTGGGGCGATACCACTTTCATGACGACAGGATAACCTATTTCTGCTGCTGCAGCTTGCAGCTGCCCCTTTTCCGTTATAAAGCGGAAGGCCGGCACCGGCAAGCCATTTTCTTTTAAAAGATCCATAGCATCCGGTTCTAAAATCATCCCAGGCAGATTTGCTTTTACCGCAACAGGCGCTACCATCTCATTTTTATCAGCCAGATAAGTCTGATACTGAACCATCTTAGCAAAGACTTTCATAGCCCGTTCCCCATCAGGCAGATACATAATGTTATTCGCTTTTAGATAAGCGAGGGCCTCTGCCATATCAGAGCCAACCATAAGGCTGGCAATAATCGGTTTACCTGTTTCCTTTGCCGCGCTCACGATGCCTTCTGCAATAGGCATAGCTTTTAAGTAAGGGGTCCCGATATAAAAAGCAAGGGCGCTGTCATAATCAGCTAAAGCTGTTACTAGAGCCCGGCGATATTGTTCCCCGGTGCCCTCTACCGTAATATCAATGGGGTTTCCCTTGCCTGCATAGGGAGAAAGGAAAGTTCCTAATTCTTCTTTTAAGGCAGGGCTTGCCTCGAGAACTGCTAACCCTTCATCATCAGCCTGGTCGGCTGCCATCACGCCCGGCCCGCCAGAGTTGGTCACGATAACGACTTTATCCCCTTGGGGCTGAGGTAATACAGCAAATCCCTGACAAAGGTCGTAAGCGTCTTCTAAAGTCCGCACCCGTAGCGCACCGCACTGAGCAAGAGCGGCACTATATACTTGGTCAGAACCGGATAAAGAACCGGTGTGAGAAAGGGTAGCCCGCTGCCCACTAGAAGTCCGGCCGGATTTAATGACAATCACAGGCTTTTTCGCAGTAGTTGATTTTAACACATCCATGAAAGCTCTGCCGTCTTTGATGTTTTCGATATAAAGCACAATAGCATTGGTATCAGCATCGTCCCGCAGATAAGCCAACAACTCTAATACCTCTAAATCAGAGCCATTGCCAAAACTCAGAAACTTGCTAATGCCAATACCCCGTTCTTTAGAGGCCACCATAACAGCACCGCCTACAGCGCCACTCTGAGATAGCACCGAGATACCACCAGGCAAAGGCTTTTCTTCCAGTGTCGCATACAGATTAAAGTCGGTATTCGCCATGCCGGCACAGTTTGGACCGATGAAGCGAATGCCATATTTCTTTGCCACAGCAATGATTTCTGCTTCACCATCTTTGTTGCCAACTTCTGCAAAACCAGAAGTGATAATTACTGCTGCCTTTACCCCAGCTTTCCCACAGTCCTCTAAGACACTAGCCACTGTAAAACTAGGGGAAACAATTACGACCAAATCTACCGGCGCACTGATTTGTCCGGCAGAAACAAAACCAGGTATATCGCCATAGCCCTGCCCTTTTGGGTTTACCACAAAGATATTCTGATAGCCGCCGTCTAACAGTCGGTCGATTAATACACTACCCAATTTTCCCGGACTGACAGAGCCAGCAACTACGATGCCCCTAGGCTCAAAAAGTGCTTTTAAACTCATACAAAATGCCTCTTTATCTCATTATATTTCACGAATTTTTTCATTACGCCAATAACTTTTTTGCTGCTTCTACACCAGCATAAAAAGATGCTAGGTTTCGTTCTGCACCCTTTGGCCATTTATTGGCGATAGCCTCAGCAATATCTGCTATAGAAACAAACTCTTCTAAAGCACCGGTAGCCACTACCCCGCCTAAAAGATAAATGTTTTCTGCCATAGGCGCTCCCTCGTAGAGAGGTAAGTCTTCCTCATCTAGGTAAACCACTTGGGCCCCGGCACCGGCTAAAGCATCCACAACAGCTTCTTTTGCCGGATAGTTATCTTTTCCCAGCATGACGCCGGTAGGAAACCAAGTGTGTCCATAGATGATAAATTTCGTTTTATCATGAATGTATGGCGCCGCTTTTAAGGACTCAGACCGCTCCATAGAGATAATCACATCTGCACCCTTTAGCGGGATATTCGGACCTAAACCTTCTCCAATGCGCAATTGAGCTTTCACAAAGCCGCCCCGCTGGGCCATGCCTTTGGTTGGATAAAAGCTAGTGATATAGTTCTTCTCCCCCATGGCCATAGCGATAATATCCCCAATGGTCAGCACCCCTTGGCCGCCAACCCCTACGATAAAAATATCAAGCTTTTTCATCTTAGCAGTCCTCCCTTGTCAGTGCAGAAAACTTGCAGCTATAAGTACACAGTCCACAGCCATTGCAGAGATTTTGGTCGATTTCGATATTACCATCTACAATAGATAGCGCAGGACAACCGGTTACAGAAATACATGCTTTACAATTGGTGCATTTATTTTGGTCCAGTTTCATAGTGCCGTATTTGATTTTTCTCCGATTGGTCTGGATGGCACACTCCCGACGAGCCAAAATCACTTTTACCCCAGGCTTTTTCATGCAATCCGTCAAAATATCCGTCATTTCTGTGAGCTGGTAAGGGTCTACCTGATAAAATTGTTCTATCCCCAAAGCCGGAATAATCTTTGCCAAATCCAACTGCTTCCAGTCTTCCCCTTGAAATTCCTGCGCAGTATTGGGGTTTACCTGCATCCCCGTCATGGCCGTCCAGCCGTTATCCATGATAATCACCGTTACGGGAATATTATGCTGGATGGCATTGATAAGTCCAGGCATGCCACCATGGAAAAAGGTAGAGTCCCCGATGGTAGCAATGACCGGCGTTTTGAGCCCAGCCTTTACAAAACCTTGGGCTAAAGGAATGCTAGTTCCCATAGACACTTCCGTCCAAATACTATAGAAGGGAGGGTTCATGCCTAAGATAGTGCAGCCGATATCCCCTGTCACCATCACTTCATCTTTTTTATACCCAGCCTTACGGATAGCTTGATTGATGGCAAGATATGTACCGCGGTGCGGACAGCCAGCACAAGTGGTAATGGGTCTTGGCGCCGCTAAATCCGTGCAATTTGCTGCCTGATAAAAATCTTCCGGTAAGCGAAGGTTTAATGCCTTTTCTAATCCCCTCACCACAGTGAAAGCATCGTAACAATTGATACGAGAATAAGTACCGTCTAACTTGCCAAAGATAGGCAAGATTTTACCCATTTGATAAGCAGTCTGGAGTACTGTCCGCTCCAGATAAGGTTCTAATTCTTCCAGCACTAGAATTTGGGAACAATTGGCAACTACTTCTTTGATTTGCTTCACTGGCGCCGGAATAGTCGCCACCGTGTTTAATATGGTTAGCTCGTCCCTATCTATCCCATAATCAGACAGCAACGCCAATGCCTCATCTAGATATACCCCGGCAACACCTGCCGTGATAATCCCCAAACCACCTTTTTTGCCTAATTTGAAGCTAGCATATTGACCATCCAGATATGCTTCCGCCTCTGCCAATCGCGCAATCACTGCCCGGTGTTGTTCCATACAGATAGCAGCGCCCGCTTTGGTATATTTATTAATATCCTTTTCTAGGATAATGTCTGCATCACTAGGTAATGTCCGTTCTTCGTATTCCAGTTGGCTATGGGTCTGAGAAACATTAGTCACCGACCGCACAAAGACAGGACCGCCGATTTTCTCAGATAGCTCAAAAGCCAAGATAGTCATATCATAAGACTCTTGGACGGTAGCAGGCTCCAGCATCGGCATATCTGCCATCTGGGCAAAGCCGCGCACATCCTGCTCTGGCATGCCGGCACTTACCCCCGGGTCATCACAGACATAGATGACCATACCGCCGCGACAGCCAGAATAAGCAATAGAAGCAAGAGCGTCAAAAGCAACATTTAAGCCGGACATTTTCATAGTCACAAGACTTCTCTTCCCTGCCCAAGCTGCACCTGCCGCCACCTCTAAAGCTACCTTTTCATTAACACTCCACTCTACATAGGTGCCACTTAAATCTTTTCTTTTCAAAAGTCCGATAATCACTTCAGAAGAAGGTGTACCAGGATAGCCAGATACCACCTTTACCCCGGCACGAAGAGCGCCTAAGCCTACTGCGTCATTACCAGAAACGATTTTTTTTACCATCATGTTGCCTCCTTCGCTTACAAAAAAAACTCCCATTTACATGGGAGTTTTTGAGATTACACCATACATCTTTTTATGAACAGCCACTACCCATCAAAGCAATATAAAACTAGCCCCCAATCAAATGATGGTGGTTATGATGAATAGCAACCATGGAAATGCCTTTTTGAACTTGTAATTGTGCTGCTTGTTGAGACATAACAAACATCCTCTTTCAGCCCTTTATTACATAGCTTTTAGATGACTCTTTACTATATTATTTATGATAGCACCCCCAGGCTATCTTGTCAAACAGATTCTGTAATCCACCACTGGGTACAAAAGTGAAACCCACTACCTCCTTAGTAAAGTATAAGTATTAGAAGTAGTTAGTAATATTTCGTACAGCGTGGCATAGCAAGTCATTTTGAGCGAAGTCAAAGAGTCTTATTGTCAGCTTATTCCACTACTTGCCGATTTAGCTGTTTCACTCCGGTCCAGCTTTCCATAGAAGTATCGCCAAAGCCAGCTGCAACAATAGAACCATCTGTTTTAATACCAACTACACGGTCTTGCAGCGCATAAATGGCTGCAATATTCCGCCAGCTCAAAGCATCTGTCAATTGTCCATAGCCATCTTGCCCACAGACTACTACCGTACCATCTGCCTTCAGCCCAACAGTTTGTTGTCCATATGCGTCTATAGCTACAATATCTGTCCAATGGTCCACATTACAAGCGCCAAAACGATTATCCCCAATGGCGATTACCGTACCATCTTTTTTAAGGCCCACACTATGGCTGTTACCAGCAGCTACTGCTACCATATCCGTCCAGTCAGCCACATTACACTCACCGAAATCTTCCACACCAACGCCACCAGCCACTACCACTGTGCCATCTGCCTTTAATCCCAAAGTGTGGCCAAAAGCGGCCACTGCTGTGATATTCGTCCAGTCCTCTACATCACAGTTGCCGCGGTCATTATAGCCAGCCGCAATCATCGTGCCATCGGTCTTAATACCTACTACATAGTCAGCACCTACAGTAAGTACTGCAATATCCGTCCATTTTTCCACTTCTGAGATATCAAAAACATCTCGTCCCACAGCAACTATAGTGCCATCAGCTTTCAGTCCAAAGGTGCTGAAGCTACTAGCCCCCACAGAAACGATATCCTGCCAATCCCCTACATCGCACTGGCCATACTCATTATTGCCCATAGCCTGCACAGTACCATCTTCCATTAAGGCTACCGTATGCCATAAACCACCGGCAATAATCTGCGGATTAGCACCGATTTCCATCTTTTGAGCATTTTGACCGCCATTATCCTTGCAGCCGCTCAAACATAGCACCGTAGTCAACAATGCAACCGTCAACAATAAGATAGATTTCTTTTTAGTTACCATTTTCATATTTCTAGCCTCGCTTATGTGATTACTTATATTTTCAGATGTCTTATATTGATTACTTTATTATAGTTTATCATAGTTCCGACAAAACCTCAACAGACAGAAAAACAAAAAGAGCTGATAGAAGTTTTCTATCAGCTCTTACAAATACCCATATCTTTCAAATAGCTTCATGTTTATTGATTTTCTTGTTCGCTATCTTGATTATCCTGATTTTGGTTTTCTTGGTCTCTGCTATCCTTTACTTGTTGGATTTGATTTACCAAAGCGTCAGCATTTTTGCTAAGTTCAGCATCATCTTTTACCAGAGCTTGATAATCTTTAGCTGCGCTTAAAGCAGCGTCAACACCATTCGCACTGAATAAATACATCACATGGAGATAGTTGATAGACCAATTGGTTGGGTCTAATGCCAATGCTTTAGCAAAAGCCTCGTCTGCCCCTTCATTGTAGCCAATTACCCAGTTTGCGTTAGCAATTTTTGCATAAATATCTGCTTCTGCGCTAGCATTGAGTTCAGCTGGTTTATTGGCAAGTGCTCTTGTGTAATATTCGATTACATTAGCATAGCTAGTAAGCACATCGTTATACCGTTCTGCTTCTGTTAATAATTCTCCTTGGGCTTGATAAAGAGAAGCAAGATTTACTAAAAGGCTATAGTCGTCAGGTTTTGCTGCCAATTCTTCTTTGGCTTTGGCGATGGAGTCATCATATGCTTCTAATTGCTTATCAATCTGCTCTGGGGTCATTTGGCCTTGGTTAGTACCAAAATCAGGAGATTGCCAGATAAAATAACTAGCTAAAAGACCAAAGATTAAAACAGCTACCATAATCCCCAGCAAGGTCTTTTGATTTTTTGTTGTATTACGGATTTTTTGAATAACCACAGTTTACTTCCTCCTAAATTCATCAATCTGCTTTTTCATCTGTCTTTCAAAATACATCTAACATTATCATAACTTAAAATGAAAATAATATGAAAAACAATCATTTTATTCTGATGAGCATAAAGATATGATAATAAAAAACCAGTCAGGTGTCAACTAATAAAACAAGACAAAAAGAAAAGCCGATGAAAATTCACCGACTTTTTTACAATCAATCCTGCAATCCTGAATGTCCTATACCACAAATATTTATTTACTTATTTACTTATTTACCATGACAATGGTGACACACTCCGTAAAACTCTAACCGATAATGGTGTACCTTGCCACAGCCACAATCTTCCCCGGGAGAAAAAATGCTCTTTTTTAACGGCGTCTCAATATCATAAACACGACCGCACTTTTCACAAACAAAATGATAATGCATACCTGCATTAGCATCAAAATGGCTGACATTCTTACCATAGTTTAATTCTTGCGCCAACCCATCTGCCACCAGAAGCTGTAAATTACGGTATACCGTACCCAAACTAATATTGGGCATTGCCTTCCTGGCTTCTGCATATACCCACTCTGCTGTCGGATGACATTTGGTCTCGGATAATATCTGCCAGATTAATGCCTTTTGTTTTGTCATTCTCTTTTGTTTTGCGATTGCTGGTTTTGCTGCAGCTGCCGCCGACGGTACTTGCTGCTGCCGTAATACACCTTTTTCCCCCATAACTACCACCTGTCTGATATCTATGTTTCTTTTGCCTATCTGGACTAAACTGGTTTAAATTGAGATTAGTTTAAATTGGGCAATTCCATTGCTGCCTGCTCCACCCCAAGCTCACTGGCAAAAATCTTTTGCATTTCTCCTACCAGTTTAGAAAAACGATACTCTGCATTTAAGAAATCATTGATTTCCGGATACATGCTCAAAGTAAAATACATATCGTCTAATTCTTTTTCTAGGGCCAGATTTTCTGCCTTACCTAAATGAGCTACTTGAACTCGCATTTGCAGAGCACGAAACTTCATTAAAAGCTCCAAAACTGACTCATTTTTGCCCACAGCCTCCTTGGCCTTTTGGTAAGCAGCAAATTCCGGACTATCCTTTAATAGGACCGCAAGATCATGACAGCCCGCCAATATTTTTGTAGTTTGTAAATTAATTTCATCTCTCATGTTATCATTCTACCATATCTTAAATATTCTATCAATATTCATTTCTATTAAGCCTATAAAATTTATGATTTTTTATGCTCCATTAAGAACCTGCCTAGCCAGCCTCGATATATCTCGATGGCTTTTTCTGGGCAAAGCTCCTGACAACAAAAACAGCAAATACACTTCTTTTCCGCTATCTTAGGAACTTTATCTACCAGTGACATAGCACGCGGCGGGCAATGGGCTACACATTTACCACAACCAATGCAGCGGTTTTTCTCTACTCGAACCCTAGGTTTGATGCGATTATCCAACCAGTCAGATAAAAACCCCGGCAACTTTTGATGATAAAAATGGATAGGCCGGCTATCTGGCAGCTGCAAATCAGTGATTTGCAAAGTGCTTAGTTCTTCTCCATATATATGGATATCTGCAGGCGTCACCAGCCCCCGTTCTCTTGCCGCTGCAAGCATTGGGATATCTTCAGGCGACATCCCCAATACACTAGCACCAATCCAATCAACAGCATAGGGATTTTTTCCCATAACCAGCGCACCCACTTGCCGCGGCATACCGCCAGAGGGACCGTTCCCTTCCATGGCAACAATGCCGTCTATGATACTAAAAACAGGTTTTACCGTCTCGCAAACATCTACTAAAAGATGAGCAAAATCCGTATAATTTGGCAGCCGTAAATGATAATCCACCTTTGCCATGCCGGCAATGGCGCCATACATATTTTTTGCAGCACCACTATACATCATCATTGAGTGGGTTTTTAGCTTTGCTAGGGAGATGATGGCGTCAGCTTCTAACATAGCCTTTACCATAGAAAAAGAATTAGTTCTTGTCTTTTCTGCAGCTAGCACTTCCTGTACTGATACATCATAATTTAATGTACTGTCTGTCCGCTCCGCTACCCCTATTAGCCCCGCTGCATGATATGCACTTTTCAGCAGTCCAGGTAAAAACGGCCCTCCGGGGCTATCGCCAATAATAACCCGAGCGCCTCTTTTACAAAAATAAGCGGCTACCGCCTCTACCACAGCAGGATGGGTTACGACGGCACTTTTTGGAGATTTCGCCATCAGCAAATTTGTCTTCAAGAAAACAATCTGTCCCGCTCCAGGTAAAAACTCTTCAGCTGCTAACAAATCAAACCCTTGATATAGAGCGTCTGCAATCTCTTTTTCTTCATAAGACTGACACTTACATAAAGCAACCTTTTCCATTGCTATTCCTCATAATTTCATTTTAATCCATACATCTAACACATCCAGCTGATACTAGATAATTCTCTGTCATTTTACCATACCCCGGTCCGAAACTCAAAAACAAATCTTCCCAAGTTAAATCTTCCCAGCATACAAGCACCAATTCAAAGAACCAGAATACTATGAGAAAAAATGAACTTTTTAGGGGGAATATCAATGAAAATACATACCATTAAAAAAGGAGAAACCCTTTGGCAAATTGCCCAAAGCCATAAACTCACATTGGATGAACTGATGGACGCCAATCCGCAAATCACCAATCCAAACCAAATTTACATCGGAGACAAAGTCTTCATCCCAGAAAAAGAAAGTAAACCCCAACCACCAAAATGCCCGCCCGGCTGCCGTCCCGTTCGTCCACAGCCCCGCGCCGAAGAAGCCGCTGCCGCTTATGAGGATTTTGAATTAGACTCCGACTATGCCGCTATGCCAGTGAGCAGCAAATATTACAGTTATGAAAAACCAGCAGCAAAAAAAGAAGAAGCCTATTATACCGATAAATATCGCTCCAAGTATGAAATGGACTATGTTAGCCCAGAAGGCGACCGCTATCACTGTCATTGTCATGAATATGATGATGACGAAATGGACAATTGGAAACCTAGTCAAAGCAAGCCTTATGTTTACACTGTAAAAAAAGGCGACACTCTCTATAAAATCGCCAAAGAAAACGGCTTTACCGTAGACCAAATACTCACCGTAAATCCGCAGCTTAGCGAAGATAAAATCATCTACCCAGGAGATAAAGTATTTATCCCATCTCGGGATATGTTAGCGCAAATCCCTATGCCGCTGCCAGAAACCAGCAGAAAAGAATTAATAGATTATTTAGAAACCGATGAATATTACCTGGTTTGCCCTTATTGCGGACATAAAATGAGAAGATAAAATCAGCCCCTTTTTTCTGCGGCATCGCCATTCATTGTCTGGGATAATCTTGACTTTCTACCTTATCATGGTAAAATAGGAAAGAAAATCAAGACCAATGTCAGACATCTCATGCAGAAGAAAGAAGGGGAAGCTATGTATGACAAAATAGAAATTATTGTAACGATTGCCTTTTTCCTAGTGGCAGGCTTTGCAATTTTCAGTAATTTGAAAAAGAAAAAATCTAATAAATAAGAAGAACAAAAAAAGGAGAGCAATAGATTGCTCTCCTTTTTATTTATGCTTTTTACTTATGCTTCACTGTCCGATAGTTGCTCCGGCAAAACAAAATCATTTGCCAGCAGCTCTCCAAAATCTTCTAAGCTACCATGCCAGTCTACATTCTCATCCTGTCCATCAGTTTCTTCTCCGATTAGAAAAGTACTCATGCCAATTTCGTGGGCAGGCATATCCTCTGCAAGGTCATTGCCTAGCATGACACAGTTTTCTGCCGGCACACCAATATGCTGAGCAATCTCCTGGAAAAAGCCAGTATTGGGCTTACAGAAGTGCATATTTTCCATGCCAGTGACAAAGTCGAACTGGGCAGGGTCTAAGCCAGCCCAGCGCACCCGCTCCTCAATGGCAACTAACGGCATAATGGCATTGCTGGCTACCGCAATTTTATACCCCTTTTCCCGTGCCAAAGCAATTAGCGCCTGGTTTTCCGGGCAAGGTTCTACATATTCCCGATATTGTGGGAATACTTCTGTATAAAATTCCACCAAACGGTTCCATACTTGCTCCTCATTGAGGCCAAAGACTCTAGCAAAGTGCTCCATAAACACATTCTTGCAAAAGATATACGGATTAGCATGGGCCACCATAAACCCGCAAGACTTCATCACTTGCCCGGCAAATGCCTCAATCGGCACAATATCCTGGAAATACTCTGCCATTCCCGTCATATATGCTTTATTAAATTGGTCTAAATCCATTTTGCAAAGAGTCCCGTCTAAATCAAATAAAATCCCTTGCTTCATGTTTTCCTCCGGTATTTATTCTTGGGTTATTTCTCTAAGCGGTCAATGATTTCCGTCAATTCATCTTTCGCAAAATAATACTTCTTTCCGCAAAAACCACAAGTTAATTCTACCTGCTCCATCGTTTCTCTCATATCGGTTAACTCGTCCGTCCCTAAGCTTGCCAAGGCGTCAGCTAATTTCTCATGAGAGCAACGACATTGAAATTTAATATCGTCTTTATGCTCTAAAATCTTATAATCAATACCTGCTAATATTTGCTCTAACATGACTTCCGGCGTATCACCACGGTCAATCATAGCGCTTACCACAGGAGAAGATAAGATGTTTTTTTCAAGTATTTCTGCTGTTTCTTCTGTTGCACCAGGAAGGAGCTGCACCATATACCCCCCAGCAGCTGATACATGATAATCTCTATCTATCATGACGCCAAGTGCCAGCGCCGTTGGCACCTGCTCCGACTCTACATAATAATTGCTAATATCATCAGCAATCTCTCCGCTAAGAAGGGATACTGTCCCCACATAAGGCTCGCCAAAACCCATGTCTTTGATAACATGCAAGAAGCCATCTGGCCCTACAGCCTGCCCTACATCTAACTTGCCAGGGGCTTTATCCGGCACCACGACCAAAGGATTTTCCACTCTGCCCCGCACCGTGCCGTCTGCTTCCGCTACGGCAATGAGCTGTCCTAGGGGACCATTGCCTTCCACCTTCAGGGTAATCTGGTCTTGCTCCTTCAAGGATAATCCCATAATTACGCCAGCCGTAAGTAACCGGCCTAGAGCCGCAGTAGCCACAGGAGAAGACTGCTGGCAAAGACGAGCTGCCTCACACAAATCAGTAGAGCGAATAGCCCAAAACCGAACTTGTCCATTTTCACTAATGCCTCTCAAACAATAATCTGCCATAACAGCCTCCTCCTTTTCTCCTGCATACTGTGATTTATCCTGCTTTATTCAGCGATAGCTGCATTTAAAGCATCTACCAATGCATCTACATCAATACCATGGGCAGTAGCCCCTTGTTCAATATTTTCAAACCGAGCTGCCATACAGCCTAAGCATCCCATGCCAAACTCCATAAATACAGCAGCAGTTTCTGGCCAAGTCTGTACAGCTTCTAAAATACTCATTTCTTTCGTAATCATATCCATCTTTTTCCCCTCTTCTCATAAATTCTTATCAAACTTACTTTTACTGAAGTCATTATACCATAAAAACCCTTTTTGTAAATATTTCCCTTTTTACTTCGTTTTATACATTTCCCACAATTTCCTCTATAAAAAAGACTGCCATATAAACGGCAGTCTTTTAGGTTTTAATAATTCTTTGCTAATTCTTGAAAGAAGCTTTGGGGATGAGCGCACAGAGGGCAAACCTGCGGCGCTTCTGTACCTACATAAATATGACCGCAATTCCGGCACTGCCATACGATTTGCATTTCTCTTTTGAAAACAGTACCGTTTTCCACGTGTTCAGCTAAGATTTTATACCGTTCTTCATGATCTTTTTCTACAGCAGCAGCCTTGCGGAACAGTTCTGCAATCACAGGAAAACCTTCTTCATCAGCTTCTTTTGCCATTCTTGGATACATAGCAGTCCATTCTTCGTTTTCCCCGCAAGCGGCAGCTTTTAAGTTTTCAGCCGTAGTACCAATCCCATCTAACAATTTAAACCAAACTTTCGCATGAGCCTTTTCATTATCAGCCGTTTCCGTAAAGATGGCCGCAATTTGTTTGTAGCCTTCCTTATCTGCTACAGAGGAAAAATAAGTGTATTTGTTTCTTGCCATAGACTCCCCTGCAAATGCTTCCCATAAGTTTTTTTCTGTTTTACTTCCTTTTAATTCCATTGTAAAAATGCCTCCTCTTATTTCTTTATTATTTGTTATTTTACTTCTGTAAACATTTTTTTCTTCACATGACAGATAGGGCATTCCCAATCCTCTGGTAAGTCTGCAAAAGGAACCCCTTCTTTGGCTTCATCATAAATATGTCCGCAAATCATGCATTGATACCGCTTACCATTGGTTCCATCTGCTGGAGCTGTCGGTGCAACCTCCGGCACAGCAGCAGCCGCACCTAATAAAGCGCCGCCGTTTTTCTTCCGTTCATGGTATTGGGCATAGGTCAATGGCGTTTTATCATTTCTTATCGCATCGGTCATCTCACAAATAAATAAGGTATGACTACCCACATCCATAGCACCAATTACCTTGCAGTCGATTTGAGCTGCAATGCCATCTACGAGTATAGGACAACCATCTGCATTAGTCTGGTAAGCAATATCAGCAAACTTATCCACATTCCTGCCAGATTGGAAGCCAAAGCGGCTAATAACATCAAACGGTACATCCCGCTCTAATACTTGTACCGAAAGAATACCGCTATCCTTTACTAATTCATTAGTGAGATTATTTTTATTCAAACCTACCCCTAATCGCACCGGTGTATCAGAAATCTGAAAAACTGTATTCGCTATTTGGCCATTGATACGGCCTTTGCCTTTGGTGGTAACGACGTATAATCCATAGGATAATTGAAATAATGCTGTGTTATCCATACTACTACCTCTTTTAATTTATTAGTAACAATTACTAATAATAGTCTAATACATTTTTTTTTATTTTGCAATCCTTTTTTATATTCTACTGAATATCCGGAAACCCTCTTACCCCTCTCTTTTCCAACAAAAAATAAGAAATTTTTATGAAATATGTTACTTTTAGACAAATTTCTCTTCCTTCTATAAAATGATATAGAGATTTTCCTTGCAAAAAAACAAGGATTATGATATGATGTAGTAAATTCTTATGAGGCTTTCAGGATTTTTTAAGACTGAAAGACGAGGAAACTCTGGAGAAACCCATTGAATTGGGTGCCGAAGGGGCAAGGCTAAAAAAGCTGAAACTCTCAGGCAAAAGGACAGAGATGATGACCAAATATGTTGTCATAAAACATGTCGGAATACCAGAGTAGCCTAATCCATAAGGCTGCTCTTTTTTTGTATCCCGACCAAGCAACATTTTATTTCACACTTACTTAATTTTATTATTACTTATTTAATAAAGGGAGGAATAAAACATGGATGTTAAACAACCAGCCAGCGCCCTTTCTTCACCTCGTTTTTGCAACATGGGCACATTTATGAGAATGCAGAGAGTAGACTCTGCCGATGGATTAGACTTTGTCATTGCAGGAGCACCTTTTGATACCGGTAGCTCTTTCCGCTCCGGGTCCCGTTTCGGTCCTCATGGTATCAGAAGCATTTCTGCTATGATGAAACCAAACAATGTTATCATGCAGGTAAATGTATTAGACAACTTAAAAGGCGGCGATATGGGCGACTTTAATGTTACACCTGGCTATATTCATCCGTCTTACGACGCCATCGAAGCCGGCGTTGCCAGCATTGTTGAAAAGAACGCTGTTCCCATTATCTTAGGCGGCGACCATGCCATTACCCTAGCAGAGCTCCGTGCTGTTGCCAAAAAACATGGTCCAGTAGCTTTGGTACACTTTGACTCTCACTCTGACTTATGTGATGAAGTATTCGGTCAAAGATATAATCACGGCACCCCATTCCGCCGTGCATTAGAGGAAGGCTTAATCGACCCTGCTCATTCCATCCAAATCGGTATGAGAGGCTCCCTCTATGACCCCAACGAACACAAAATGGCAGCAGACTTGGGTATGCTCCTCATCCCTGCACACAAAGTACGGGCCATGGGTTTTGACGCACTGATTAAGACCATTCATGAACGAGTTGGGAATACCCCTGCTTTCTTAACCTTTGACATCGACTTTGTAGACCCAGCCTATGCACCGGGTACAGGCACTCCAGAAGTAGGCGGCTTTACATCTTATGAGTCCTTAGAATTTATCAGAAATATTAAGGAATTAAACTTTGTTGGCTTCGATGTGGTAGAAGTTTTACCTGCTTATGACCATGGTGAAATCACTGCTTATCTTGCTGCTAACTTAGTATTTGAATTCCTCTCCATCCTCGCCGTGAAGAAAAAAGAGAAGGGAGCAATTTAATGACCGCCCTAAACGACGAAAACAAAGTAGTATACGATAGCGATACCCCATCTGCAGAGCTAGATCATATCACATTATCTTCTAGCCAACGGACTATGGGGCTCATTCGCTTTTTGGTTTTTTCCCTCATTGGTTTAGTAGTCTTTTTCTGCTCCACGCCAGATGGCAGCATTATCTTCGGCAAGATTTATAATGGTTTCACCGGCCTTTTTGGTAATGCAATTTACTGGATTTTAGCAGCATTTGTAGCAGCTAATTTCTGCATGCATATCTATTTTAAGTATATCAAGAAAGGTAAATCTACTGCCTGGTTTGCAGATACATACAGTAATGACAAAGTATTGCATACTTTTCTTTATGGCTTAGGTCTCCTATACTTGGTAGTTTACGCCATGCACATGACAATCCCTGGCTTTGAAGGTCCAGAGATTATCGTCAGTGATATGACTGGCGGCGATGTTATTCCCCCAGTTGTAAAAGGTGTATTAGGGATTATCCTCGTAGGGGCTATCTTTATGCCATTCTTATTAAACTATGGCTTCTTAGAAATCATCGGCGCTATCCTAGAACCATTAATGCGTCCTGTATTTAAGGTTCCAGGTAAATCCGCTCTTGATGCCGTCGCTTCTTTCGTAAGTTCTTCTTCCTTAGGGGTACTCATCACCAACCGCCTCTGGAAAAAGAATGTTTATACCGAACGAGAAATGGTTACCATTATGACCTGTTTCTCCGCAGTAAGCATTGGCTTTGCAGCGCTGGTAATCGACACGGCAAACATGGGCCATCATTTTGGTAAGCTGTATCTCATTAGCTTCATTATGGTATTTATCATGGAAGCCATTGTTGTTCGCATCCCACCTATCTCCCGGAAGAAAGATATTTATTATAATGGTGTAGTGCAAACAGAAGCAGACCGCAAAGAAGGCTTAAAATTCACTGGCAAAACACTGACCATCGGTGTAGACCGTGCTATCAAACGGGCTGCCATCGCCAAAGGCATTGTGAGTGATGCTACCAGCAGCTTGAAAGACAGCTTCCTTATCTTACCACAAGTACTGACGATGCTTTCTGCCATTGGTGTATCCGGTATGATTTTGGCAGAATACACACCGATTTTTAACTGGTTAGGTTACATCTTCCAACCACTTCTTGCTATCTGCCAAGTACCGGAAGCGGCTACCATTGCACCAGCTGTTCCCGTAGGGATTGCAGAAATGCTCTTGCCCGTCCTCGTGATGAATGGTACTGGTGTTGCACTGCCAGAAGCAGCTAGAGCATTCATCGTATTGGTTTCCATGGTACAGATTATTTTCTTCTCTGAAACTGCAACAGTTATGATGGCAACCAAATCTCCTATTAAATTCTGGGAAATCATTGTATGCTTCTTGGAACGGACCATCCTTGCCATTCCATTAGCATCCATTGCCATTCATCTTTTCTTTATGTAAAATATACCTCTTTAAAAAGCGTTGCTAAAACAGCAACGCTTTTTATTTATTGGAAAATGTAAAAAACTTTTGACTTTTCCCTTTTTATCAACTATAATACAATATGTAAAAAGTTCTTTACATTTTTTCCAAAGGAGACCCCTATGAAACACTTATTAAAAAAGCTGAAATACCGCCGCCCCGATGAGATGGAGAAAGCCATTCTCCATCAAGCCCAAAAGAATGCTTATCTTTTTTTAATAGCAGCCCTTTTATTTTGGTCTTTATACGAAAGCTACCAAGTTTATCATACCCATAGCAGACTAAATCTGCTGCCCTGTTTGCTTTTAGTCACCGCAGTGATTATTCAAACACTTTCTCAGGCCATCCTAACTCGCAACGCTGTAAAAGGGGATATAGACGCTTTTGAAACAGAGCCGTTTATAAAGATGATTATAATCATATGCATAGCTGTCAGCATCATTGCTACCACAGTAACAGCATTTATTTTTACAGGTGTTATCTTATGAAAAATAAAATAAAAGAACTTCGTAAAGAAAAAGGATACCGCCAGGAAGACCTTGCTGCAGCCCTAGGTGTTTCCAGGCAAACTATCATCGCAATCGAAAACAATAAATATAACCCCACCCTAGAGCTAGCTATGAGATTGGCACATTACCTGGAAACAACCGTTGATCAACTGTTCACCCTAGAAAAATAACAGGAAGGCAAACCATGAAAAACAATCTAATTGCACAAATACCATACATAGTTATATTGGGAATTAATTTTTACCTATTACCACTTTGGGCAAAAAATACCGGCTCCGCTATGTTATTAATGCTATGTATCATGCCGCTAATTGCATTAGTTACCGCGATTATATACGGGATCCGACATGGTTTCGATCTAACACTGCCCGTCCTAACATTCGTTCTATTTCTCCCCACAATTTACATTTATTACAATAGCTCCGCTTGGATTTACGCCATCGTTTACGCAGCTATTGTCCTTGTAGGTATCATTATCGGCAAACTATTACAGGGAAAGCGATAAAAATATTTTCAGCTGCTATTATTCGACAATTTTCCTCTTGATAGCAACATTAGATTATGATATTTTACATATGCAACAAATATCCTTTCAAATAGAAACAGCTCGGATTGTAAAACAATCCGAGCTGTTTCTATTTTTTTATCTCTATATTTCCCACTGATATTTTTTCATATCCACATGATTTTCATCTTTTAGGACAACGCCTTCTTGCTGCAATAATATGGCCTGTTCTTCCCAGCCTGGTACCAATCTACCGGCATGGTTTACCACACGATGACAAGGATATTCCCCATATTGCTGCGCCTGGCTAAGGACGCGCCCTACCAATCTAGCATTACGTTCCCTGCCGACCAATCGAGCAATCTGACCGTAAGAGGCCACCCGGCCCTTGGGGATTTCTGCTACAACAGAAAGGATTTCATAAGTAAGGTCTTTTTGCAAAACGGCCTTTTCCCTATCTGGAAGCCGTTTTTCGGGTAGGAATAAATAGTCCATCCACATCCGCCCCCTCTAACGCTAACAACTGTAGCTTTTTCTCTATACCTCCTGCATAGCCTGTCAAGCTGCCATCAGCACCCACCACACGATGACAAGGGATGATGATAGAAATTTTATTATGCCCTACAGCACTTCCCACTGCCTGAGCAGACATATGAGCAAGACCTTTTTCCACTGCAACAAACCTTGCAATCTCCCCATAGGTCAGAGTTTGTCCACGAGCAATCTGCTGCAATCTTTGCCAAACAACTTGTTGAAAGGGGGTACCTATCATATGAAGATTAGGCATAAACTCTGGATCTTTCCCAGAGAAATAAATATCCAACCAGTGCCTTGTATCAGATAGTACTGTAGTTTCCTTTTCTTCATGAACAGATGCAAGTCCAGCTGCATAATATTTTTGTCCACAAAACCATAAGCCAGTCAAACCCTCTTCATCTGCAGCCAAAAGGATTTCTCCCATAGGGGATTGGTAAAAACTAATGTAGTGCACTATATCATCTCCTGTTCATCTAATATTTCTATAAATTTTCATTCCAAAACCTGTCTTTAAGGCCATATTCATAAATAAAAAGACCTCTGAAGCTTCAGAGGTCTCATCATTTGGTGCCGGAAACCGGGGTCGAACCCCTTTAGGTATAACAGAAAATATTATACTATTACTGTTAAGCTGGTGTTTTATAAATATTTTTCTATTATAAAAAACTAAAAATATTATATAAAATAAATTAAAGTGTGTACTTTTGTGTGTACTTTTTTACAAAATAATCTCCACCCTCTGCTCTTTCGGAATATAGTCCACATTTGCCCCCAAAGCCTCGGCCACAAAGCGAATGGGCACCATGGTTCTGTCATTTTTGGTGAAAGGCGCAACATCAAGCTGCATTTGTTTCCCATTGACCGTTGCCGTTTTCTCACCTATCTTCATCGTAATTTTAACAGGTTCCGGCTGATTTGGCAAAATAAAAAGACCATGGCCGCTGCGCCGGTCTTTTCCCTCCTCCTCACAATCCAAACAATGAGAGGCTATAAAATTCTTTACTTCTTCCCTGGTAGGCCTATATGTAATCCCATATGCCATAAGCCCCGACCCCTTTCGAGGTTTGCCTGTCCCCTCTAGCTTCATACATTATACAGAAACCCTCGAAATAAGTCGAGAGTTTTCTTATTTTAAATTAACTACCCGTTCCAGTACTACCGCCATCTCTTCCCGAGTAATAGGCTCCTGGGGTCGGGTACCGTCTAAAAGCCCTTTTTCTTTGGCCCACTTCCAAGCATCCTTCGCCCAGTTACTGACTGCATTCGTGCCTTTTTCCATTTCCACATCTCCTACTTTGTTTTTAATCTTTAAGTAGTCTGCCGGGTCTATGGTCGTCATACGGTCTGCATAGACTTTTCTCAGCTCCAGATGCAGATGACTGCCAGTTACATTGCCGGTATTTCCTTCTACCCCGAGAACTTGTCCGGCTTGTACTTTTTCATCTACTGCTACATTTCTCTTGTTCAGGTGG